>CAZWLQ010000010.1:0-16558 GCA_964634615.1 uncultured Candidatus Saccharibacteria bacterium
CTTTTCAGAAAGAGTTTCGAATGAGTCTGGAATTATTACCGGAACAACATCTATCATATGTCTAATTTTTTGATGCGGCGGATATGACGTTCATCACCAGAGAATTCCGTTGCGAGCCACAGTGTCACAATATCTTTTGCTTCTTCGAAATCAATGAACCGAGCTCCGAGCGAAAGCGTGTTTGCATCGTTGTGCTCACGGGAAAGCCGCACGATGTCCTCATCCCCTCCATAGAAAACGGCTGCCCGAACGCCGTGGATTCGGTTTGCGGCGATGGCTTCTCCCTGACCTGAAGCGCCCATCACGATTGCGCGGTCAACTTCGTCATTTGCGACCGCACGAACTGCTGGGACAATAAAATCCGGATAGTCATCGAGTTCGCTGTAGTTCTCAGCACCATAGTCAAAGACTGTGTGTCCTTCTGCTTCAAGGAATTTTTTTAAGTCCTCCTTGAGCGTAAACCCTGCATGATCTGCGGCGAGTGCGATTTTCATAATTGTGCCCATTGTACAATATCGTCGATATCTTTTGACGACGTCGGATAAAAGATTGGCAAGTTTAGCTCTTTTGCAATTTTTACTTCGTTGCTCGCTCCCCATGATTTTTCCCAACCAGGGATTGCGAGAACAGCATCTGAAGAGCGCCTTAAGAAATCGAGGTCAAGATCGTAGTAGAACGTTTCCGGCGCAGTACTCCCTTTTTCACTATGCCATGAGGTGTGTGTATGGGCACAGAAAAAACCAACTCCCTTATTAGCAAGCGCAATTTGATACTCCTCTGCTGTTTTTATGTTCTTATCAATATAATCACGACTCCCGTCGCCTCCGGTAGTAAGTGGGCCGCAGATAAAAACAATCTTCATAGGTTAGATATTCTGAGCGAGCTTGCGAACGTGATCGACGAGCGTTGCGGTGTACCCCATCTCGTTGTCATACCACGCGAGCACCTTCACGAGGTTGCCGTCAACCACGCGCGTCATTGAGGTGTCAACAATCGAACCGTAGAGTTCTCCGACGATGTCTGACGAAACCAATTGCTCATCACTCACCTTAAGAACGCCCTGCCAGCGAGCATCTTTTGCTGCTTTGCGAAGAATGTCATTCACCTCCTCTGCTGTGGTGTTTCGTTTTGCAATGAAGGTCACATCCGCAATCGAGCCGACAATCACTGGCACACGAAGCGAGATGCCATCGAACTTTCCTTCAAGATCTGTAATCGCTTTAGTGACCGCAATCGCAGCGCCGGTTGATGTGGGAACGATATTGTGTGCAGCAGCGCGACCTTCGCGCCAATCTTTTTTTGGACCATCCTGCAGACTCTGCGACTGCGTGTATCCGTGTGTTGTGTTTAAGAGTGCTTTTTCGATGCCGATTGCTTCATGCAAGACCTGAATCACAGGGGAAGCCGCGTTTGTCGTGCACGATGCGTTTGAGGTGATGTCACAGGTCTTCAGCTTCTCTTCATTCACACCCATCAATACCGTCGCGCTTTCAATTCCTGCTGCTTCGCCATGTATAGGAGCGGTGATAACAACTTTCTTTGCGCCCGCATCGATGTGCTTCTTTGCATCGGCGACATCAGTAAAGAAACCTGACGATTCGACAACAACATCAACATCCAATTTTTTCCACGGTAGAGTGCTTGGATCTTTTTCTTGAAAAACCGCAATGTCTTTTCCATTCACCGTGAGTTTTCCATCCCCCGCTTCAACATCCAAATCGCTTTTGCCGTATGCACTGTCGTATTTCAAAAGATACGCAAGGTTGTGTAGGTCGCCCAAGTCATTCACCGCGACGATGTCGAGTTCAGGATATTTAAGTGCAAGTTTCAGAAATGCGCGGCCGATTCGTCCAAAACCATTGATAGCGATGCGGGACATGGAATAGAAAATTAGGGTGTAGGGTTGAGCAACTCCGGGTAATGCGGAAATTATACCATGTGAAAAGCCGCCTCCCCGTGAAGGGTCGGCGGCTTAGTTCGTGGCTAGTCGTCGTAGATGCCACGTACGTAGAGCCGGTTCGTCATGTATCCCCTTGCCGGCGCAAGATACTTAACCCTGCTTCCGGTGGGAATTCCACGCAGCTGTAGACGGAAGTCGCCCCCCGCCAAAGGAGACAGGACCACCTGCAAGGTAAATGCTCTCATCTCATTCTCACCGATGCAGAAGTGCGTTGGAGAATCGTCGCAGGAAGATCCTCCGAGAACGGAGAGGGTCGATGGCGTATCCTCGAAACACGGGAACCGAATCGGCAGGTTGGGGTCCAAAAAGACAAAATCCTCCCCGCAATCGAATCCGTCTTTGTAGATCCGGCTGTTTCCTCCTTCTGACCGAGCGAGGAAACGGATTTCGAATTGTGCTACCGTGCCGTCTTCGTCGGCCAAAAGCATCGCCTGTCCAGAGACTGGGGTGATGACGAGGAGCGGCTCTTCCGCCAACACCGGAGATGAGACTGCGAGGAGTAGGGTTGCCCAATGGGCGATTTTCATTACGAATCCTCCAAGACGTTGGTGTCGCGTAGTTGCGACGGTGTACCTCTGGCTATTGCTATATCAGTACCACTCTGTATCGTCAACTGCTGCTTTGTTCGTGCAAACGAAGAAGTGCTAATTATGAAAAAGAGCCACCATCCTTTCGGAGGTGGCCCTGTGGTGCCGGCGCCCGAAGGCGCGGCAGCTAGTCGAAGTCTTCATGGTGAATGAAGACCGAGTTGGTGGCGAAGGTGCGGATGTTCGGTTCGTACTTCACCTTGCCAACGACATCAAGCCGGCGCAGGCGGATCCCAAAGTAGGAGGACTCCTGCGGATACTCGAGCGTCACTCCGATGGCGAATATCCTCGCTTCTCCGTCCCCGACGCAAAACTGCCACGGCGTGTCACACGAGGATGGCGGAGTCGCGTCGAAGGTGGGCGACGCCGAAACCAGAAACTGGTACGGGTTGACCCGATCCTGATTCCTCATGATGAGGAAGTTGGTCTCGCGACGCATCGCCTTGGGAATGTACTTCCGCCCCCCTTCCGCCCTCGCGGTGAAAAGGATGCTGAAGTCACCGCGAGCCTCGTTGCCGCCCACAGGCGACTCCGCATCATCACTGATGAACGTCACGACGAGTCGTGGCTCCTTCGCGAAACACTTCCCCGTCGACTCCTCGGCCTTCGAGGCCGATACGATGAGAAGCGCGCCGACGGTGGCGAAGAGGATCAACAAGTTGCGGGTACGACTCTTCATGACGGGCCTCCTCCGAATATTTCAAAAAGGACAGCTGGATTGCCGCCTTGAACGTCCGCTATTGAAGATAGCACAAAATACTATTTTGTCAATTAGTTGCTAATTCGCGCGAATTAGCAACTATGGCTTATTGTTTGAGTTCTTCCCGAATCAACTCACCCAAGACCTTTGGATTCGCAGAACCCTTTGAGAGCTTCATTCCCTGCCCTACCAAAAATTGGAGGAGGTTTTCTTTACCACCTTTGATATCAGCAACCACTTTCGGGTTCTCATTGATGATTTGCGCAACGATTGCCCGAATCGCTTCAATATCATTTTCTTGAATCACGCCCAAACGTTTTGCGATTTCTTCCGGCTCACCGCCTTCAGTAACCATAACCGCAAGGACATCTTTGGCACCGCGTGAGGAAAGCGTTCCGTCCGCTGTCATGCGAATCAGCTTCGCGAAGATTTCGGGAGTTGCTTTGTTTGTCGAAAAATCCGACAGAAGGCCGACAAGATCAGCGGCAATGTAGTTTCCGGCCGATTTGATGAGTGCCTCGTCTTTAAGCTCCTGGGACACCGCATCAAAGTATGTTCCGACAGAAAAATCAGAGACAAAGAGTTCAACTTGGTCTTTATTTAATCCGAGTGCTCCGAGGCGCTCCCGTTTTTGTGAAGGCAACTCCGGAAGTGTGTCGCGTAGTCGTTCAACACTCCATTCAGGAATGTCGGAGATTTTCATCTTCGGCAGGTCGGGGTCTGGGAAGTAGCGGTAGTCGTGTGAGGACTCCTTTTTTCGTTGTGAGAATGTGGCACCTTTTGCGTCATCCCACCCGCGAGTTTCCTGAACAATTTCCTCCCCTGCTTCAAGTGCTGCGGTCTGGCGAACGATTTCATATTCAATCGCTTTCTCCGCGGCGCGAAATGAGTTGATGTTCTTAATTTCGGTTTTGGTTCCGAGTGTTCCGTCTTTTGATACTGAAATGTTTACCTCCACACGCAAGTGTCCCTTTTCCATGTCTGCGTCCGATACACCGAGTGTACGGAGAAGAAGCTGAAGCTCGCGACCAAAATCGCCCGCAGTTTTTGCGTCGTGAATCACCGGCTCGGTCACCAACTCCATCAACGGCACGCCCGCGCGGTTGAAATCAATCAAAGAGTGTTCACCTTCGTGCTGTGAACGCGCAGTGTCTTCTTCAAGGTGAATGCGAGTGATCGCAATATCGTTTCCGTTCGCACGAAGCGAGCCGCCTTTCACCAACGGATATGCATATTGGCTGATTTGGTAGCCCTTTGGAATGTCTGGGTAGAAATAATTTTTGCGGTCAAACTCTGAATAGTCAGCGAGTGTCCCATCAAGCGCAACGCCCACACGAAGCACGTGCTCAACCGCCTTTCGGTTAATCGTTGGGAGCGTCCCTGGGTGCGCCATGCACACCGGACAGATATTCACGTTCGGCTGCTTTTCATCGGGGTCGTTCTTCGAATCGCAGAACATCTTTGTCTGCGTTTTCAATTCGACGTGGATTTCGAGTCCAATTGTCGGCGTATAGTCGCTCATACAGTCATTATCGCATATCAAATCGTCTTTTTCGTCTTTACAAATCCTTCATTCGCTTGGTCAAAAAGTCGCTTAGTTGTTTGATAGATGCGTCATCATAGACCGAAACCGCAATCATATCTTTTACTGTGACGCCGGTTTCTTTGGCAAATTTCTTCATTCGCGCTGTAAGTTCTTCCTGGGGAATCATGTCGGACTTGGTACAAATCACCACTTCGGGCTTTTCCGCGAGCACTTTGTCGTACGCCGCGAGTTCGTTTCTGATGGTTGCGTATTCATGTGCCATGTTTTCATATTCAAAGGAAACGCAGTGCGCAATCATTTTCGTGCGCTTCACGTGACGAAGAAATGTATGGCCAAGACCTTTTCCATCTGCCGCGCCTTCAATCAATCCGGGAATGTCCGCAAGAATGTATCCATAGAGAACGCCGAGCATTGGATTCAATGTTGTGAATGCATAGTCAGCAACCTTTGCATGCGCACCGGTAAGCGCATTCAACAAGCTCGACTTGCCAACGTTTGGCAAACCAACCAAACCGATATCAACGACCAATTGGAGTTCGAAATCTAGATGCGCAGACTCTCCTTCTTTTCCAAGCGTGAATTGCGTTGGACTGGTGTTCTTCGAACCCTTGAAGTGCACGTTGCCGCGACCAGGCACGCCACCAGCTAAAAGCATCGCGCGATCACCTTCTTCGAGCAGTTCAAATTCTTCCCCAGTCTCGCGGTTTGTGATGACAGTTCCAATGGGCACACTAAAGACCAGGTCTTCTCCGTTTGCTCCTTCTTTGGTGCGACTACCACCGGTACCACCGTTTTTCGCGGCGTACGATGTGTGGTGGACATATTGTGAAAGTGCCGTGATGTCACGGATTGCTTCAGCATACACAGCGCCGCCGCGGCCACCGTCGCCACCCGCCGGACCCGAAAGATCCTTCCCTTTCAGGTGAAGCCAGCGCATGACACCGTCGCCACCTTTGCCAGCTTTTACTGTGATATGGAGTTCATCAACGAAGGTCATAGATTAAGAGAGTATAGGGGTGAATCAGAGAAAAAGAAAACGCCGCGCAGATTTCGCGCGGACGCCATGGCATTTGAGGAGTTGGACAGCCCCTCTAAAGTTTGGGGATCCTGACTGTGCACGTGGTCAAGAAGGACCGATTCAGCCGAGGGGACGACTGGGAGGTTCGGCCAAGGACCAACATGCAGAGAGACGGAGGCAAAGACGCGACGTCTGAGCAGGAGGAAGTGATACTCCTCCAGAGCCGTCCTCTCCATCGTCCAGAAGAGCTGTCCGAGGGGGACTATAACACTCCTATGCTTCTAGGGCGAGCTGTGCAAGTTTGATTGCGCTCTCTTTCGACGTTGCGACAATCATGAACCGCTTGTTGTGACAAAAGATTGCATCAGCTACGCCTGTCACAGCAATAAGTTGCTCCCCGCTCAGCCCTACCCACTCCTGAGGAAACGGCTTACGCTGTTGGAAGAAATCGTCGGGATGCGGGACACAGATGGCTTGCCAGGTACCATCATCATGTCGTTTGACGAAATACAGTGGTTCCGGATACTGCACGAGAACATTTGCGATAAGGCCGCGCGATATTGGTGGTTCTGCCTCGACGAGAATCATCCGTTTATCAGAAGCATCTTCGTAGGCCCTTCGCACAATTTCTGCAGATGCTTCACCTTCCTGTGCAAACAATATCTTTCTGCGCAAGAATTCGGTTGCGAAGTCGACGGCTCGAGCGAATCCTTCATCATTGGTAAGCTTCTCACCACGGAATGGGGCAAATGTTGAAATGACGTTATAGAAAAGGATTGGCTCTATCTTCGACGGGTGGATAAGCTCATGCAAGGTCAGACCGTTATCAAACGCATCGATTGGTTGAACAACTTCGACATCAAGCGTGTTAGCGATGGAAGCAGAACCACACACCGTCTCACCAAATTTCTTCCAAATGAGACCAAAAGATGCATACGGAATACCGTTCGTCCGTTCTCCTGCGCCGCCCTTTTGATGATGATCAAAGCGATTTGTCTCTGGATCGTACACTTCTCCTGTATCAAGAACGTACTCACCTGTTGCATGCACTTCTGGTTCGCGCGAACGAACCACTTCAACATTTTCTTTTCCATGAAGAAGTGTGAGCGTCGCGACACCAAAAACATCATCAGCGTGAAACCCGCCGCTATGCGTAACGATGCGGATCTTCTTAGTCATTCTTCGAAGTGATGCTCTGACCGACCCATCCGATAACCGTGACAATGAGCGCGCCGATGAATGCAGGGACGAATCCCTCAACCGTGAAGCCCTTGATCACCGTGCCAACAAACCAGAAGAGAAGCGCGTTGATGACGAAGGTGAACAGTCCGAGTGTCAAAATGGTGATTGGAAGAGTCAAGATTAAGAGAATCGGCTTGATGATGACGTTTAAGAGCCCAAGCACCAGCGCAACGATGAGCGCTGTGTAGAATCCTGTGACCGCCACACCTGGAACAAAATATGCGACCGCGAGAATCGCGAGCGCGTTAATGAGGAGTCGAAAGATGAGTTGCATAGAAAATTATTAGGGCTGAACAATACCTTTATTGTAACGCATTTTCTGTCGACGTCGGTAGAAAAACACAGCGAGTGCGCCAAACGCGCCAATCAGAACAAGTGTCTGCCCTTGCTCTATAAAATCCGCGTATTGAACGTACACCGATCCAAGCTGCCAGCCAATAAACCCAGACCACATCGCGCGAATAATCGTGCCGAAGAACGTTGAAATGAGGAACGAGATAGGGTTCCAGCGTACGATACCCGCAAAGACGTTCAGGAGGATGCTCGGCGTGAGTGGAAATGCACGAAGTGCAAACAGAATAATTTCGTCATTCGTTGTGCCTTTCATTCGGGCGTGGAGGCGCTCGATGTCGCCTTCCGAAATTCCAATAAAATGACCGTATCGTCGGACAAGTGGTCTTCCGCCGGCATAGACGATTCCATAGACAATCATTGCACCAATGGTGAGCCCTCCTGCAATCGGCAATCCGACCATTAGAAACAATTTGAGTATCGATGCGGTTGTTATCGGTGCATTCTCAAGAAAAAGAAAACCGCTTGCCACCGTCACCAAGGTTGATGGTATTGGTGGAATGATTTCTTGAAGAAACGCGAGATAAAAAACACCCCACGCGCCCCACGACAACGCAAAGACTTGTATCGAGGTTATAAAGTGTTCAATCATGCGCACATTACGACACTATCTTCCACTCACCGCTTTCAACCAGGGCTTCCGCTTTCTTGTACTTCATTTCTTTCGTCTCTGTTCCGTTGGTTATCGTGACAGTATCATTTCTGCCAATCTTATCGTGGACATGCAGAGGGGCCGCTTTCGAACCGCTTGCATCACCACCGACCATTTTGAGTGCTTCACGCTCCTTACGAAGACGATCCTCATCGCGAGCAAGGGCGGGCGCATTGATTTGTGCTGCGAGCGATTGCACCTGGGCACGTATCGCAGCCTGCATATCTCGAAAGAGTCTCAATCCTTCGCGTTGATATTCAACGAGCGGATCTCGTTGACCGTATGCACGAAGTGAGACGCTCGAGCGAGTGTAGTCCATCAGTTCAAGGTGCTCGACCCAGAACATATCGATGGTTTGGAGAATTAAACGACGAACACTCTCGTAAAATGCATCATCACCGAGCTCAATGCGCTTTTTCTCAACCAAGTCAATCGCGTCGGCGTTGCCTTCAAGCATCTCCGTAAGAGTACGTGCAATGTCCTCGTGCGTGCCAGTCAAAAGTGTACGTCGCTGCCCATACACACTGCCTCGCTGGGTGTTTAAAACGTCGTCAAATTCAAGTACGTGCTTGCGGGCATCGAAGTTAAGCCCCTCAATTTTCTTTTGCGCTGATTCAAGGGAGCGATTTATGAGACGATTTTCAATTGGCATGTCTTCAGGAATACCAAAGCGCCCCATCATGGTTTTGACGGTGTCTGATGCGAACACGCGCATCAAGGAATCCTCAAGAGACACATAAAATTGGGTTTCTCCCGGATCACCTTGGCGACCGGAACGTCCTCGCAACTGATCGTCAATACGACGTGCCTCGTGCCGTTCAGTACCAATCACAAACAGTCCGCCAACCGCTTTAATTGCTTCTTGTTCTTCGGGCGATGACGTTGCGCCACCGAGCTTGATATCGACACCACGACCCGCCATGTTTGTGGCAACGGTGACCGCACCCTTACGCCCCGCTTGTGCAATGATTTCACCTTCCTGCTCATGATTCTTTGCGTTCAGCATCGTGTACGGAATTCCTTCCTGCTTCAAATAGAGCGCGAGCATCTCGTTCTTCTCGATTGAAACCGTGCCGATCAAAACCGGCTGGCCTTTTTCGTGCAATTCCTTCACACGCTTTGCAAGCGCTTCGAGTTTTCCTTTCTCTGTTTGAAAAATGAGATCGTTCCTATCAACTCGCTTGATATCACGATTGGTCGGTATTTCGATAACCTCAAGGCCATACACTTTATAGAACTCTTCAGCGCTTGTGCGTGCAGTTCCTGTCATTCCCGCAAGTTTTCCATACATGCGAAAGTAATTCTGGTATGTAATCGAGGCGAAGGTGCGTGTTTCTTCTTGGATGAAGACTCCTTCTTTTGCCTCGATTGCCTGGTGCAGTCCTTCGGACCACCTACGTGATGGTTGGAGGCGACCCGTGAACTCGTCAACGATCACGATTTTGGCATCACGAACAACGTACTGCTGATCTTTTTTATAGAGACCGCGCGCTTTAACTGCGGTTTCAAGGTGATGAACATAGCGAATGCCCGCGTCCGTATAGATATTCTCTACACCAAGCATCTTTTCCGCCTTTTCGATGCCGGCATCGGTGAGTGTTACCGCGTGTTTTTTCTCGTCTACCTCATAGTGCTCACCTTCCACCATCGAACCGGCAATACGCGCAAAAGTTTGGTACAGGTTTTCCGCCTCTTTTGTTGCCATCGAGATAATCAGTGGGGTTCTTGCCTCATCAATCAAAATTGAGTCGATTTCGTCGATAATCGCAAAATTATGGCCTCCCGCCTCATCGGTTCGCTGCGAAAGATCGGTCTTTCGATAGACCGTGTTGTCACGGAGATAGTCGAATCCAAATTCGCTGTTCGTTCCGTACGTGATATCTGCAGCGTACGCATCACGCTTTGCTACTGGACGAAGAAATTCATACGCGATTTTAAATGCACCAAGTAAGTCGCGCTCGGTATCCGCCTCTGCGGTTTCTTGTGGCGGAATGTGTGACGGGTCGTAGAGATACGACTGATTTTGTCCATTGATCACCGCAACCGAGAGACCAAGGAATGCATAGACCTGCCCCATCCACACCGCATCACGTCGTGCGAGATAGTCGTTCACCGTGATAATGTGCACGCCCTTCTCGGTGAGCGCATTCAAATATGCAGGGAGTGTCGCAACGAGCGTCTTTCCTTCACCGGTGCGCATCTCCGCGATCTTTCGACGATGAAGCGCAAGTCCACCGATTAGTTGCACGTCGTAGTGGCGTTGTTTCAGTGTACGAAACGATGCTTCGCGGACAAGAGCAAATGCTTCAGGCAAGAGTTCATCGAGCGATTCCCCTGCCTTGAAACGGTCTTTCAGTTTTTTGGTCTCGTTTGGAAAATCGGCATCGGAGAGTTTTTGTACAGAGCCTTCATGCGAGTTAACCGCCACGACAACACTCTCCGCCTCTTTCAAAAAACGCGTTGTGTCATTACCGAAAAGTGATGAAAAGACTGACATACGCGGCTATTCTAGCATAAAAACGGCTTGACAGGAGAGAGAAAAATCAGAATTGTTGAAGTTCCGACAATCAAAAAAACCGCCGAAGCGGTTTTTTTGAAAGTGGGACAAAGTCGGACTAGCGTCGTGCGCGCTTTGTGCGCTTCTTCGCAACCTTCTTTGTTGCCTTCTTTGCAGTTCGGCGCTTTGCTGGCTTGCGAGCTGCTTTCTTTTTTGCTGCCATAGTAGTGATGCGATGAGATACGTTACCGTACCCGATTGCATAGCTGTTTTAGTAATGTCGACCGATCGCATGTGTGATGTGCTTTTGCACAAAATACATGGAACATGTTCACACATAAAATTATCGCGCCACTGATGTGCGAACACAACAGTAAAAGCATGAATGTGTGGATAAGTGTCGTTCGTCAAAATGTTTTCAAAAACACGCGTCGTTGCGTGTTCGCAACGCGCTCCCACTCGACCTCACAGTCTCCGTGAGTTTTTTGAAAACATGTAACTCACTCTTGTGCTAAATACAAAAACCAAATTCGCAAGTCATTTCAAAAATAACCGTTCGCTTTTAAGGTAAATACAAAGATGCAGAAAAACTAGAAACAAAAAACTTCCGCGCTGCGCAAGTTTTTCAAAAAAATGTGTTCTCTCTCAAAAGTTAGATGCGGAAAAATAAAACGCATCGAGAAGAGCGCTATTTTAGAATTTGGACTTCACGCTCACAGACGATTCCGGTCTTTTCAAACACCATCGCTTCGATAGAGCGTGCAAAATCATCGATTTCTTTTGCGGTGGCTCCTTTCTGTGCCACCAATACCAACGGCTGCCGCTCAAAAAGGCCCACATTCCCGAGAGAGTGGCCATTCAAATGAAACACCTTGTCCAAGATCCAAGCAAGAGGAATTTTTCTTTGACTGTGCGGCAAAGTATATGAAGGAATATCGGGGAACATGCCCAGTAACTCCTTATATTTTTCTTCAGTGAGAATCGGGTTCTTGAAAAAAGAGCCCGCGGTTCCTATGGCTGCTAAGTCAGGGAACTTTTCTTTTCGAATTGAAAGCACTGTGTCGCGTATTTCTAAAAGCGTTGGCGCTGATGTGTGTGAAGCAAACGCATTTGCGAGGTCTTTGTAACCAATCTTTGGTGTACCATTTTTTTCGAGACGAAACACAACTGCGGTTACAATTAGTTTCTTCCCTTGTTCGGATTTAAAAAAACTGTCGCGGTATCCGAATCGACACTCTTTATGTGAGAATGGGCGCGTTTCGCCTGATTCAACATCAAATGCTTCAACGGATTCGACACAATCTGACACCTCAATGCCGTACGCTCCAACATTTTGTATCGGTGTTGCACCAACTGTGCCAGGAATACCGGCAAGGTTCTCTATCCCCCACCAGCCGTGTGCAACCGCATGCGCAACAAACGCATCCCACGGCTCTCCCGCAGAAACTTTTATAACAATGTTTTGGTTGTCCTCGTGTAATACTTCTCGCCCCATCATTCTCATAAGGAAGACACATCCATCGAATCCCTCATCGGAGGGAAGGATATTTGAGCCATCACCAAGCACAACAAAACGCAGGGCGTTCTTTTGTACAAAAGAACGTGCTTCTAGAAGGTCTTTTTGTCTTTGTAGTGTGCGAGAAAAGCGCGCCGGGCCTCCGACGCGCAGTGTTGTGTGCTGAGCAAAAAGAAAAGGGTTGGTTCCGTCCATGTATGGCCGACGGGTGCAAGGCTCCAAACTATATGTTCTATGTGAGTGCAGCCGTCAGCCATACATGGAAAGAATTCCATGTGTTTTTATTGTAACGTAGACGAGTGTCGGTGCAATCTATTTCGTCCTTGCAGGATCTCCCTCTATTGTACTGATGACCGGAGAATCTCCCTGGAGGGGCTGAATCATGATGACATGCTCCCGGTTTACCCTAACATCTCCCTGTGGCTTATGGAGTTCGCTGCCGAGTCTAACCAATTGTACGTCGGGTGTTTGCGCACCTGATGTTTCGTCAACCTTCGGGTAGTACACATCTCGGAGTGTAACGTAACGTCCCAAACCATCGCTCACTTTTGCAAAATACACGTCCCCTGTTGTCAGAAGAACCGCTTGGTATTCGTCACCAGGGCCAAGTCGTTCATACATAAACTGTGCGAGACCACCGAGTATACCAATCCCAACGATGAAGAATAATATCTTTCCGAGCGTGTGTTTCATGGTGTGTGGAACTATTTCTAATGTAATGATTAAACTGCTGGTTCTTCTGACGACGTCTCTTCAGCCGGTGACCCCTCTTCTTCTAAGGGCTTGTCTTCTGCTGGCTGCTCTTCTTCAGGAAGCCCCTCTTCAAGCACTGTTTCATCGTTCGGAGTTTCTTCTGGTGGAGTCTCTTCCTCTCTCGGCTCTTCTTCCGGAACACTCGGCACTTTGATGTCGGCATCGTTAAGAAGATCCTTAAGCTCGTTTTCGGTTACACATGTCTCACCAATGCAGAGTTTATTGGTATTCACCTCGTCCGCGGTGATTTTTTGAACAATCAACTCAACAAAATTTCCGATTGAGCCGGAGACTGATTGTCCTGCCGCTGCAAGTTGCTCCTCGATCGCATCGAGACGATCCGCAAGCTCTTGAATACTTTTCACTACCAGCGCGACGATGTCTTCGTAGCGCACACCTCGCGGGGTATTTCCATTAGGTTCATAGAACATCAAGCGCGCATCCACATCTTCCACTTCCTCAGCAATAAAACCAATACGCTCTTCTCCGGTCGCATTTTCTTTATATGACACCGCACGAAGTTTGCGGAGGTCAGAAAGATCAAGGCTCAGATCTTCGATATCGTGCTTGAAACGGAGCGATGATGCCAAACAGGTGTCTGCGCCAGAGTTGTACTGAATCTCTTTTGTCACGGTATCAATACAAACTGCGTCACCTGATCCTGTGCTCAATCCGTCAAACCCGACGGTTCCAGTAACCGTGAGTTTATATCCAGGTGTTGTTGTTGCGATACCAACATTACCCGTACCCGCTGGTGTGAGAAGTACGTGGAGATTGTCCCCGCCCGTGCCAGCAGTCTGTGCAGAAAGAGAAACGTAATTTCCTTGTGAGCCAGAAAGTGACAACCGTTCATAATTTGAGGAGTTGGTCTGCGTGTTGTAAAGATTTAGTGTTTGTTGGTTCGCTGCGTTGCGTATTGCGAGTACACCAGCATCATCGCGTCTCAACATAAGATCTCCTGTGCCTGTAGGATCAAGACCGCTATCGGTCCACGATAGGGCCCCCGTGCTCGCAAATGCCATCCCGCCACTGTTGCCATCGAACATGATGCGATCAAATACGTCATTCACTACCAAGCGATTTCCTCCTATGTTTCGAAAACTCCAATCGGAGCTTCCTGCAGATTGGATAACGAGACGTTTATCATTTCCAACATATGTCCATCCCGTCGAGCTTGCCACAAAGAAATCCAGAGAAGATGTTCCGACGGCAAAGCGTGGATCATTAGTAGCAAGTGTGGAAGTACCCACATATACATTCTCAAGATCGTAGTCGAACGAGCCACCGTCGGTCCATTCCGACGCAACAGTAATACCAAGACTCGATGTCGCAACCCAATCCAAGCCCGTTCCTGTTGATGTGAGCACCATGCCAGCGTCACCACCACTACCGGCTGTATCCGCCAATTTTCCTGTTGGATGAAGAACTCCCGCAAAGGTGGACGTCGCGGTTGTTGATGTTGCGGTAAAGTAACTTGCCTTAAGTGCGCCTCCACCCGCAGTGCCGTCACTGACACGAAGGACACCAGCGGAGTCACGGACCAATCCAACATCGATACCGGTTCCAGGATCGGTTGCGTTGGCACTCCATGTGATGGTCGAATTGTTTCCTATCTGAAACTGGTCTGCACTTGGAAGAAGCGCGAAACGAACTGTTCCTGTGGTGCTATACAAATGAAAACGTGAATCTCCGGTACGCATGCTGGCATATCCTGTTGCACCGCTGTCACTAAATGTTTGAAAATTGTTCCCTTCTCCTGAGATAAAGACGTTTGACGCGAGACCAACACGGTTAGTGTCTTCGATTGTGATACCGCTGTTCTGAATAATCTTCCCTGTTGTAAGGTCAAAGCGTGCAATTGCATTGTCTGTTGCTGATGCCGGACCAACAACATTTCCAAAACCTAAGGAAGTTGTTGCAACCCAGGAAAGCCCAGTGCCGGTTGATTGGAGAAGTTGTCCTGAACTCCCACCACTACCGGCTGTATCCGCCAATTTTCCTGTTGGATGAAGAACTCCCGCAAACGTCGAAGTTGCTGTTGTTGATGTGGCACTAAAATAGTCTGCAAGAAGCGCACCACCGCCGGTAGAGCCATTGCTAATGCGAAGAATACCTGCGGAGTCACGAGCGAGGCCTATATCAGCAGCATTATCAGTAGCACTTACTCCGCTTGCAAACGTAATTGACCCAGCTGACGACATTCGAAATGTTGCAAAATCTTCAGCGAGAAAGAATGTGCCGTTTGTCGCAACAAATTGATTTGCCCGAACCTTTGCTCCGTTACTGCCCGTATCGTCAGCAAAAAAGTTAAATTGTGCTGCGCCACTTGAATTTGTGATAGACATTGACCCATTAACACCGCTGCCGACGAACTTAAGGAGTCCTTTTGTCCCGTGCGATGTTGAGTTGAAGGTAAGACTTTCGCTTGCACCAGTGCCACCAATAAGGGTTTGTCCCCCGCTTCGTCCCGCCAGAAGTGCATATTGCGTGTGATCATCATCCGTTAATCCGGTGAGACCACCGTGGTCAGAAATGATGCCGAGCGACGATGTCGCAACCGTCGTCCACGCGGTTCCTGCACTGTTACCAATCAAAAGTTCATTTGCGTTCACCGTGCTCGTACCGGTGCCACCCCTCCCCGCAGCAAGCGTGCCGATCCACGACGGTGTAAATGTATGTGTTGAACCTGAGGAGACAATTGTCAAACCAATGTTCGTGTCAGATGATGATGCAAACGTTTGCGATGCGCCCGAGAGGCCACCGAGTGATGTGATGCCGCCAACCGCCGCCGCTTCCCACGTGAGTGCGCCGTTACCGTCAGTCGTCAGAACATAGTTGTCAGTGCCGTCAGCCGATGGAAAGAGATATTCAACACCGTTGAGTGTTGTTGATCCGGTAACCGCAAGTGTTGCTGCAGCAAGGTCGTCCGAAAATGTTCCGTCCGTACCGATGAGAGCTCCGGTGAGCGTGCCCCCGGTGAGCGCCAAATATCCCGAGAGATCGACATCGCTGCTGTCATCATTGAGCTCCGTGTGCGGAGAACGCATAGCTCGACTGATGAGTGGTGTGAGTTCGTTACGCAAACCACCAATCATTACTGCAACGTCAGCGATTGAAATAGATGATGAGCGCAAATAGGAAGGAATGTAGACCGGCTGAATCGGAGGAGACGGTGGTTCTGATGGAAACACGACAACAGTTGGAGGTGGAGTGGTGCCTGTCGGTTGTATGTTTGAGACAACTTCCTTATCGCGTGGTGGTGTTTGATTGGATACAGCAATTTCATCTCCTCCGTCTCCACCAAAAAACCTCCCCCACATGTTGCTAAAAAACAGAACGATTGAGTCACCAATAGAATCGAGGTTGGGAAGTGCGTTGACCGCAGCAATTTGTCGCGATGCTTCAGGCAATAACCCTCGGCTTACCCGATTTGAACTATGTGCTGCAGCGCCAAGTCGTACAACACCCTGCCGGATATCGCTCCCCGAATCCCGCAGTGCATCTTCCATTTCGTATACCACGCTTCCTATACCAAAATCATTGCCAGCAAATGCCTCGATTGCGGGATGAACGGCTGCAAGGATACCATCCGGAGTATTGCCGATGCGATCAAACCCTTTTCCGATTTCTTCGCCAAACGCATAGCCAGCATCGTTGCTCTCCTGCATCACAAGCGCAAATGCATGCGCCGTTTCTTCAAAACCTTCAAGAAGGCCTTCGGCAACGTCGGTTGCGG
>CAZWLQ010000010.1:16568-28957 GCA_964634615.1 uncultured Candidatus Saccharibacteria bacterium
AAAAGGCATCGCCCGCAGAAGCGATGCCTTGGTATGTCGCTTTATGTACCTTTTTGTTTGCGTCACCAATCGTATCAAGAAATTCCGTGACAGTCTGAAGTGCAAATGCATGTGCTGCTCGTCCGCCTCCACCAACAATCCTGCCGGACTGTGCGCCCGTGGTCTCAATCAAAGCAACGAATTCATTGACTGTTTCAAGAGCAAATTGCTCGGGATGCACAAACAATCCCCTCATTTCTACTGAGTTTGCCGATACGATGCATGGGATAATAAGCGCTACAACAAAAAGGTAACGGAAAAACCCACCTGGTGTGAAAGGTTTTCGATGCGGCATATGACCAACCATTACATCATATAACGATTTGGTCTCTTTCTCGCCCTTTAAAAAGATATCTGTGGACAAAAAACGAAAATCCCCCGCAGTGCGGGGAACTTTCGTAGAACATCTACATAGCAGTAGCGTTTGCACGCATATCTGCACTCACGAGAGCCATAGTATCATACTTCACCAATAAAAGCAAGTACTTTATTTTACGATGACACTTTTGCCCGCCTTCAATGCTTCAATCATTTGCTGTCCTTGCGTTTTGAACTGATCATTCAAGAAAATTGCGCGCTCGAGGTGTTCAATCGCTTTTGGTCGATCATCCGCGTTATTCGTATTGATGTAAATGACCGCAAGTGAAAGTCGTGTCTGGAAGTCATCTTGCGGAGACATTTGTGCAAGGCGTTGCTCAAGAATAGCGGCGACCTTCATCGTAGCGCCTTGCTCCTTATACGCACTGAGTAAAATTGAGTTATCAATAGCGGTCGTCCCAAAACGTTCGGTCAACATCCGCTCTCCTTCAACAATCCGGCCACTCGAAATGAGTGCTGCTGCATAATACGTCAGCGCCTCATCGTTCTCCGGCAATATGTCATATGCCTCTTTGAATGTTGCGATAGCAGCATCAAACTCTCCTGCGTTGAGGTAGGTTCGTGCAATTTCATAAAGAAAGTTCTGACGTGCAGGATTCACGGTAAGCGCGCTTCGAAAGACATCAATACCCTCCTCATCGGCACCTGTATTGGAGAGCGCATACCCGAGGAAGAAGAGCGGTCGTGTGTTCAGAGGATCTGCTGCAACGCTTGCCTCCAACTCTGCGCGTGCGCGCGATGTAAATGCTTCTTTTATACTGTCCGCTGCGTTGCTCTTCCATACACGAATTGATGTCTGTACGAGTTGCTCGCGAGATTCTTCTCGACCAAGCCCCGACAGTGCGAGTGTCTCATCATAGAAAAGCAGCGCCGAATCATAGCGGCCTCCATAATCTTCCTTGAGTGCATGAATGAGCGTCTGTGAACGTGCAATATATGGCACATTCAAAAAGTAGATGAGTGCGCAGGCAACAACAACGCCACCGAACATCACCACGCTCGGACGGATGGTGGGTGCCGTGTCGTTAATGATATGCATCTGTGGTTGTTCAATGTACGTTCGATGTGCGTGAATATACGCAAGTATCATTGCAAAGTAGATGTAACTGATGAGGTTATCGAAGACGAAGATGTTGTGGAACGCATATGCGGCAAAGAGCCCCGTGAACAATGCCTTCTCCGGAAGCGAGAATGTGCTTTTCCAAAGCATAACAATACCCGCACCAAACAGGAGAAGGTACGAGAGAAGCCCGAGGAGACCTCCTGCAATCAGCCAGTCAATGAAAACGTTGTGTGCGCGATCAAACCACGGCTCCTGTTTGTACATGATCGGGTCGTAGTATTTTCCGAACACGACGATGAAGTTGTCTTGCCCCCATCCAAGAAGTGGCCGCTCTTTGAAACCCTCCCAGGCAATGCTCGTCCACAGCGTGATACGAGATTCGACGGTAGTGTCAGTGAGTGAAATATTGGCGATGCGGGATAGCACCGGACTCTCGGCAACGAAGGATGCATTACGGAAGATGAAGAATGCTCCTGTTGCGATGATGATGAGCGCAACTGTTCCACCAGCGAGACGACGTAGACGAGGATACGATGACCCTCGGACAAAGATAATGAGCGCAGAGAGACCCAAGCCACCAAGTAATCCGAGGAGTGTTCCTCGCGTTCCGGTGTTATACAGTGCAATCACTTGTGCGATACCGGCGAGACCGTAGAGACCAACAATAAATTTTTCCGCACGATGTCTATATGCAAGGAGGAGTGTGATAAAGATATTGAAGAGCAAATAGACTGCAAAGTATGTTGGGTTACCAAGCGTTGCGTCGATACGCGCATCGGCGCCAGGAGCAACATTCGCCATTTCAGAAAATGCAATGAAGGAGAGGGCGACGCTCACGATAACCGACGAATTGAAAAGCGTGTTCCACAATTTTTCTGTCTTCAACACAGAGCCGAGGACAAAGAGATACCCTGCAAGGTGAAGGATTGCAATGAATCCCTCCATACGTTCATAGTTACTCCAAAAACTCCTGAGTGGATTGATGCCGGTCATGTCTGCGAGGCCGACAATAATCGTGAACACCGCCATTGCGAGGAAAATCCACGAACGCTTTGGACGGCATTCAATAGACACGAGTGCTAGAACTGCCCATGCCACAAGCATCACCTCAACAATGATTCGGAATGCGAAGTTCTTCCCGGTTATGAACGGAAAGTACATCGAATCTGTAACAAAAAGTGGAATAAGAAGTACTGCGAAGGCGCCGCCAATCGCAACCCATCGGGCTATTTTTTCAATCATATGGAGAAGACTATACCATGCAATTCCCCCTATTCCACAGGGGGTGTGCCGATTACTTCTTTTGGCCTGTTATACGCAAAAGGTCCGCGTAGTGTTCATCCTCAACCCATTCATGGTATTTCTTCGGTGGATAGACAAATGCAGTGTTATTTTTTGCAACCACATACATGTGCGGAGCAACAAGACATGCCAACCCATCAAGAAATCGGTTCTTAAAAAAGAAGCCCCGAACATCGAGTATCTTCCAGCCGGCCCGTTCGACAGTGAAACGGAGCGTTCTGCGGGTAAAAAAATTGATGTGGTTTGATGCAAACACGCCCCGAAATCGTGTGAATCTTGTTAAACCAGGAAGCACTGGGAACACGGGCACCCCGAGCAGCAAGAGACCATCATCGGTCACTGTTTTTTTAAGATGCATCAGAAACGCATGTGGCGCGAGCAAGTGCTCAAAGAGATTATTTGCCCACACTGCTTCAAAACGCTTACCGAGCGATGCTTGATCGAGGCGTTCTGCGTTGCCGAAACGAATATCAAGACCTTGCGTTGCCCCATAGTCAACTTCGTCCGAAGCAGTGGTGATACCAACACTCCCTAATCCAAAATGCTTAAGGTATTGTCCGTGGCCACATCCGAGGTCAAGCACGCTCTTCTCTCCAAGTCCGTGCGACGCACGTAAGTTCGCAAACGTGCGTGACTTCGAGACGGCGTCAAACAATTCTGTCCTCCATGACTCGTTATCCGAATGATTCTTGTCTGTATCCATGTGCCGTAGAAGGTAGTGGTATAGCAACGTACAAACGTTGTTGGGTCGTACTCGCCAAGTATAGCGCTTTTCTGCGAACGAGCTACACTACATATCGCATATGGGTTTCGTAAAAGAAAAGATTCTCCGGTGGCTACGCTGGAGTGAGCAGTACACAAAAACTGACATGGTCTACTTGGCAAAGGGCAGTGGCCTACTTGGGTTTGGGCAACTTGTGAGTGCATCGGCAGGATTCATAACAGCACTGGTCTTTGCAAATTTTCTCCCCAAAGAAACCTACGGCGTGTACAAATTTATACTGTCGATGGCAGCCCTACTCTCCGTAACAACGCTCTCTGGCATCGGCGTTGCTGTGACCCGAGCCGTTGCCCGTGGCTTTGACGGAGCAATGGACGAAGCGATGCGAACAAAGTTCCGCTGGGGACTACTTGGAAGCGTTGCGAGTGCTGCGCTCACAGGTTACTACTACATGCAGGGGAATACCGTACTTGCCCTGTCATTTTTTGTTGTCGCGCTTTTCCTACCAGCGATGGAGGCCTTCGGCGTGTACGATTCTTTTCTCCAAGGTAAAAAAGAGTTCGGCGTGTCGTTGAAGTATTCAATCGCATCAAAAATCCTGTCGATTATTGCATTGGTAGTCACTGTTCTTCTTACGGACAACGTGTTTCTTCTCTTGTTGGCATACTTTGTACCCTTTACCCTCACTCGATTTGTTTTTTTGCGCCACGTACGGCATCTCTACAAGACAAACGACACGAAGGAACCGGGCATGACCACCTTTGGCAATCACTTGAGTATCATGGGAATACTTGGAGTAGTTGCAAACCAGCTTGATAAATTACTTGTATTTAATTTCTTGGGGGCGACAGAACTCGCGGCATACGCGATTATTTCTGCACCGGTTGATCAAGTAAAAGCACTTGTTGATAATGTTTCAAAAATAGCGCTTCCCAAATTCTCTCAGCAATCGGAGTCTGCTATACGCGGGACAATTTGGAGACGAATGTTCCTTCTCCTGATTGGTCTCGTTACCCTATCATTGCTGTATTGGATTGCCGTTCCCTTCCTATTCCCTATCTTCTTTCCTCAATACGTAGAATACGCTTTTCTGTCGCAACTCTTTGGTCTTTCCATCATCAGCTTTGCACTCTTTATTCCACTGCAAATACTTCAAAGCAAACAAGAGACGAAACGACTCTATGTTCTCAACACCTTTGCATCTGTTATGCAAATAATTCTCTCTGCAATCGCCGTTGTTTTATACGGACTCGTCGGAGTCGTACTTGCGCGTGTTATCGCGCGCCTCCTCAATGTTTCTATTTTCCTTATCGCCCTTCGCTCGACTCTTCAAAAGTAATAGTTTTTAGAACCTGACCTGGGTTACCAACAACAACGACACCGGGTGGAACGTCTTTTGTTACGACCGACCCTGCTCCTATGACGCTATCTTCTCCTATCGTCACCCCCGGATTCACCATGGCGCCCGAGCCAATCCACACGCCATCATGAATCGTAATTGGCTTGCTCATGTGCACGCGTTTTTCTCTCCGTTTTGAGACATCCAATCCTCCCGTGTTGAGAATGCAGTGTGGAGAAAGATGTACGTGACTGCCAATAGTGATGTTCGTACGCGCATTCAATACAACACCTTCGTTGAGGGTCGATCGTTCTCCAACGACGATATTTTGCGGGCTATACACCTTAATCCTGCCGTACACAATAAACGCCCCTGATTGCTTATTGAAAAAAAGACGCCACCACATGGTTCGAATTCTATTCACATACATCGTACAGAGTGAAAAAAGTGTGTGTCTCATAGTGTGGTGCCAAAATAATTTGAACCCGCCCGTATAATGAAGCGCTCTTTACCGAGATCAAGCGTACGCGTGCTAAAGCCCGAAAACAAGTCCATGAACTCTTTTTGTGATAGTTCCATTAAATCCATATGGACTTCGCCGATACAAAAACGTATCTTTTTATCGAGTTCCCCAACAGCAAGCGCGTCCGCTTCCCCCCCTTCAATATCAAATTTACAGATATCAATAGTCGAAATGCCGTACGTGCGCATCAGACTGTCAATTGAGATGCTCGGGACACGTACTTCAATATCTGTCTGAGATCGTCTTTTCAGTGACGACGATACAGACCGCTCACTATGATAGAACACAACGTCTTCACCGCTCCGCGATGTGATGGCCGCATGAATTGGAATGATGTTCTTAAATGGTGCCGTATTTTTTTGCAACCGTATGAACGTCGTCGGGTCAGCCTCCACGGTGTATACCGTTGCATGTGGAAACCGCGTGGCAAAATACATTGCGGACACGCCTATATTTCCACCCGCATCAACAATGACATGCGGGTTGTCGATTTCAGTTATTTTGTACTCTTCTTGAACAAGAATTTCATGTAACACCCACAAATCATCTGGCTTTCTACTGATAGAGACTGTACATAAAACGTTATTCATACGGAGTTGCATATCTACCTCGTGCACAGGCAATCCGAACTTCCAACAGACGAGTCGTACAAAAATGACAAAAAAAGTTTTTATTTTTCCAAAAAAACCTTCGCCGTATGAGGCAATGCGGAGAGTCATTGTTACTGCGTTGATACTCATACCAGATGCGATAAAGCGTCAATTATTATTTTGGAACGTGCATCCCACGAATACTTCTCGACGATATTTCGTGCAATGCTCGCCCGTTGTGCTGCCTCTTCTGGAGAAGAACAGATCACGTCCACTGCATGTGCTAGCGCAGCTGAATTGTTTGGTTCGACGAGGAACGCGCTTTGGTCATCGAGAATTTCGCGCGTTGAAGGAAGATCGCTCGCGATGATTGGAGTTCCTGAAGCCATATATTCAAACAACTTGAGCGGAGATGTGTGTTTCTCTGAAACAACGTCACCGCGCTTATTCGGTAGAACCAGCGCGTCCGAAAGATGCATGATTTCGGCAACTTCGGTGCGATCCATCCAACCAAAAAACGTGACGGGAAGACCCGCATACGTGGTTCTAAATTCATCAAAATCTCCATCCTTCACTCCCGCAACGACATAATGGATCGAAGGATCTTTTACGTGTGAGAGCGATTCCAAAAACACATCGACACCCTTCCACGCATACGTACCGACGCTTCCCACATAGGAAACGATGTGATGATTGGAAGGCAATCCAAACTTCGCGCGAAGAATAGTTCGATCTGTCGTGACAGCGAACGCTTTGATATCAACACCATCAGGGAGGACTGTGATTGGGGCGTTGATGTCAAACGCTGCACGAAGATCGTCAGCAAGTCCGTGGGTTAAACAAAAGATATGAGCACAGCGACGAATCATGAATGTAAAACGATAGTCTGTATGCGCTTCGTGGACCTCAAGAACAAATGTCAGTGGCAGTCTGAAGACCTTGTTGTACAAGAACATCATGAACAAGATGCTGTACTCACGGCTGTACATGACCGTGATTCCATTCGCACGCGCATACCGCATCTGTCGTAAGGCAAGTATCGGGCTTCGCGCAGTCAAAAAATTAATGAACCGATGCGTATAGAGGTCGCCGAATTCAGCGATCTTGTTACATCCGAGCACAAAATCATCGCCAAGACGTTTGGCAAGGGCTTCCGCAGTCTGCAGAACCTGGAGTCGGTTCGCATACCGAGACGGATAGTACAGCGATGTCGCATAGAGCATCTTTTTCATACAAAACATGATTATTCCATTCCTTTGACGATACGCGCAACGAGACCGGAAAGCGAATGCTCTCTCACGACCCATTCCCGCAGTCGGACACCTTGCTCCCTGCGTTCCTCGGGCTGCATGTGATACACCGTACGAAGAGCGTTCAGTGGATCCGAATCGACCATGAATGCAGTGAGTGCGGGATTCGTTGTTACCACCGGTAGACCCGCCGCTCCTGCATCAAGAATCGCTTTATCCAAACTCCCTGTCTTGCCGAGATTGAGAAACACATCATAGTCCGTGAGTGTTGCAGCAACATTGTGATACGGAAGACCTCCGTGAAAAAGTATCTCTTGTGAGAGGCCTTTATCACTCGCATATGTTGTGAGGTGATCCGTGTACACTTGATCCCCGCTTCCAATCAGTGTGAGTGTCGCGGGAATGTTCTCACGAACGAGATTTCCGACCAGATCGATCATTCCCGGAATATCTTTTGGTGGTGTGATGCGACCTGAACTCACGAGGCGGAATTGAGAACCAATCGAATACTCTTTCTTTTGAGCAAACAACGTCGCATCAATACCCTGTCCGACGATATGTCTCTTGTTTGTCACGATTCTGAATCCTTCCGCGGTTGACGTGAAGATAGTCTCCGCAAGACGTGTCGCGATGCGAAGCGACAAAGAAACAGCACCGTGTGCATACCACAGAGCGATTCGTTTATTCCACAGACGCCAGAATAATCCCCCGAGTACCACATAAATCTGATTCATGTGGACGAACACCGCATCGTAGTTGTTTCGTTCACGATAGATGTATGAAAAAAATCGACGAAGATACTTGAGACGCGAAACCCCGCGCTCTTTTCCAAGTGACAACACACGCACATTCTTCGGAAGATCGTGCGTTCCCTCAAAAAGACAAATAACAATAATCGACTCACAGTGCTTCGCGAACTCCTCAATCCAACGATGGAAAAAGCTGAGATTATCATCGAGCGTATCGACCTTTTGTGTAATGATAAGAAGTTTCATCGAAGCGACAGCTGCGGAGACCGCCTAGGATTTCCGTTCAAGAATGAAGAAGCGATGGTACTGATTGAGCACGGGACTGAATTCATCAAGCACCGTGAAGTGGCGCTCAATCCGTTCTCTCACCTTGTGCAGTGGATATTTCTTACGATCGATTTCAAAGTAGTGCTGTCCCGATGTTTCAAAACCGCCAAAGTCTATGTGTTTGTTAATCGCAAGGTCGAGAAAGTTTCGTTTAAGAAGCGTCCTGATGAAAGGAAACTTGATGACGATTTCAACATACGAGCTTCGACGTGGGAGCGCGACGATTGCGTAGCGCTTGGTGACACGACGCATCTCGGCAAGTCCTCTTTCAAAATCTTCATACGGGATGTGTTCGAGCACTTGGCAGGCCATGACGAGATCATATGATTTGTCAGGAATCGGCATACTGCGCACGTCGGCAACGATGTCGGGTTTAAGGTCTTTATCAAAATCAACTGTGGTAACGTCGACCCCTTCCCGTTCGAGGTATGACGAGACAAGTTTATTGCCGATACCGATTTCAAGAACGGTCTGTGGTTTGAGTTTGAGCACCGAAAAGATTTGATGGTGATACGAAATGAATCGCTCAAGCGTATCGTACTTCATTGCCGCATAGTGCTCTTTTGGGACTTGTATCTGGGGGTCTTTTTTGTTGTCTGGTTCGGTCATTGGTAGTTCAGTTAGGTGACGTACCCTACGATATCATTCGATCATCGCTCCCGCACGACAGGTTGAAGAGACGAAAGGCGTTCCCCCAAGAACGCAACGAGTGGCTTTTGATAGTCGAGAATCGTCTTACCACCATAGTGCTCATCCCATGTACGCCGTATTCCTTGAGACAAGGAGTCGAGAAGTTTTTGATTTTCGACAAGTATCTTGATCTTTTGTACAAAGTCTTCGGCTGTTGATCCTTGCGGCAAAACAAATCCGCTCTCTCCGTCAACAATCAGATCTTTGACGCCGCCCACGTTTGTTGTGATGACCGGCATACCAGCAATAGCGGCTTCCATAAACACACGTGGAAATCCTTCATCATATGACGTGAGAATCAGAAGATGATGTGTGGCATACATAACGACAATCTGTTGCCGATTGAGTGTGCCGGCATCGGTAACATTCTTTTCTGCCCCGTGCATACGAACCGTCTCAAGTAAACCGGCCTTGAGACTGCCCGAGCCAACAAGCGTAAAATGAACTTTTTCGCCGAACTCACGAGCACTGGCGATTATGACCTGAGCCAATAAATCGGGATTTTTTTGTAATGAGAATCTTCCGATAAAAAGAATTCTCAACGGTGTGGCAGGGACAGTCCGTTCAATAGTTTCCAGATCCTTCGTATTCGAAGGGAACATCGGCTTAAAGAATATCTTCTCTCCGTATCGCCTTTGAAGCGGTCCTATGGTCTCAGGCCCGTCTGTCTGTATCGCATCTGCTCGACGCATGACGAACGGGGCAATCAACATTTGTAAACGTTGTACGATTGATTCGCGTTTAAAAAAGAGATCGTTGATATCCATGCCATATATCCCAACCGAGAAGACTCCTTTGAACTCTCGAGCAAGGAGATACGCCACCAAACCAAGAGCAAAGGGGTCTTGAGACATCACACACCGGACACCGTGCTCACGCATCACCCTTCGTGCACGTCGATACATTCCACACAAAGCAATCGGTCGGATGGAACTCTTCGAGGGATAGACTGAAACTTTTTCTGAAAGAGGAATCATAGAACGCCCCTGTGAGTCACGTGCCGACGTTACGATATGAACATGTGAATGAAGCTTGGTATATTCCTGCATCCGAAGTGCAGTATCACTCTTCGGATCAAACACCGACGCGTCGGTGCCAAACATGATTATTGGAAAATCGTTTGTTGGATTACTGTTTTCTTTCATAGAGTTGTTTGAGCAACGATGATGTTTCTTGGAGTGTTCGATCGATCGAGAACGTCCGAGATTTCTCGAATGCTGCAGCAACACACCGATCTCGAAACGCACGGTCGTCTACCATCCGTACAATAGCTTTTTTAAATCCTTCACGATTATCAGGCGTCAAAAGGATGCCTTCGTGTTCGTTGGTAACAAGCTCGGGCAAACTTCCGATGTTCGTTCCAACAAAAGGCAGTTTTGCACGCATCACCTCGACTGTTTGGAACGAAAAACTTTCAAATGACGAGTTGAGTGCGAACACGTCCGCTGCGCGACAATATGCAAACATCTTGTCTCTGCGCTGGTCTCCGGCAAGCGTTACGTAGTCCCCGGCGTTATAATCAGTGATGATTTTCTCAAGTTGCCATCGTTCTGGATCGTCCCCCAAGATGATGAGCCGCCAACGAGGATCGGTTTTGTGTAGATCAACAACAACATCGATAAGCGCAGGAAATCCCTTCCATGGTACAAGTCGTCCTGCTGAAAGCACCAACTTGTCATCAGACACGATTCCAAGACTGTTTCGTGCTTCTTCTCGAGACGGCAGTGCCTCTGGCGATTCGATACCGTTGTAGACCGTTTTGACAGGAGTCTTTGATCCTCGATCTGCCCACCGTGAGACGAGTCGGGTGAAATAGTCGCTCGGAGTGATGACAAGATTGGCATAGCGCACGATAGTCCGCTCCATCCAGCGAAAAATCTCGACAAAGAAACCATAGCGACGGTTTTGAAAATCATCAATGGTGTCAGTGACACCAAACTTCTGTGATGCAGTTTCCCATGCATAGTCACCAGGAACACGCACTGCGAATGGTTTACCTCGAAGACGTGTACCAATAAGCGCTGGTACACCCACACTTCCCACATCCTGTGCATACACCACGTCCACGTCACCGGCACGCACAAAAACCTCCCACGCGTAGGCAAGATGCCGGATCACTTTTGGAAGATGCGCGACAACTCGAAACGGAAGTACTTCGACTTCCCACCCAAAAGCCGGCAAACGATCATTCATTAGCTTGCTGTATGTTGCAGGCCCTCCTACTTCTGGCGGATAGATTCCTGTTGCGATAAGTATTTTCATGACACAGATTGATACACCTCATTATTCACTCGTTCTGCGATGACGTCCCAGTCATATCGTTCATGAACCATTTTTGTTGCGTTGGCGACCAATCGCTCACGAAGAGCATTGTCGGTAATCAGCTTTTTCAATTCTCCTGCAATTGCCTGCGGATCACGCACCTCACACAAAAGACCCGTAACACCGTGCTCGATAAAATCAGGAATCCCACCCGTTCGTGTTGCGAGGACAGGAATACCTGCGGCCATCGCTTCGAGAAAGACGATACCGAAGCCTTCGGCGCGTGGGGTGCGGGCAAACGCATCGGATGCTGCGATAAGCGGACCCACATCGCCGTATGGAATCTGACCAGTAAATCGAACGTGCTTCTCAATACCCTTCTCACGAGCATGTGCTTCGAGCTCGGCTCGTTTGCTGCCGTCTCCGATAAGAACAAGAAGAAGATTGGGGTGTTCTGCAACAAGAAGCGCAAGCGCGTCGATTTCTTCTTCAACACCGTTCTTGGGTTCAAGCCGTGAGATGTTCGTGATAATGAAAGCATCCTGAGGAAGATTGTATTTCGCGCACACTACTTTTTGTTCCTCGGATGAGGTAATTGGTTTAAAGAGTGTTGTCTCAACACCGTTGGGAATCATCACACATTCTTTGGCTCCTTGGCGTTTGTAGTGCGCGCACAAGTCATGTGAAACCGCGTGACAGACCGCAGCGTGGCGATAGACCATTCGCTCAAAGAAATCTTGGAGCTTTACAATGAAATTGAGACCTACCTCCTCGTGATATATAGTGAAGTCTGCAGACTGGATCGTGAGGACATACGGCACACCAGTGACAGCGCGCACCGCAAGACAGATGAGTCCACTGAAGAATCCGTTGGCATGAAGGAGCGTGGCGCGCTTGGCGATGGTGAGGTAGATGGTGTAGAAGAGGAGGATCGGCATCATCGAGAGGATGTACCAGTACGAGCTGTATGAAAGATCGCGAAGCGGATAGAGCGATGCTTTGCGAATGATCGTTGCCTTACCGTGTTTCTCGACAGCAGGAACGCCAGCGACCTGTCCGGTGATGACGAACATGTCGGTGTGCTCCCCTATCCGCTCGACAATGTTCTTGAGGAAGACTTCAAAACCTCCCAGTACGGGAAGATAGTGTAAAACCG
>CAZWLQ010000011.1:0-24552 GCA_964634615.1 uncultured Candidatus Saccharibacteria bacterium
AACAGCCGTCTCTTTGGAGAAGGCACAAGCATTTATTGAAGGTATTGGAGCATTGGGCAAGCAGGTTGTCTTTGCAGCAAGCAAGCTCGAAGCACGTTTGCCAGTGCGCATGACCGCAGAAGCACTCGGCCTTCCGTACGTTTCTGGCCGTTGGGTTGGAGGAACGTTCTCAAACTTCAGCGTCATTAAGAAGCGCATCGAGCACTTGGAGAAACTCACTGAAGACCGCGAAAAGGGAACACTCGTGAAGTACACGAAGCTTGAGCGATTGATGATTGACCGTGAGATCAAGCGCCTTGAAGAAACGTTTGGCGGACTCCGTGGCATGCGCTCACTCCCTGCCGCATTGATTGTTGTTGATCCTAAGCACGAAAGGAATGCGGTTGCTGAAGCAGATATCCTCGGCATTCCGGTTGTTGCTATCGCAAACTCAGACTGTGATATGACCGGCGTTTCCTACGCAATTCCTGCAAACGACGCGAACCGCGCATCAATCACACTACTCCTCTCAAAGCTTGCTGAGGCATACAAGGAAGGTGCAAAGCGTGCTCCTGTCCGCACTGCAGCTCCTGTTGCTTCTGCGCCTGTTGTTCGCGAAGAGCGAGAAGCTCGCCCACGTCGCGTCTAGCACGCATTACTACATCTAGTTCTTTTTTCTCTATGACCGTATCAGCACAAGACATCAAACAGCTTCGTGACAGGACGGGGGTTTCGATGATGCAGTGTCGTGAAGCACTCCTTGAGACCGATGGAGATATGGAGAAAGCAATTGAAATCCTTAAGAGCAAGGGCGCGATTGCTGCGGGCAAGAAAGCAGACCGCGAATTGGGCTCGGGTGCAGTGCAGTCATACATCCACGGACATGGTGCGGTCGGTTCGTTAGTGGAACTTCTTTGTGAGACGGACTTCGTCGCACGAAACGAAGAGTTTCAGCAGCTCGCAAAAGACATCGCGATGCAGATCGCCGCGACCGACGATGAGATTCTCGCTGGTGGCGTAGAAGCGATTCTCGCACAGCCAGCAATCAAGAGTCCTGATCAGACAATCGGTGGTTTGATCGAAGGTGCAGTTCAGAAGTTCGGCGAGCGCATAGAGCTCGGCCGATTCGTGAAGTTCGCGCTTTAGAACGTATATCACGTAACGTGTAGTACGTAGTACATACGCGTTACCCGATACACGATTCGCGCTACACGATCTATGTACATTCTCATCACAACTTTCGGAGCATCGCTCTTTCTCTTAGCGCTTTTTTTCGCGGTGAAGGAGCGTGAAGTGTACAGCGGTACTGAAACCGTGCTTACACGAGCGCTTCGTCGTTGGTCGCCGGGTGCAGAGCGATTTGCACATCGCGCAGAAGACTACGGCATCTCACATGCGCGAAGCGCGCTCTCGTATCTCTACCGAATCTACGAGAAAACCCTCCAGTATATGCTTCTTGCGATTCGTGCGATTATCGTCCTTCTTGCAGAGAAGATGATTCAAGCGGTACGGGGTGAAAAATTGCTTTCATCTCGCAGTACCTCATCGATGTACCTGAAGCACTTGAAGGAGCACAAGGACAATATCGGAAACGGCAGAGAGGAGGTATAATGCCAATCGTCACATTCGCCGCTTTAGCTCAGTTGGTAGAGCAACTCTTTTGTAAAGAGAAGGTCCCCAGTTCGAGTCTGGGAAGCGGCTCCAAAAAAAGACAGCCCGCGCATACTATGCACGGACTTCGGCAGTCTTTCATCGAGCGACCCCCTCACTCGTCTTGATACCAACCTCATCACACTCTTCTTTCGTGAGGAAGTTTTTTGCCAACCACCGCGCAAGGTAGTCGACAATCGAATGGGCGAATGGAATATCCGGATTCGACGTCGCACCCGACGGTTCGAACCGCATATTCAACCATTTCTTCACAATCGCCTTTGGTGGCACTCCATGCTGGAGTGCGAGGGAGGCCGTCATCGCCAACGTGTCGAGGAACCCTGACAGCATCGAACCCTCTTTCGCTGACACCAGGAAAATCTCTCCAGGCGCCTTGTCAGGATAGCGTCCAACAGTGATATATCCCTCGTGCCCTCCAACAGTGAACTTGTGGGTGATCCCGTTTCGTTCGTCGGGTAAACGCGTGTGCTTTGCAAAGACTGGTGACATTGTCCCTCCTCAAGATCCTTGTCCGTAGGAGTTATACTCCCTATCAGCATGTCCGTCAAAGAATCCTTTTCGCAAAGTCTTTTCACGGCTATAATGAGCCACTATGGAGAAAGAGCCAAAAGGACACCTGCACCCAATAACGCTCGCAATCAACGAGATTACCACAATCTTCAATGAGATGGGCTTTGAGGTCGCGGAAGGACCGGAAATAGAGTCCGAGCACTATAACTTCGATACCTTAAATATTCCTGAACATCACCCCGCGAGGGACATGTGGGACACCTTCTGGCTTAAGACGCGGACAGGCGCAGACACAACGCAGACAGATGTGGACAGAAGTCAGCGAGAGTCTGCGTCAGGTCCGCATAGTTCCGCGTCCTTGTTGAGGACGCACACGTCTCCGGTGCAGGTTCGCTACATGGAATCGCACAAGCCGCCGTTCCGTATCATCGCGCCGGGCAAGGTGTACCGCTATGAAGCAACCGACGCAACACACGAAGCACAGTTCTATCAGCTTGAAGGGTTGGTGGTTGGCAAAGACATTTCTCTTGCACACCTCAAAGGAACGCTTGAGGCATTCTTTTCAAAATTCTTTGCAGCAGAGAGCATCGTGCGACTTCGTCCAAGTTACTTTCCATTCGTTGAACCGGGCGTTGAAGTTGACGTGTCGTGTTTCAATTGTGGTGGTGTCGCAGGAAAATCCTGCAGCGTCTGCAAAGGAGCGGGATGGATCGAAATCATGGGTGCGGGCATGGTGCATCCGAAGGTACTTGAGAGCGCGGGTATCAACCCTCGCGAGTGGAGTGGGTTTGCGTTTGGCGCCGGCATCGATCGATTACTGATGCTTCGTCATGGTATTCCTGACGTGCGACTTTTATATTCCGGAGATCTTCGGGTAAGTGACCAATTTTAGGTATGAAATTTTCCTACGCATGGCTTCAGGAATACTTCGAGCAACCGCTTCCGGCGGTCGAGGAGCTCGCACGTCTGATTACGATGCACGCCTTTGAAATTGAAAGTATTGAGGCGCACGGCACCGACACGATTCTCGACATCAAAGTGCTACCAAATCGATCGCACGACTGTCTTTCATATTGGGGAGTTGCTCGAGAGATTGGAACGCTCTTACACACCACTCCACGACTTCCTGCACTTTCGCCAAAAACATCCTCTAGTATTTCTTCTTCGGCGCACCTAACGCTCTCAATAGAAGATACGGGATGTATTCGTGCACTGAAGCGCTACGCAGAGAATGTGAGTATCGGCGAGTCGCCAGCGTGGCTCAAAGAAAAGCTTTCCGCACAAGGCCAGCGCTCTATCAACAACGTGGTTGATGTGACGAATCTTGTGATGTTCGAAACAGGACAACCGGTACACGTCTTTGATTTTGACAAGCTCGCAGGAGGCGACACCAAAACCATGTCTATCCGCCCTGCAACAGAAGGGGAGACACTGACGACTCTTGATGGAAAAGAGTTGGTACTCGATCCAAGCGTTATGGTCATCAGTGATAGCGAGAAGGCGCTTGATATTGCTGGTGTGAAGGGTGGCAAAGATTCCGGCGTATCAGAGACAACAACCAAACTTGTATTTTCGGTCTGTAATTTTGATTCGGTTCGCATCAGGAAGACCGCAAAGAAACTCTCGCTTCGCACGGATGCGTCGGTTCGATTTGAGAACGCGATTGCACCCGAGCTTGCAGAAGTCGCAATGGCTCGACTAACAGAGCTTCTCGCTGATCTCGCGGGCGCATCGGTCGCTGAAGATGTTGTTGAGGTGTTTCCGCGCCCAAAGAACCCATACAAAGTGGGCGCATCGGTCGCTGAAATCAATACGATTCTCGGAACCGAGTTCTCAAAGAAGGATATCGAGGCAACACTCGCACAGCTCGGATTTTCATACGAGATTGTTTCTCCGCGAGAAAAAATAGTTGCACTTGCACAAGCGTATGTCGGAGCACCGTACACCATGGGGGCTAGTGTTCTCGCGGATGCACCAAAGACATTCGATTGCTCATCTCTTATCACCTACGTCTATGGACACGCAGGCATCACTATTCCTCGTGTATCAGTTGATCAGTATGTATTCAGCACAGGAATCTCTGAAGCGGAAGCAAAACCAGGAGATTTGGTTTTCTCAAATAGCGGCCATGGCGATATTCACTACGAAACAAAGGAATTTATGAAAGGAACGAAAGTTCCTGAAGGAGTTGATCATGTGGGTGTGTACCTCGGGAACGGCATGGTCGCACATGCAAGCCGAAAGAATAAGGACGGACTTGAGATACAAAAAATTTCAGAGAGCCCATCGTTTGTCACGGGCGCATCGTTTCGTCGGATTCTCATATCAGAAGACGAACGCTTTGTCGTCACTGTCCCAGCACCGCGTCTCGATATCCGTATCAAAGAAGACCTTGCAGAAGAGATCGGCCGTGTACGTGGATTCGAATCAATCGCATCACGCGAACTACCCTCTTTTGAGGGAACGGTAGCGGTAAATAAAAATGAGCACTATAAGTCAATTGTTCGAAAGGTTCTCTCTGACGCCGGTTTCTCTGAAATCTATACCTATGCGTTTGTAAAAAAGGGAGTGATTGAGATGGCAAATCCTATCGCCGCTGATAAAAAATATCTTCGCGAGACGCTCGCGGACTCACTCAAAGATGCACTTAAGGCGAATATCCTCAACAAACCACTCTTGGGTGTTGCAAGGATACAATTCTTTGAGATCGGAACGGTGTTTGCAAAAGACATGAGCGAGCACCAAGAGCTTGTCATCGTTTCTGAGAAGAAAGCAGATGTTGACGAAGTAGTAACATCTCTTGAAGAAGTCTTAGGGGTTTCACTCGCTACTCAAACAGACGGTTCTCTTGCGGTAATCAATCTCTCGAACGTCATCGAAGTCCTTCCAGAAGTTACAGCGTATACCAATCTGCCCTCGCTTCCACAAACACGATTTGCGCCGATTTCAGCGTATCCATTCGTGCTTCGCGATATCGCCGTGTGGATCACCGAGGGAGATGCTGGGTCGATTCCTGCTATCGTTCGTACACACGGCGGCTCGCTTGTTGCTCGCATCGATCTTTTTGACACATTCACCAAAGAGGGAAGGACATCGTACGCATATCACATCGTCTTTCAATCAAACGAAAAGACGCTCTCCGATGTCGAGGTGAGCGAGATCATGGGTAAGATTGAAGACGAGATCCGCGGAAAGGGGTGGGAGGTCCGTTAGTTTTCCTATTTAAAAAGCACGAAAGCCGCAGTGGCGACTTCCATGGTTGGGAGAAGCGCACCGCGGCCACTAGGATGCATACAGCCGCTTCTTGACTGCGGAGGCGAGCATGCAGATCCCCTGGTAGATCAACTCAAAGAAACAGAAGGACATGATGACGAAAAAAGCGTCTACGGCGTAGAGCTTGTTCGTGTGAGGAGCTCCGCTAAAGAGGCTGTGGGATACGAACAAGCCGATGAGGGTCGCGAGCGCAAAACGAGCTTTCTCCTGAAGGTTCAAGGGATACTCCTTCTTTTTTGGTCGAACTGCGTTTAACCTAACAAGAAGTGTACATTTCTTATTCACTCTGTCAAGTGATTTCTGAACATCATATACTCACAAAAACGTTTCTTAATAAGCCTCTTTCTGGTAAAATAGACTCACAACGCATAGGCGCTTTTTCATTTCATGGCATCCAAAAACGATAAAGAAAAGAAGCCATCTTCTTACGGCGCTGACTCTATTCAAGTCCTTGAAGGATTGGAGCCGGTGCGCAAGCGACCGGGTATGTACATTGGTACAACCGGTCTCGATGGTCTCCATCACCTCATTTGGGAAATCTTTGACAACTCGCGCGACGAAGCGATGGGTGGCTTTGCCAATGATATTGAAGTCGTGCTTTTGCCGGGCAACCGCATTCGCGTCGCCGACAACGGCCGCGGTATTCCTGTCGACAAGCACAAACAAAGCGGTGTCTCGGCACTCGAGACGATCATGACAACGCTCCACGCCGGAGGTAAATTCGGTGGCGATGGCAGCGGGTACAAAGTCTCCGGTGGTCTCCATGGTGTTGGTGCATCAGTGGTGAACGCACTCTCGGTCTACATGCGCGCTGATGTGTACCGTGACGGCGGTCACTACATGCAGGAATACAAGCAGGGTAAGACAAAAGCTGCAGTCAAAAAGCTTGAGAGCTCAAATGAACAGGGTACAGCTATTACATTTGAACCAGATCCTGAAATCTTCAAAGAAATTTCGTTCTCATGGGACAAGATCGTGAGCCACTTGCGTCAGCAGGCATACCTCGTGCGCGGACTTCGCATCAGTGTTGTTGATGCCCGCGAAATGAAGGACGACTTCAAAGACGAAGGTCAGCTTTATGTCCGCGAACTTCTTACCGACAACCCATCGATGACGTTCTACTTCGAAGGAGGATTGATGTCCTTGGTTCGCCATCACAACGAACACCAAACCACGCTCCACAAGAATATTTTTTATGTTGAAAGAGAGCAGGACGGTGTGTACGTCGAAGTCGCGCTCCAGTATGTTGATGATATCTCTGAACGACTGACCGCGTTCGCGAACAACACCTACAACAGCGAAGGAGGAACACACATTACTGGTTTCAAAACCGCACTCACACGAACTCTTAATAACTTTGCAAAAAAGGGCAATGCGCTCAAGGAAGCGGATGGACCATTTTCAGGGGAAGATGTACTCGAAGGTTTGACCGCGGTGGTTTCCGTAAAGCTCCCAGAAATTCAGTTCGAAGGACAAACCAAAGCAAAATTGGGTTCAACCGAAGCGCGTGGTGCAACCGAAACCGTCTTTGGCGAAGCGTTCTCCATGTTTCTTGAAGAACACCCTGACGATGGGAAATCGATTGTCCAGAAAGTGATTCTTGCTCTCCGTGCACGAAAAGCAGCAAAAGCAGCAAAGGATTCGATTCTTCGCAAAGGAGCGCTCGATGGTATGACGCTTCCGGGCAAGCTTGCTGACTGTCAGACCAAGAGTGCGGAGGAAGCAGAGATATTCATTGTGGAGGGAGAGTCGGCAGGTGGTACCGCAAAGACCGGACGCGATCGTCGTACGCAGGCAATCCTCCCGCTTCGAGGAAAGATTTTGAACGTTGAACGCGCACGCCTTGATCGCATGCTTGGTTCTGAACAGATAAAGAATCTTGTGATTGCGATGGGTGCTGCAATCGCAGACACATTTGATATCACGAAACTCCGCTACCACAAGATTGTGATTGCCACAGACGCCGACGTTGACGGTGCACACATCCGCACGCTTTTGTTGACGCTCTTCTATCGCTACTTCAAACCAATCATTGACGGTGGATATCTCTACATCGCACAGCCACCGCTCTACAAAATCGGTAAAGGAAAGAACGCTGCATACGCATACTCGGATGAACAACGAAACGATATCTTGAAGGGTCTTGGATTCTCCGAGCACGATGTTGAAGAACTGGTATCCGAAGAAGAAGGAGAAGAGACTCCAGAACCTGTCGAGGGTGAAGAGATGCCTGAAGAGAAGGCGGGCAAAAAAGTAAAGAAGCCGGACGTCCAGCGATACAAGGGTCTTGGTGAAATGAACGCGGATGAGTTGTGGGAAACCACCATGGATCCCGCTCGACGTATTTTGAAACAAGTAACCATCGATGATGCGGACGAAGCGAATCGTATTTTCGACATTTTGATGGGAACCGATGTGCCATCACGAAAATCGTTTATCCAAGGGAATGCGAAGACCGCGAATATCGACATCTAAAGACGCGGAACACGCGGACAGGACGCAGACAAATGCGGAAAAAAGAAGAGCCCGGCCTTGCACGCATGTGCTTGGCCGGGCGTCTTCATAGAGAGTGATCAGAAGCAGGGGTTGAGCTGGCCGTAGGTCTTGTCGAAGACCTTGAGTTGGGGTGACCAACTCGAGATGATCCCCGCGTTCTGGGGATCCATCGACGCGGTCGTCGACCTCCGGATCTTCTGATTGTAGGTTGAAGGTGAGACCTTCAGCCGAGCAAACAAGAAGGGTCCGTTTGGACTCGTCGTAGGCACGTTCACGGTGAACTTGTTGCCAAACGTTACCGTGGCCGAACCGCCTCCAGGAAGGTTGTCGGGGGCGATGTAGAACCCCACGACGTCGACGTACACCTGCCCAGCTTGCTTGCACAATCCGATTCCGACAATCGACGACTCCACGCGGTATCGGTACACGTACCGGAACGCGGGTTTGGTGATGTCGTAGTGGATGGCAAGCGTCACTTCCTGTAGCCCGTCGCGTCGGAGGACGTAGACGAACACGGGCTGATCGAACCGCCATGCTGCGAACTCACTCGGGACGAAAGATCCCGAGGGCAGCTGGTTGATCCAGGCATGCTGCATTTCCAGCTCCCCGCTACTGATGAGGGGTCGGTTGGGGTCGCCCACCGGACCTTCGAGGATCCGGAAAGAGGGCATCCGCGCCGGGGCGAACTTGCTCTTCATCACGATGTGGAGCGCGAGCCCTCGGCTCGCATCGATCTCGGTGATGAGCCGAGCTTGCAGGAACGGCCGCGAGTTCGGATTCCCGCCGGCAGCCAAGATCTCGGCGTTGTTCGCCGCGAGATCCGCGGCATCGAGCTCGAGTTCGAGAACCTCCGCCGAAACGGGCGAGGGGACGACGATGCCGAGGACGGCGAGCAAACAGAACAGACCAGTACGCTTCATGGCGCTTCCTTTCTCTCTATGAAGTTGGTGGGGAAGGATTCCCCAAGAACTATTCGGGGTTATTGTATATGAATAAACGTGTTTTGTCAAGTTCCATTGAATAAAAAATACCCCCGCCTTTTTGGCGAGAGTATTTTTCCGCGTTCTGTCCCTGCCTACCGGCAGGCAGGCGCGTAGGTCTGCGTTTATCTAGTCACGGTCGATCTCAAGCGTTCGAGAAAGAGTGTTGTTCTTCTCGTTTGACTCATCGACTTCGTCCTTCGGATCAACAATAATCGTGTAGATTGCTTCGTCTTTGTTTACGATTTTGTCGAAGCCAATAATGAATTCAATCTTGTCGCCTGGGTAAAGATCTTGCTGTGATGGTGAGGTGTAGGTGTATGACGGAGAGGTCGGGAGTTTCGCAGAGAAGTTCCAGTCATCACCAGTTTTCTTTGTACCCTTGTTCTCGATCTCAAACTTTACTGCGCCGCGCTTGTTCGACGGGAGGTCTTTTGGAATTTCATTTCGTTCGCTGAAAGCGCCACTGTTTTTATCAACAAGCCCGACTGCAACGAGACGAATCGTGAAATCAGCTTCGCCGTTCGGATCCGATACAGGATTGGTGACGATAGGGATTGTGATGGTCGTTGGAGTTCCAGCAACTGGAGTTGAAGGGTTTGTCGGTGTGCTTGATGTTGCTGGTGTGTCGATTACCGTGTCAGTTGATGTTGCAATACCGGTATCAAAGCGTTCGTCCTGAACACGGATTGAGGTAGCGCCTTCCTCACTTATGATTGAAGTGTTGTTCTGTGTGAAGCGAACAAGGAAAGGAACATCGATTGCCCCGACAACATCGCCGTGAGCAATAAGTGAGAGACTCGTTTCGTCCGCCAAGAGAGGGATCTCGGTGTTACAAAAGAGTGTTGATTCGCCGGTTGCCGATACGCGCGCGAGGTGCACGGTGTCACGACACTCGTAAATCATAGTGTATGAACCGTGGGTATCTTTGCCACGATGTTCCCACGTGAGGGAGAACGGCTCGTCGACAATGACCTGACTGTCGAGTACTGATACGACGATGCGCTCCTCTGGAGAGAAGAACGACTGTACTGAAACGAATGCGTTTGCGAAGAGTTGGCGTACCGATGGGAGCACACGGAAGCTCTGCATGCCCACCCATACAATCGCAACGATAAAGACAAGCGCTCCAAGCCCACGAAGGATTTGTTTCGCAGTATCTTTTCCTGACTGTGACATCTGAATATTGAGATACGTCATATATGTTTGGTAAAACCCTCTAACAATGCCCCGATTCGGCGAATCGATAGGATTGGAGCATTATATACGATTTTAAATAGATGTCAAGTGATGCCAACAGGAGCCAGAAGAGGTGATAGTGATACACTTGACTTTTGTACAAAATATGATATCATTATTCTGTACAGTAATGTGCTATGGAAAAGACATTCGAAACATCACAAACGTTCAAAAACACACCAGCTCAGGCCGTCGACGGCTTCGTGAATGTCATGAAGCAACGACCGGTGATTTTTGGTGTGACGTGGTTCGCTGTTTTTGTAATCCTCCTCGTATTTTCATGGTCAGCGGGCATTGTCCCTGAACTTGATCCGGGAGTTGATGAACTCGCTCTCACAACAGAATCAGACGAGCAGGCCACCACCCTCGATGAGGTTGTAACCGATGACACACCGGTTCGTATCATCATTGATGCAATCGATGTTGACGCACAGATTATGAATCCGGAGTCACGATCAATTGAAGCACTCGATGCCGCGCTCATGGAAGGCGTCGTGCACTATCCGGGGTCAGGTGATCTTGAAGACACAAGCAACATGTTTCTTCTCGGGCACTCGACAGGATTTCGTGTCGTCAACAATCAGGCGTACAAAGTTTTCAATGGTTTGAAAAATCTTAAGGAGAACGATGTGATTCGTGTGCAGTCGGAAGGAAAAGAATATCTCTATCGTGTGAAGACCGTAAAATTGGTTAATGCAGAAGAAACCGATATTAATCTCCGAAGCCCAGTTAAGATGCTTACGCTCGCGACGTGCAATGTCTTCGGCGCAAAAGAAGAGCGATATGTCGTCGCGGCAGAGTTCGTTGGTAGTTATCCGGTGCGCGGAGAAGAGCTTGACGTATAAATTAATTAGTGTATAATTGAATTAATCATTACTGGGTGTGGGTTTTATCTCTTATGACTATGAGTAACGCATATATGACACGTGTTTCAGTCCTCAAAACACTCGCAATTTTTGCGGTCGTGGTTTTTGTTGCATGGCAGATTCCCTTCGCAGTAACCGCTGAAGAAAGTGGAGATACTGGCGGCACTGTTGCCGAAGAAACAGCGGAAGAGAAGACAGATCCCATCCCAGAACCCGCACCTGTCGAACCCGCACCAAAAGAAGATGAGCCCGTCGATCCCGCTCCGGCTCCTGGTGATGGCGGTCAGGAAACAACAGTCGACAACTGTATTCCTGCAAACGACTTTGAACTTCGCCAGCTTCGCGATCAATACTTCAAGACGTATCAGACCTTTGACCTTGCGGGTGGTACTGTTTCGATCACCAACGAACACCCAACGTGTTCATTCCCATTCGCACTCAAATCATTCCAGGTCTATTCAGACCCAATTCACCAGATTCCGCAAACGCTTTTTGATTCTGATGAAAAGACCATCGGTCCCGGTCAAACCAAGAGCTTCCGCGTCGATCTTCCATCGTGTCGCTACCAGCTTGACGTTGTTGCATTCCCAGGCAATCAGAACTATTCATCGTCTGCAAAACTCATCAAAGGTGAGGTCTATCAGCAACTTCCTCTCTGTCCAGTTGCACCGCCAACGCCACCAAAGGGAACTATCACGATTCACAAAACTGTCATCAATGATGATGGTGGGACAAAAACTATTGCTGACTTTCCCTTGTACGTTGGTAATATCCGCGTACAGAGCGGTGTTGCTAAGGAATTTAACGCAGGCTCATATATCGCACGTGAAGACAACCAGCCGGGATATCTTGCGCTTGGTTTTACCGGCGACTGTACAGCCGACGGTCGTGTCACTGTTGCAGCAGGTGAGCACAAGGTCTGTTACATCACGAATGACGACGAATCAACGCCTCCGCAGTGCCCTGCATCTCCCTCAATTAACGTTTCGTCACTCTCCGCATCAGGCACGGTTGGAGCATTCTTTACGCACACCGTAACAACAACGGGTGGCATCGCTCCTGTTGCGGTCGTCCTCACTCCAATCAATGGTGCACCAGGTCTTACACCAAACGGTCCAACACTTTCAGGCACCCCAACACAGGAGGGGACATTTACCTACAAAGTGACCGCACTTTCTGCGGGGGCACAGTCTTCGTGTGCGGTACAGCAGACGCTCATTGTTACCATCGGAGACGGCGGTCAGTGTCCTGCACAGCCAACCATCACAAGCGTTCCTCCAACGACCGCGATGCTTGGTGTTCCGTATTTCTACAAAGTAACAACCACTGGAGGTGTTGCACCGATTTCGATTAGCATCAACCCTGTCGGTCTTGCCGCACCAGGATTGGTGATCGACACAAGTGCATCAACACTTTCAGGTACACCAACAACTCCCGGTGTCTATACCTACGAAGTGACCGCAACAAGTGTCCAAAGCCCACTTTCATGTGCGACACCTCAGATCTTCACAATTATTATCGGCAGCACGAACCAGTGTCCTGCAAAGCCAGCTATCACAAGCCCAGACACAGCAGTTGCAGGTCTCAACCTTCCATTCTCACACACCGTAACAACGTCGGGTGGCATTGCCCCTGTCTCAATCGTCATTACAGCAGTTAACGCGGCACCTGGCCTTACCATCAGTGGCGCAACGATTTCGGGAACGGTTACTGCGGTTGGAACGTACACATACCTTATTAAGGCGACCTCTGCGAACAGTGGTGCTGAATGTGCGGTTCCTCAGACACTTACGATCACCGTAACTGATAGTCCTATCTGTATTCCTCCAACCAATCTCTCACCATCAGGTACGCTTCCTGCAGATACGACAAGCGTGACACTCTCCTGGGCAGCGGTTCCCGGTGCAACGTCATACAACATTCGTCTCGACGATGGCACAACTGACCGTTACGACGATCCTCGATTCAAAACATGTCTCGATGGTGCAAGTCCGCACTATTACTGTGAAGATGCAATCACTGGCACGACTGTTACGAACGTTCCAGTAAAACCAGGTCGAACCTACTCATTCTGGGTTGACCCGAACTTTACCCCTGGTCGTAACTACTGTAACGCAAGCGTAAAATTCACGATTCCTTCAACAAAACCAGTTCCCGAATGTACGCTTGATGTGAGCCCAAACTCTGTTCAGAGTGGAGAAGAGGTAACTCTCACATGGACGTCAAAGAACGTCACCACCGCAACAATTGACAACGGTATCGGCGGAGTTCCATTAAACGGTGCAACAACAACAAAGCCAACGGCGGATACGACATACATCGCCTCGTTTACGGGACCGTATGGCAGCATTGCATGTAAGGATAATGTTGTTATCAAAACTCCTGGTGATGACGACGATGACGATGATGATGACGATGACGATGATGATGGCGGAGGTGGGGGTGGTGGACGTCGCCGTCGACCAAACGTCGTGCTCTTCTCTGAGCCGGAAGTTTTGGGAGCATCGATTTCGCTCACACAGGTTCCGTACACCGGTCTTGGCTCGAGTCTGATTCAGATCTTCCTCTTCATTGTGGGTCTCCTCGCAATTTCAGCAGGTGTTGTCTACGCGATTATGCGAAAACTCCGAACGGGTGTTGTGGCGGCATCAGCACATGCACCACAGGTCAAAAATATTTCGGTTGAAGGATACGACACCTTGGCGGTTGAACTCGACACCAATCAATACGATGAGTACTTGCAAGCGTCAGCTGTTCCGGTGAATGCACCAGCACCTCGTATCAACGCACAACACATCGCACCTACGCGTATGGCACCAGCAGCACTTGAAGGTGTCATGCAGCCAATGACAGATGCACGTCAAACGGTTGCTCCAGCAGCACGCGCCGTGTCTGCGATGAACACCGAGCGTGCACCTGAAGTCCAGGTTGACCCAGCGCGTCTCCAGAGCGAAGCTCGAGCATCACGAACACTCATTTCTGATGATGGTGCAGAACTCATCGCACACTCAACAGAAGGTGATGAGAAGAAGGCGCTCGAACGCTTGAATCAGGTCATCGATATCGCAAAAACCCGTTATCCACGTGAAGATGGTTGGCTGATCCTCGATAAAGACCGCGTTCGTGAATCACTTTTCATCTCAACGCTTTCAATGATCCCTCTCTTTGTTGAGTGGATTGTTCGTGGCGAAGACAAGAAAGTGTTCACGTTCCTCCGCATGTTGAAGCACCAGGAGCAGCCGGTCGCAGACTTTATGCGAAAGGTCGTTGCTGAACTCGACGGAACACACCGTGCGCGTCTCGAAGGAGCCGAAGAACGTGCCCACGTGAATGCACACATCGCTGAAGTAACCTATCATCTCTCGAACAAAGAGCTTGAATCAATCGTGGCAGAACTCCTCCACGGTGTTGATGAGCGATATGATTCTGCATACACGTCAGTTCGTCTCTCACTCGTTCGTGTTCTCGACATGATTAAAGAACGAACACTCCGAGCTGTCGGCAGCGCGTACGCCTTTTCGGGTGATCGTCAGACTGCATAAATACACCACGAGAGTAACTTCTCTGTAAAGAGTAAACGTGCTTCAGAGAGCACCAACGCCACCTTGTATTATCACCAGGTGGCGTTGTTCGCTCTATCCTCCATGCTATACTTCTGTATCCACGTGACCGTCGTATATTCTATAAGACCGTATCACTGCGGTTCTGTAGTCTGAAGATTACACGTGTAAGGATTAGTAATAAACACTCGTAGTAGTTCTATGTCACGCAACTTCAAACAAGGAAATGCTGGCGTCACCATCTTGGTGATTGTCGTCATCCTCATTGTTGCAGGCATTCTCTTCTTCATGAACCGTGACGACCAGGCGGTTGTGATTGACGAGACTGCAACCACGACTCCTGAAGAGACGACCGGTGCTTTGCCACAGGGCGCTTCAATGGAAGATGGTGCAACACCAAGCGACGCATCAGTTGATGCGGCAGCAGCAGGAGCCGTCGACGTTCAATAGTCGGTTCTTCCTCCTCTCCGGAGAACACACGCCACGACGTACGTCGTGGCGTGTGTGTTTTTTCTGTGGTAGCATCATGACGCGATGCTGAAACAACTATTGCTTAAAAAATTAATCAGCTCCCAGTTGAAGGGCGTACCTCCAGAGCAGCAAGCGGCGGTTCTTGCGGCCTTCGAAAAAGACCCCGATTTTTTTATGCGAATCGCTCAAGAAGCCGATGAAAAAACGAAGAGTGGCATGGATCGAATGGCCGCAGCACAAGAGGTATTCGCAGCTCATCAAGACGAACTTAAGCGCCTGCTCGGACAATAATATGAATCTTTCAATCGGCATTGTTGGATTACCGAATGTCGGCAAATCGACGCTTTTTAATGCGCTCACAAAACAGTCGGTTGATGCGGCAAACTATCCTTTTTGTACAATCGATCCATCGGTCGGCATCGTTGAGGTCCCTGACGAACGCTTGAAAGCACTCACCGACTTCTCGAAGTCAAAGAAAACAATCCCTGCAGCAATTCAGTTTGTCGACATCGCAGGGTTGGTGAAGGGTGCCTCGGAAGGGCAGGGGCTCGGGAACAAATTTCTCTCGCACATCAAAGAAGTTGATGCGATTGCACACGTGGTGCGTATCTTCGAACACAGTGACATCATCCATGTTGCAGGAAAGATTGAGCCGCTTGAAGATATCAAGGTCATCAATTTAGAACTTATTCTCGCGGATCTTGCGGTCGTTGAGAAACGTCTTACGTCGGTTGAAAAAGAGGTTCGTGCAGGTCTTAAAGAAGCGCTCCACGAACGGAACGGTCTTGCAAAGGTTAAAGAGGCACTTTTGGCAGAAAAATTTGCACGAAGCGTTACTCTTTTGGAAGATGAGGAGAAAGAAGTAAAAAAGCTGACACTCCTCACCATGAAGAAGATGCTCTACGTCTTGAACGTGCAGTCAGGCGGAACGAATCTTGATGAAGGAAATGATCCGCGCTGGCAAAATCTTCTCGCATTCTTTGAACAAGAAAAAGCGTCATACGTAGTTGTTGACGCAAGCAACGAATCAGAATTGAACGCGGTTGATGATAGTGAACGAGGTGAGATGCGGAAAAGTCTCTCGGTCCGTGGTGGTATCGAAGATCTGATCGTTTCTGGCTATGCGCTGCTCGACTTGATTACGTTTTTGACGACAGGGGAGGACGAAACCCGTGCGTGGACGATTGCTCGTGGCTCAACCGCACCAATCGCTGGTACCGCGATTCATACCGACTTTAAGGATAAATTCATTCGTGCTGAAGTTGTCTTTTGGAAAGATTTGATTGATTCGGGCTCATACGCAGAAGCGCGTGCAAAAGGTCTCGTCCGAACCGAAGGAAAGGAATACATTGTCAAAGACGGAGATGTGATCGAGTTTAGGATATAGAGCATGAAAAAGATTTTCATCTTTGATTTCGATGGCGTGCTGTTTGATACCAGCGATGTTACTGGAGAGGCCATTTTGGAGATGTACCCCGGAATCACTCCTGAGATGCAACAAGAAGTATTGTGCGGTAATTTTCATGAAGAGATAGAAAAACTTAAACATCTCAAAAAACTTGAGACTGACGAAGAAAAAGCCGAACGAAAACAGCGTTACGCTGAAAAGAAAGCCCATGCGTTGATGTACCCCGGCGCGCAAGAGTTTCTCAGAATGCTGCATAGCGATGGACACACTCTTGTTCTTAATACATCAGCATCTGATCGGAATTGCGTGCCACTCCTTGAACGAGCCAAGATAAAAGATTTGTTCGATTTCCTTGCCACAAAGGAGGTATCAAAGAGTAAGGTGGAGAAGTTCACGTTGATACGAGAAAAGTATGACGTGAATGCGGAAGATATTCTCTTTATCACCGATACGCTCGGGGACCTTCGAGAAGCTGATAGTGCTGGTATTCCGACGATCGCGGTGCTCTGGGGCGCTCATGATAGAAGCTATTTTGCGCGGGAAGAGCACCCCAATCTTATTGGTATTGTCGATTCGTTCAATGAACTTACAGAGCTTATTAAAAGTCGTTGAGCCCACTTTTCTGCTATAATTAGGCCATTACACTATCTATAGTCATATGAACGACCAAAAACCACACACAACGCCGAAAGATTTCTTTATCTACCTTGGGACCGCAATCTCACTCTACGTATCCGCAGGAAGTCTTCTCTCGCTCTTATTCTCAATTATCAACCAACGCTTCGCCGATGCGCTTGATACATCCTACGGCTATTATGCCTACGGCACGTACATGGGTGACGGTGCGATGTTTGCAATTGCAGCACTCATTATCGTCGTACCAATCTACCTCTTCCTCTCGTATCATATTCGCAAGGGTATCGTAGCGGATAGTGAAAAGCGCAGTTTGAATATTCGCAAGTGGTTTGTATGGCTCACCATCTTTGCTGCCGGTATCGCTGTTGCGGGGGACTTGGTCGCACTTCTCTACACGTTTCTTCAGGGTGAAGTGACGGTTCGCTTTGTTCTCAAGGTGCTTTCGGTTCTTGTCGTTGCGGGCGGCATCTTCTCCTACTACTTCTACGATCTTCGCCGTGATGCATCATCGAAGCCGAACAAGCTCTTCGTTGGTATCGCAGGACTTGTGATTCTCCTTGCCATCATCTGTGGATTCATGACATTTGGCTCGCCAAGTGCACAGCGCGATATGCGACTCGATGGTCAGCGTGAAATGCACTTGTCAGATATCCAATGGCAGGTCTTGAACTACTGGCAGACGCAGGAAAAGCTTCCAACAACGCTGGCTGAACTCGGTGACAACTTCACGGGATACATTGCTCCGGTGGATCCAGAAACAAAAACAGCATACGAATATTCGATCACGGGTCCGCTTTCATTCGAGATTTGTGCAACGTTTGCACGTGAAAGTATGCTCACAGGCAAGGATCCTGTTGCGATGCCGATTGATTCATGGGGAGGAGGTCTTGACCCTCGCTTTGAACATGAGGCGGGACGTACGTGTTTTCCTCGAACAATTGACCCGGTTAAATATCCACCATACCAAAAATAAGATTTGTTAATTGAAAAACACCCTCAAACGAGGGTGTTTTTCTTTCGGAACTCGCTCATGTATCATGCATATACTATATGCGCGAATACGACTCCAAACAGATTGAAGAGAAATGGAAGAAACACTGGACGGACTCAGGCGTCTACACGACCGCAGACACATCAAACAAGCCCAAATGCTATGTGCTCGACATGTTTCCATATCCGTCGGGCGAGGGACTTCACGTCGGACATCCAAAAGGGTACATCGCAACCGATGTGTATTCGCGCTTTCAGAAGATGAGCGGCAAAGAAGTACTTCATCCGATGGGATGGGATGCATTTGGTCTTCCTGCGGAGAACTATGCGATTAAGAACAAGATCCATCCGCGTGTCGCCGTTGAAAAGAACATCGCGCGATACAAAGAACAACTCGAATCGATTGGATTCAATTATGACTGGAGTCGCGAGATCGACACCACCGATCCTGCATTCTACAAATGGACGCAATGGATCTTTCTGAAGCTTTTTGAAAAAGGGTTGGCATTCGAATCGCACGAACCAATCAACTGGTGTCCGTCGTGTCAGACTGGTTTGGCGAACGAAGATCTTGAGGATGGAAAATGCGAACGCTGTGGGTCAGTCGTCGAGAAGCGTCCGATGCGTCAGTGGGTGTTGCGCATCACCGATTATGCCGAACGTTTGCTTTCGGATCTCGACACGCTTACCGGATGGCCTGAGCACATCAAAGAGTCCCAGCGCAATTGGATTGGGAAGAGCGAAGGAGCGGAAATTAAATTCGAAATCCGAAGCACGAAATCCGAAAAAGATCAGAAGCATGAAGTGACAGTATTCACTACACGACCGGACACGCTTTTTGGAGCCACGTATGTTGTTCTTGCGCCTGAACATACACTCGTTCCCGAGCTTGCCGAGAGGGCCTCAAATACGTCAGATATCTTCACCTACGTTCAGGAGTCAAAGAATAAGCCCGAGATTGAGCGAAGCGCCGAAGGCCGCGAAAAGACCGGCGTAAAGATGGAAGGAGTCATGGCGATCAACCCTGCGACACATGAGGAGATTCCCGTGTATGTCGCCGACTATGTGCTCGGTTCGTATGGCACCGGTGCGGTGATGGCCGTTCCTGCGCATGACGAGCGCGACCACGAATTCGCGAAGGAGTTTAATCTTCCGACAAGACATGTCGTCATGCCGTTCGTTGTCGACAAGAACAATCCACCGCGCGCTGATAAACAGACACAAGTGCGGGAGAACGTACATATCCTTCTCTTTGATCCAAAACAGCAAGCGTATCTTATCTTGCGATCCAAGAAGTTTGGTTGGGACACGCTTGTCATGGGTGGTGTTGAAGCGGGCGAAACGATGATTGAAGCTGCGACGCGCGAGATCCGCGAAGAAGCGGGTTTTGCTGATGTTGAATACAAACGCACGCTTGGCGGTCCGGTGCAGGCATCCTACTTTGCCACTCACAAAGATGAAAACCGCACTGCGATTGCCACCGCGCTCTATTTCGAACTCAAAAGCGATTCAACGGTCGAGCGTCTCGATGAGGGTCATGAGAATGAGCTTGTGTGGATTGCCGCCGCTGATTTTGTTGCTGGTGTGACTGTGAATTCCGAATTGCCGTTTTGGTTGGAACGACTTGCCGGTGTCGAAACATATACTGGTGAAGGTCTGCTCATTAACTCAGGAGACTTCAATGGATTGGAGAGCGGGGAAGCTCAAAAGAAAATAACCGACTCTGTTGGAGGCCGCTGGGTCACCAAGTACAAGCTTCGTGACTGGGTCTTCTCGCGTCAGCGTTATTGGGGTGAGCCGATTCCACTCGTGCATTGTGAAAAGGACGGGGTGGTTGCGGTTCCCGAAGATCAATTGCCAGTCACACTTCCGGAAGTCGAGCATTATGAACCGGCCGGAACAGGGGAGTCTCCACTTGCGAATATCACCGACTGGGTGAACACTACCTGTCCAAAGTGTGGAGGACCTGCCAAGCGCGAAACAAACACGATGCCGCAATGGGCGGGTTCGAGTTGGTACTACCTCCGCTATATCGATCCAAAGAACAACGACGCGCTTGTTGATAAAGAAAAAGAGGCGTACTGGTCACCGGTTGACATGTATGTCGGCGGTGCGGAACACGCGACGCGCCATTTGATTTATGCACGCTTCTGGCACAAGTTTCTCTATGACATTGGTGCGGTGTCTCACATTGAACCATTTACGCGTTTGAAAAGCGTCGGTCTTATTCTTGCGGAAGACGGACGAAAGATGAGTAAGCGATACGGTAATGTCATCAATCCGGACGATATCGTTTCGCAATTTGGCGCTGACGCACTCCGTGTCTATGAGATGTTCATGGGACCATTCGAGCAAGCGATTGCATGGTCAACTGATGGACTTGTTGGTGCACGACGCTTCATGGAACGCGTTGTACGACTCAAGGAAAAAGTTGATTCGCAGCGCGCGTCGCACAACCCGCATCTTGAGACCTTGATGCACCAAACAATCAAGAAGGTTGGTGATGATATTGAGACGTTCCGCATGAATACCGCAATCTCGGCACTTATGATTTACAGCAACGCACTTGAAAAAGAGAACGCCATCTCTCAAGAGGCGTATGAAACTCTCCTTCTCTTGCTTGCTCCCTTCGCGGTCTTTCTCACCGAAGAGCTCTGGGAAGAGTCGGGAAGGGGTAGTTCCATACACTCCGCTTCGTGGCCTGCCTTTGACCCTGAAAAAACGGTCGGTGAGGAGGTGGTCATAGCCATCCAGATAAATGGTAAGGTTCGGGGGGCAGTAACGTGCAAAAGAGGCACCGAAGAAGCCACAGTCCTAGCCCTGGCTCGGGGGGAGGAAAACGTCGAAAAATGGCTTAACGGCAAGGATATTGCCAAAATCATTTATATTGAGAACAAGATCCTCAACCTTGTGGTAAGGGAGGGGTAGGGTCGCTTGACGCATGGTTATTCACATGATACACTGTTTCGGTACACCAAAAGGGTAAAAATCATTTATGTCAAAACCGGCTCCAAAAACAAAGACACAGAGCAAGACGGTTGCTGTTAGCGGCAATCCAAAACAGATCACCAAGCGCCTCCTCGGCGTCCTTTCTGACCGTGCCCGCGATGTGATCGTGAAGCGCTACGGTTTGGGTGACAAGGTCAAGCGTATGACGCTTGAAGCAATCGGTGAGCAGTATGACATCACTCGCGAACGCGTTCGCCAAATCGAAAATTATGCTCTTGCAACTATTCGTAAGTCCGACGCGTATGGTAAGGAGTCAGCAGTCTTTGGCCAGCTCAAAGAAGAAATGCTTTTCTTTGGCGCCATTGTATCTGAAGAAGAATTTTTGAATCATCTCTCAAAAGATCCGTCGACACGAAACCACTTCCACTTCCTCTTGGTTGTTGGTGAAGCTTTTGAAAAAAGGAAAGAGGATGAACATTTTGCACATCGTTGGCACGTTGATAGCGATATCGCAGAATCGATTGAGAACGCACTCTCAAAACTTTTTGAAGGGTTGTCTGATGAAGAACTCGTCTCCGAAGGTGAGATTATTTCTGGCTTTCTCGAGAACATTCGTCACCTCTCTGAACACTACCAGACCGAAGAAATGATTAAGCGATGGCTCTCGATTTCAAAGAAGATTGGCAGTAACCCGCTCGGCGAATGGGGTCCAACCTCGTCAACTTCAATCACACCGAAAGGTATTCGTGATTACGCATATCTCGCAATCCGTCATCACGGAAGCCCGCTTCACTTCACCGAAGTCGCAAAACGCATCGCAGAGCTCTTTGGTAAGAAGGCGCATATTGCAACGACACATAACGAACTCATCAAAGATCCTCGCTTCGTACTTGTTGGTCGCGGACTCTACGCGCTTGCAGAGTGGGGCTATGTTGAAGGTGTCGTCCGTGACGTCATCAAGAAAGTTTTGAAGGAGCACGGTGCGCTTACCAAGGACGACATTATCGACAAAGTTCTTAAGGAACGATATGTCAAACCGAATACTATTCTCGTGAATCTTCAGGATGACGATTACTTCGAACGGAACCCAGACGGCACATACACATTGACTTCATAACCAATCGCAAAAACCCCCACGCGGGGGTTTTTGCTTGCCAGAGACCTTTTTCAAACTAAAGGTGCACAGGAGTGGTATTGAAAAAGGTGCCTGACACCATTTTTTACGCTATCATTGGAACAATGTTTGAGTATCTGATTGATGTGCTCATAGATCTCGGTCCGGTCGTGAAAATGGTATTTCGTCTCGCTCCGATCTGGCTACCCATCATGATGGTGTGGGCATTTTCTACAATGTGGCTTAAATGGCGGCGCGCAATGTTCATTGCTTCGCAAGAGCCAGTGCTTCTTGAAATCCGAGTGCCGAAAGAAATTGATAAGTCGCCACTCGCGATGGAACTTGCCTTGAACGGTTTCTATGCAACGGGGGATGAGGGCACGTGGAAAGATAAATATTGGAAAGGGGGCGTTCGCGCGTGGTTTTCGCTCGAACTCGTGTCACTTGAAGGACAGGTCAAATTTTTTATTTGGACATGGAAAAAGAATGTAAAAAACATTCAAAACCACCTGTATGCGCAGTACCCAACGGTCGAGATTGTTGAAGTGCCGGATTACACGATGGCCTTTGTGCTCGATAGAGATAGTGCCGACGTCTATGCGGCCGAATTTGCTCTCGGAAAAGCAGACGCGTACCCAATCAAGACCTACATTGATTACGGTCTCGACCGTGATCCAAAAGAGGAGTACAAAATCGATCCAATCACGCCGGTTATCGAATATCTCGGTGGACTTGGTAGGGGGGAGCAAGCATGGATACAGATTATTATCCGAGCGCATAAAGATGAGGATAAAAAAGAAGGTGGCCTTTTTGCGGGCATTAAATCATTTGAGGATTTGTTTTTCTTAGTTTCAAAAATTCAAGGGCAGTTAAAACCAACCGACAATTGGAAAGATGGTGTTAAAAAGGAAATTGAGACAATTGTTGAAAAACGAAAAATTAAAGGGAAGGTTGGCGAAGATGGTGAAGATAAGGGAGCCGTTGCGCTTACGATGTTTGAAAAAGATATCGTCAACGCGCTCGAGAGGAGTATTTCAAAACTTGGTTTTGATGTCGGCGTCCGCGTGATGTACCTTGCAGAGAAGGATGCTTGGAATCCAGGACACAAGGGCGCCATCAATGGTGCCTTCATGCAGTACAATAGCCCGTCACTGAACAGTTTTAAGAAAGTGGTGGGCACGAGTTTCGACTATTGGTACGAAGATCCATTTGGTACGAAACTGCCGAAGATGAAGAAAAAACTTTTCAATGCGTATCGTGCACGCAGTTTCTTCCACCCACCACGCAAAGGCAAAAAATTTGTTCTCAATGTGGAGGAGCTTGCAACGATTTTCCACTTCCCAGGAGGTGTTGCAGCAACCCCAACGTTCACCAAAATCGAATCGAAGAAATCGGGCCCACCAAGCAATCTTCCAGTCTAGTCTATGGCGCGTCTTACTTCACAACGCTTTGTTCTAAGCGTGGCGTCCGTGCTGCTGCTTGCGGCGCTTCTTGTATTACAAGTACCACGAGATTTTCCGACTGATACTGTGATTTCGATACCGCAGGGCGCGACGTTCCGTGAAGCTGCGGAGGTTCTCTATCAGGAACACATCATTGTATCGCGGACAATGCTCCGCATCGGAAGCATGCTCTTTGGGGGTGCGTCGTCAATTCAGGCAGGAGAATACTTTTTTGATGCACCGGTTGGAGTGTTAGGTGTCGCGAGACGGCTCGCTACCGGTAATCATAATCTCAAAACGCTTCGTGTCCTGCTTCCTGAAGGGTCATCATCGAAAGATATGGGAGAGATTCTCTCACAAACGCTTTCACGTATTGATGCGGACGTATTCACAAGTATCGCGCGTCAGTATGAAGGATATCTTTTTCCTGACACCTATTTTTTCCTTCCGACTGCAACCTCGGGTGATGCGATAGATATCATGCGTGCCACGTTTGATGAAAAAACAAAAACGCTCTCTCTTACGGCACTTCCGGCAGGTGCGCAGTCTTTCCGTGATGTCATTACGATGGCCTCCATTCTTGAAGAAGAGGCACGAGGAATGAATGATAAACAAATCGTCGCAGGAATCCTCTGGAAGCGCATTCTTAATAATCGCGCGCTTCAGGTAGACGCGCCGTTCTACTATCTCTTTGGAAAAGCATCGCACGAGCTCACGGGAGAAGAGCTTGATTACGATTCTCCCTACAACACCTATCTCTATCGAGGGCTGCCACCGACACCAATCAGTAATCCTGGGCTTGAATCAATAGAAGCAACCCTTAGTCCTATCGAGACGACCTACTGGTTTTACCTCACAGGAAATGATGGGAAAATGTACTATGCAGAGACGTTCGATGGCCACATAGAAAATAAACGACGCTATTTGGATTAGGCAACCTAGCAGGCGGACAATCGCCTCGGTATACT
>CAZWLQ010000012.1:0-4529 GCA_964634615.1 uncultured Candidatus Saccharibacteria bacterium
GCGGTGTCGTCGTCGGCGCCCCGGCGACGATCGCGAATCTCGCGGTAGTCGATCATGTCGCTTCTCTCGAAGAGGTCGGAGGTTGACCAGTGTCCTCCAACTGATGCCACCATACTAGCAGAGCATGTGCTCTGTGCAATACATACAAACACCCCCGTTGTGGGGGCGTTTGTACCTAAACCCTAAACCCCTGCCTACCGGCAGGCAGGCAAATGGCTTGTGGCTTTCTCTTATTTTTTCGCAACGAACGAGAGTGTCATGCGCTGCTCCTTCGGATCAAACACATTGATTTTGAATGTATATGACTTGCCGAGTTCAAGCGCTGCACGAAGCTTCTCAATCGACTCGAATTCAGAGACGTGGACCAACCCAGCAACTCCTTCTTCGATTGATGCGAGTGCGCCGTGCTTGTTGTACTTGATGACAACCGCTTCAACGACATCGTCTTTCGCATACTTCTTGCCTGCAGATACCCATGGGTTCTCTTTGAGTGCTTTGACAGAGAGCGACACCTTGCCGTCCTTCACTTCGATCACTTTCGCGCGAAGCTTCTCACCGACGGTAAAGATCTTGCGTGGGTCTTCAACCAAGCCCCAGTCGAGTTCAGAGATGTGCGCGAGTCCTTCAAGACCATTCTCAATCTTGATGAAGATACCGAAATCAACGATACCGGTGACTTCACCCTCGACTTCGTCGCCGACGTTGTATCGGCCAACCAAGACTTCTTTGTCTTTCTCAACGATACCCTTTTCAGAGAAGATGAGTTTTCCTTCTTTTGGATCTGCCGTAATCAAGGCAACTGTGAGTGGTTTGCCAACCAATCGCTGCAATTCTTCGAGGATACGCTCCTTGTCACCACCATCAACGCGCGGATAGTGATCTGCGGTCAACTGTGATGCAGGCAAGAATCCTGCGATACCTTGCCATTCAAGAATCAATCCTCCCTTGTTTGCTTCCTTCACGATGAGTGAAAACTGCTTCTTCTCCTTCACCGCCTTTTCTGCTTCGCCCCAGATGAGCGCCTGACGTGCTTCCTTGAGTGAAAGCTCGATGTATCCGTCCGCGTTGTTGACGTCAATAATCGTACCAGTGACCTCGTCACCGATAGCGATATTCTTGATCATGTCGCGTGCGTTACTGTACTCGCGACCGTAAATGATACCAGTACCAAACGGAGGAAGATCCACAAACACGGAGTTCTTGTGGAGCGCCAACACCTTACCTGCGATGATGTCGCCGGTGAGTGGTGGTTCTTTCGAATCGTTCGAGTAGGCGTGCATCGGTGCATCGGTGTTCTCGACCGCAAGCACAATGCCGTCGTCGCTCAACTCTTCTTTGATCTGCACTTTCGTTGCGTCTGTCATAAAGTTGTAAAAACAAAAATGAGGGCACAAAGCAACCTCGTAGAACCGTCATGCGACGGAAACGTATGGTGTTTGTGTGCTTTGGCTCAATGCGTGAGAGCCCGTAAGCGTTTACTTATAAAGTGTACTTTCTTACGACTTCGACTCGGACGCCATGAAAACAAGTTTTTGCGGCGCTCCTCGCTCGTCGTAATAAATGCCTTTCCCTCAGAAAGACCATGACACTATACATGTTTTTCTTCAAATCTACAAGGCGCGAAAGACCACGTAATTGACTTTGGGTCAAACCATGCTTGAATGGAATCAGCATCGTTGTTCCTCGTCAATTCGTTTTCGTTTCAATCACAACAACCATCCAACCTGAAGGAGCCGTCCATGCAGCGATTGAGAGGTATCCTCGTTGTGGCCCTTGCCGCCATCTTTTCCTGCGCAGCGCAGGAGAGAGCTCAGACCTCGGTGTCGCCCGCGACACCGTTCGAGTCAATCGCCGTCGCGGAGCCGCTTCGGCCACTGGTTTCGGTGCCGGACTTTTTCCGGCGGGTGCCCGTTGCTCCAACGACGTTGGAACTGCTGCGGTGGTACCCACTTCGTTTCGTGGACTTCGTACTTCCAACCGGTACGGAGCCCTACCACGATCTGATGGGGCTTAAGCCACCGTGGACGCGTCCGGTCTACGGTACACCCGAAGACACATCGGACACCTTCTTTCGGGGAACCATCCTCGAAGAAGGCCAACCGGTACCACCGGGAACCAAAGGCCCCGTCTGGATCGAAGTCTTGTCTCCACTCGAGCAGTACCGACGCACGGGCCTCGAACTCGATCGGATGTATGCTGCTGCAAACCAACTGGAGTTTCGGCGAACCGTTCTCAGCAAGGAGCAACTGGCAAAGGATGCGGAAGAGCGCAGCAGACGAAAGGCTCTTCGGAACCGCTTCTTCTACGGTTGGCTCATTCTCGGCGTTACGCTCTTTAGCGGCATCTGTTTGTATGCACTTCGAGAGCGTTGGGGTTTGTCTGACGCACTGATGGAACTCGTTCGCACAATCCGTGGGTCGCAAAGACTGACGTCAGCACCCCTCACCGCTGAAGAGATAGAGCGCCAGCGAGCACGTTTCCGTCGAGTTCAAGAAGAGCCCAAATCGGCCTAGCAACCCTCCGCGTCATCGCCAATCATGCGGGTGAATGAAACAAAAAACGATGACTGGGTCTCGACAGCGGGTCAATAAGGTCGAGGCCACGCGCGGAGGAGTGCACACAGCACATCCTCCGCGTTTTCTTTTTTAGTACGTCGGTGCCTCTCCTGGACACGGAGCGAATTCACAGTTTGGTCCGGTGCGTCCAACAGAGCTGCCGTCAGGGCAGATTTTTGCTTCTTCGGTGCAGGCACGTGGCGTTGTCGGTGCCTCGGTCTTCTTTGCTGCGAAGACAAGTCCGACGATGACAATGATGAGGACGATGATTCCAAGAATCAGTTTGTTGGACATAGTGAGGAAGTGATAGTTGTAATGACTTAAGTGTAGCGCGAGCAGGCCAAAGTCAAAGTCTTGTTAAAACATCTATACATCAGTATTATAAAGGCCGTCCTTCACGAGAAGGGAACATTCCTCGGTAGCTCAGCGGTAGAGCGGCGCCCTGTAAGAAACTTGCAGCTTTCTCAAGCAATTGAGATCGAAGAATGAGGTGAATTCGGTGAAACCCGACAAACGCAGAACTTCGCGGAATAAACGCGGACAATGCGGAAAGGGCAATACCGAGCCAATCCCCAGTGAGATAGCTAATGCATCTCACGGGGCAGGTGTAGAGACTATCCCGCAAGGGAGTACCTTCGAAAGAGGGGAAGCGCCTCACACCCCATGCGGGTGATGATATAGTCCATTCCCAAGAGGAATCTTGGGGGCAATGTAAGGCGATGGTCGTAGGTTCGATCCCTACCCGAGGAGCAGATAAAATTCTAACCGCCCGTGTGGCGGTTTTAATTTTTATCAATGTCTATATGTGGAAGGGGATCGAACAGGAGTGGGGTCGGGAGAACACGTGTTCTCCCGTGTCGGAGAGCAGGGCGAAGCCCGCTGAGAACCGAGGGTTCTTAGAGAGGCGCTTGCGCCGAGTGAGATCCCTACCCGAGGAGTAAACTTGACAATAGCATTTCACTATGCTATTGTACAAACAGCTGGTTCTTCATCCCAACTCATGGAGGTAGAAATGGAACGCCAATTTGACTATCCCGTGTGGGCTACTCAAGGCGGAGGCCTCGCTCGTGAGGTCAACGGCACGTACATCTTCATCGAGAAGCCGCCAGGATGTCCTGGTCTCGGTGTCGGTGACAACGTGCCCGAAGAGTGGGGGCTCGCTCCTGCCAACGAACGAGCGCGACAAAAGATGATGGAGGACGACGACGAACCAATCTTCTGAACAGGGAAGTCATCCGTGCCTGAAGAAGAGTACAACAACCGCCAAGGAAGACCTCCTTCTGGCGGTCTTCTGTTTGTACACACCCACCAAAGGTATTGAGCAGGAGGCAATCAACGGTTCTGAAGTTCGGTCGGTAGGGGATAAATACTTGACACTAATGTAATTAATGCTATAATCGTCTTCAGAGAGAACGTAGTGATTTGAGAGCGCATGACGCCCTTTAATCACTGCGTTTTCAACGAGTTCAATGATGTAAAACCACGAAGGAGGTGTCTTGTGTCGCTGATGCTCAAATTGATTAGCTTGAATGTGCCACTCTACAAGTGGCGGGATTTCGCCCCCGAGGGAAGCCGAGGGTACGCGCTTCTCAGTCTCGGCGACAAGCATCTCGACCGAATCGCAAGCACCATCATCTCGGGTCTGTCGCACGACGAGGTGATCGAGTTGGTGCGACGAGAGTGGGAGGGCCTTCCCTCCGTCGTTCGTATGCGGGTTACCCAACTCGCAAACGAACGCTACCAACGCCCTTCCTCGGGCAACCAGAGGAAGGGCATCATGAAGCTCGACGAGCTTCTTGGTGGCAGAATCTTGAGCAACGCTCAAGGTCCGACGGTCCGCGACCTTCGGAGCATCGATGGCCGTCTGGTCTCGGTGCAGAAGAAGGTTCGGCCGAACGTTGCCGGAGCCGAGCAGGCCTTCGGCGCCTACGTCAAGCCGAAGGATTTCGACATGTGGCCACCATCGCGGAAGCG
>CAZWLQ010000012.1:4539-24323 GCA_964634615.1 uncultured Candidatus Saccharibacteria bacterium
ACGACGAGGAAAGTAGCGTTGCCCACAAGCCGCCGAAGAGTCGCCGATGACTCTGTCGGCGGCTCTTTTGTTTTTAAAGAGACAATTGACCGCACTCGTCGCTTTATGGCATAGTGCCACCAGAAACCACCGGCTCAAGGAGAAATCGCAATGCCGATGCAATTTTGGAGCAAGGAAGCCGCGCTTGCGTTCCTCGACCGTCTCGAAGATGTCGGGAGAGGAGGAGCACAGCTTCCGCCGGAAATCATCAAGAAGAGAGAAGAGGTTCGCCGGGCGTACCGGAATGCCTACCTCTTCATCCTCATGTTGGGCGTGGTTGACCACGGGATGATCAACTACGCGATGAGGGCACGCATCGAGCTTGACGATCTTTTCGCCGAATGGATGACGCACTAGACCGCTCAACCTCGACGCACCGCCCTAAGGAAGACCTCCTTCGGGCGGTCTTCTGTTTATATACAACGAAAGGCCACAACTAGCATGACGCTTTCGTTGCGGCCTTGTTCCAAAACCTTCTTGGAATTTCGATTCGTACTTCTCCCAGAACAACATAAACCTCCCTACGAATTCTCACTCTTCGAAGGAGAGATTTCTGGATGCGTCTGACGTGCGCCAAGACTGACTCTCCCGGAGCAATGCTTTGCTGTGCTTCCTCTTGTAACGATGCATATACACATATTTCATAGTGGAGCTCGGTCTCGTCTAAGACTTTCAGCATTTGCCTTGCCGCATGAAATTTTCGAGCTCGTTCTACTCGCGGATCGAACCAGCGAGGTTTCTCGTTGAGCCATCGAAGTGAGTATTCGAGAGACGGCTTCTGGTCTTCTTGCCACTCTTCCATCTCGTGTTCCAGATAATTCCAGAGGAATCCTCCGAGTGTTCCAGAACTCGTATCCAAGGCATCCTCCTCGGTTGTTTGACACGTCTGGCGAATACACTACTCCTTATCACTCGGGCGTGCAATTAAAATGAAGTTCAAATTTTTGGTATACTTTCCCCATGGATCCCGTCGTACATTTTGAAATGCCGTTTGAGGACAAGAAGCGCATGGTTGATTTTTATGCGCACGCATTCGGCTGGAAAAGCAATGATGTTCCTAACGAACCCGACCAGTACACCTTAATGACAACAACCGAGGTTGATGAGAAAGGGTGGCCAAAAGAGGTCGCTCGCATCAACGGCGGTTTTTATGCAAAGCAGCACGACAAGCCGAATCAGTACCCAACCGTCGTCATTGCAATCAAAGACATCGACGAATCAATGGAAAAGATTGTTGCTGGAGGAGGCAAGATACTCGGAGAGCCGATTGAGGTTCCTGGCTATGGCACGTACGTGACGTTCCTCGACACCGAAGGAAACCGTGTGAGCATGATGCAGCCGAAAGAGATGTAATGCGGACACTTCGACCGCCATATCGAATACACCACGCATACTTTGCGTGGGCGTGCTTAGTTCTTGGATGCTACGAGAGGAGGCGAACGATGAAGACAATCAACGCTATCACCAAGAGCGCGTGAATAAGTCCTCCGCCAACGTGGAAGCTGAAACCAAGGAGCCACAGTACAACCAGCACAACAATGAGTGTCCACAACATATTATTTTTCCTGAGCGTTTAATTTTACAGCGGCTTCCGGTGTCGAAACGGTCTTCCCGATGAGGAACAATTTAACAATACCGAATGCAAGTGCAGCGTAGACGAGCATTGCAAGCAGGGTCGTCCATTCAAAGACACTTCCCGAGACTTGGCTGATACCAAAGACATTGAGAAATGGTTTCGAAAATATGCCGGTTATGCCGTAGATGAAACTACTGAACCCAGCGTCTGGGTTAGCGCCAAGAAGTTTTAATGAGAAGCGAAAGACAAGAAGAATTTCTATGAGGCCGAGTAGGTACCAAACAACCTGTGTGCCTCGGTACAAAGGTTGCGTGCTGGGTGAATTTGATGCATCCATAATGATTTTGTTTTAGTTTTTAATTTGCAATCGTCCAGGTTGTTCCTCGGATGGGGAAGGCGCCTTTGACCGATGCATTCGCGGTAACTCCGGTGACATCAATCATCAGCTGTTTTCCGATGTAAGACGACACGTTGTTGGTGAGGACCGCCTTGATGGTGAAGAGACGAGTTTCTCCCGCCATGAGGGTTGCATTCGTTGGCACGGAGGCAATGCCGTTCTTAAAGGGCGTCGAACCCTCAACGCCTCCTGTGGAGCTCTTTGAGGTGCCAATGTCGTCGGTGCTTGTGAGTGTGATGATGGATTGTGTTGACGCAGAGCCGTTTTGCTTCAACGTGAAGCTTTTGAGCGTTGCGGTTTCTTTTCCGACGTTGATGACCTGCAGATAGGAAACTGCAACCGACCCACCTGCGTGCGCGACTCCTCCCGAGAGAAGGGGAACAGACTTTACGACGAGCGTTGTTGCAGAAGAGGTCCCAGCATCCCCGTCTCCGACCACGAGTGTGCCGGTTGCGAGAGTGTTTAAGGCCATATCTTTTGGTCCGCGGACAACAACATCGTATGTGCCATCAGGAAGTTTTTTTGAGATTTTTACCTTCCACGAGCTGCCCTTCACTTTGATCGACTTACTGGTGTAGAGAGGTTTTGTTGTGCCTTCTTTGTAGAGCTCTATGTGGACGTTTTTTACTCCGGTTGCTTTTCCGGAGAGCATTGGCTTTGGTGAGTCAGAGGAAAGCGACGATTCTTTAATGCTTCCGCTTGCAATAACGACCGAAACTGCACACGTCACCTTCTTGTTGCCGGAGCTGAAACGGTAGGTGTAAGTCGTGTTTTTGGTGGGTGAGCTGGTTGCGCTCCCTGAAAGGGAGATTGCGTCACCATCACCATCAAACGCTTTCTTCACATTTTTGCTCTCCCATTCGATTTCTATATCGTCTCCTTTTTTGAGGAGGACATCTTTTTCCTTGTGCATCGTTACTTCTCCAATCGGAGTTGTGACTGTGAGAGAGCAGGTTGGCTTCGTGCTTGCAGCGTGAGTTGCAAGGGGCACAACTGCTGTCAGGAGCAAGATTCCGCTTGCAGTGATTCGTATGAGGGATGTGAAAAATAGAGATGAGCGCATAGAATCAGTGGTTAGTGTAACAGCTTATAAAGGACGGATGTTCCCACAGCGGTTTTGCGAGACTTGAAAAAGAGGACACCCGCACATCGGGAGTCCTCTTTTTAGGTACGATACGAATTTAGAAACCGGAAACGTCATCACCAACAACTTCGTAGTCTGCTGCACTGTCGAGCAAGAGAACGCCGCTGTGAATATAGATGTTCGGAGCGATTGCAATTGCCGTCTGCCAATCGTTTGCCGTGACGGTTTTAACATCGCCGATGTTGTCCACATATGCATATGATGCTGCGGATGCGAGAGCAGGAAGCGCGATGAACGCTGCCGTTGCTACGATAAGACCAGTTGTAAGAAGTTTTGAGTGTGTTTTCATGTGGTGTAATTGTGTGTTTAATAAGAAGAATCAGGAGACACTGACGCACTTGCGCCGGTAGCACTATCTGTTAAAGAACAGTGCTTTCGAAGGTACATGCGTATGCGTTTCCACCGCGGGAAGTTAGAAGGGCTCCGCAGTCGACTATCTGGAGACAACGAACCTGGCATGTACTGCCTCAGGCACGTTTGATACATAGACAGTATGCGCGTTATTTGACAAAATACAATCGGTATTGTTTTATGACACACTTATCGTATAGACCCTAATTATTGACGATGTCTGGTATAGTAGAGCGATGAATGAGGGCATTCCAAATCAGCTTGAAGTGGAGAAGGAGCGCATGAAACAAGAGTATTTTGCGTTAGCAAGAGAACTGAGTGAAGGTGGCGAGAGCCTCCCGTTTCCTGGGATTGATTCGGACGTGCGAACTCTTATACAAGAAGACCAGGAAAAATATCCTGGATATTCCACCCCGATTGATTCTCTTGTTGACCGATTCGAACGAGAGGGCTTAAGAGTGGTTCTGGGAAAGTATCCCGACAGTGATGTGATTGTTGTACCTTTTCACAGCACAGACATTGTTATGGACAGTCTTTCCCCTAAAGATTTAAAAATAGGTGGACATGACAGCAGGTTGGAGCGATTGATTGTGGTCAACAGAGACTGGGCAGCTCTTGTTAAAAGAAAATAAAATACTCTTGCGAGAGAAAGAAAATCACAGGATACTTGTGTATTAATAATTGTTTTTCACTATGAGTAAATCTTGGAACATCACGTTTTATATTTCGACAATTTTGTTGACACTCGGTACGCTTCCCGCACTCTATTTTGGTTTTAGTGGCAACCCGATGGGCATCGAGGTCTTTACGGGTCTTGGATACCCAGTATATTTTGCGATGATTATTACGGTTGCAAAATTACTTGGATTGATTGGTATTTGGCAGAATAAAGTCACATTCCTTCGCGAATGGGCGTACGCCGGGTTCGCGTTTGATACGTTGGGTGCGGTCATCTCAATCCTCGCGGTCGGAGGCGCTTTCAGCGGAACACTCCCTGCATTGGTGACGTTTGTTATCGTCATGGTCTCATACACAGCATTCCGGAAAACTGGTCGCGCAGCATAGCAAAAAACCGCCCACTCAAAAGGGCGGTTTTTGTATGTGTCACCATGCAAGGAAGACACTTGACATGTTATTTATATATGCTACTATGGGGTGAGGTATAGTAGCGTCAACCCGACCCTTCAACAGGGTCTTTACGGAGGAAGACGTCATGGCGGATCGGTTCAACCGTTGGCAGCGGGTTCAGACGCCGCACAATCGCAGCAAGTTCGGCCACTTCCGGCAGGAGCTGCCGGAGAAGCAACTCAAGGCGTTGCGTCAGCGGCGATCGGATCGCCTCGGCGCTCCGACGGGAACCCTGAAGCTGCTGCGGCTGGGCGCGTTCTGCGCCAGCATCTTCGCCGCCCCGAAGCAGTCGATCACGATGCTCACGCTGTAGAAGCCAGCATCACCGCCCCGAGCCGCACCAATGGACATTGTCCAGAGGTACGGCTCTTTTGCTATTCGAACAAATCCGAAGGGGGTTACTGTTAAAGACTATTCTCTCGATCGAAGCGCACTTTCTCTGCTTCTCGTACGATACGTGCCATCGTTTGTACCGCTTCGAGCGGGTAATCACCGGATGCGGTTTCATCGGAGAGCATCACCGCATCGGTTCCGTCCCAGACTGCCTGCGCAATATCGGATACTTCGGCACGAGTTGGGTGCGCGTGGTTCACCATTGAAAAAAGCATTTGCGTTGCGGTGATACTTCCTTTACCAAGCCAGGCGGCGTGACGAATGAGGTTTTTTTGTGCGAGCGGCACCTGTTCGAGTGGCATCTCAATGCCAAGGTCACCACGCGCAATCATCACTGCGTCAGACGCGCGCATAATTGAGTCAATGTTCTCAATCGCAAGGCGCGTCTCAATCTTTGCGATAAGCTTTGCCTTGTTCCCAACAAGCTCTTTGAGCGCGCGCATGTCATCAGCTGTTTGCACAAATGAGACTGCGATGTATTCGACGCCGGCTTCAAGTGCAATAGCAACATCAGCGCGGTCTTTTTCAGTGAGCCCTGATGTGGTGAGCTTTGTGTGCGGGACGTTCACACCTTTTCGAGAAAAGAGTGTGCCACCACGAATAACCTTTGCAGTAATGTGGGTTCCCTCGATACCGGTTGTCACAAGCTCCATCTCTCCGTTCGCAAGCAGTATCGGATCACCAATGGCAATATCTGCGTGAAGATAGGGCTCATCAATGTGGATGATTGAGTCGTCACTTTCTTCGCTCGTTGAAAATGTAATCGTATCACCATCGTGGAGCACGCGACCACCTTCAGGCATTTTTCCAACGCGAATGCGGGGACCTTGGAGATCTTGGAGAACCGAGAGTTCAACCCTAAGCTCTTTTCCTGCACGAAGCACGTTTGTTCGGCGCGCTCTATATTCCTCTGGCGTGCAGTGCGAAAAGTTCATACGAAATATTGACACACCTTCTTTGGCAAAGGCGAGTATCATATCGTAGCTTTCTGATTTTGGGCCGATGGTCGCGATGATTTTTGTACGCATATATTTGGAGGTGAGTTTTTGATGATACTACAGAAAAGGATAGTGCGCCTGTCAGCAGACACGTTTGTTCACTCATTAAGAAGATAGCGTAGCTTCTCGGGGAAGAATCTTTATTCAAACAGTTCCCAAATTTCTTTATCTTCTCCACCGTCAATCTTGAAGATTGCGATGCCGGCGAGTCCGAACTCGTCCGCTAACACCACCTTCTCCCTGATTGCTTCAGCGTCGCTCCATGTCATGTAGTTGAACGTCACCGTTTGTCCAGTTGAATTCGCGTACGCAAGCGCACGAGTAGCTACAATGTCGCCCTTTGGTGTATTCGCGGGAATCGAAAGTGATTCAGAAAAATTCCAAATAGAAGGGTAGGAGAATGAAAGTTCTCCTGCGGCATTTCGTGTTGGCGTGATGTCTTTATCATCTGCAGCATCAACGCCGTATTTTGGATTCAATGCCCAAAGACGATTGTATGCTTGAAACCAGTCAGGGGAGACCACCACCTCGTATTCGTGGCCGTAGGTAGCGACACCGAGTGAGAGTTTCTCTGGCGAGACTGTTTGTGTCATGTAGATGATAACCTTTCGAACCCAGTCCGCATCGGCGACAGGAACGTATGGCTGACCTTTTCGTGTGTCGTTCAATTGTAAATCTGCACGACGTTGATCGTAGGTCATCACTTTGATGCTGTCGCAGTGTTCTTCCATGACCGAGAGATTGGTTGGGTGAACATCGGTGTCGGGTACGATGCGATAGAGAGAGTCAGGAGGCGTCTGTGCCTCGATGGTGCACGAGAGAAGTGTTTTTCGAGGAAGCGCGGTATCAAGCTCTTTGATGAAGAGCGAAAACGCATCTTTTGTCGAAAGCCAGCGACCTTCATAGTCAATATCAACACCATCGTATTTTCCTTTCTTCACCATTGCGACAATCTCTTTCACGTGCTTTGCGCGTGTCTTTTTGTCACTCAAGATTTCATGCATGGTTTCCGTGTCGCTCCACATGATGGTCGGGATTACCAGCACGTCGTCTTTGCGCGCGGCGGCGATGAACTTTTTCCACGTGCTTTTTGAAAGACCCGCGAGATCCTTAAGTTTGCCCTTGCTCGTGACCGTAAATGCAAACGGATTCACTTCGGACAGCGCGTCGAGGTGTTTTTTTGCGTCACGAGTACCCTCGGACGATTTCCAGTAGGGAATCCAGCCCGATACAGCAAGGTCCGAAGAAGCAGCCTTGAGGGAGAGGGGGAGTCCCCACAGGGTAATACTTAGGAAGAGGCCAGCAAACAAGAGCGTTGTTCGATTGTGTACCATAGAGACACAGTATAGCAGAGCATCTTGGCCTTTTTCATTGGATATGTGGTCAGGTATACTATCCGTATCACGAATGAATGCTATGCGCCGCCTGATCGCCTCTCTTCTTTTTTCTCAGATACTCGTTTTTGGCGCCATGCCTGCTTTTGTGTCAGCGGATGTTTTTCCGTCACCCGATTGTGAATCGCTTTCGACCACCGATCTCGATGAGCTCATGATTGACGAGGTCGAATCACGCATCGACGGACTGACTGCCGGCAATTCAACAAAACAAATCTTCTCGACGCGCGGAAACGGAACAAATCCATGGGTGCGAAATCCAGACGTGTGGACGTCACAAGGAACACCGATTGACTTTACCGGCGTATCACCATGGAACAGCGGAGGGTATCTCAAAGGGGGTGTCTTGATCACGCCGCGTCACATCGTCTATGCGAATCACTTTCAGATTCCCGATGGAGCAACGGTTATATTTATTACAGCAGACAATCAAATTGTCTCACGCACCATCGCCGGACAACGGCAAGTTTCCGCTGACACTCAACTAGCGCTGCTTGATGAGGATGTCCCTGAATCAATCGCATACTACCCGATTATTACGCTCGAACAAGAACTGCAATATTTGTCAGACGGACATCCTGCCCTTGCCGTTTTCGATCAGGAAGAAAAGGTTTCGGTGCATGATAGAACCGAATATTATTCAGACGAAGACTATCGAATCTTTTTTGGAGAGCCACCCGCAACCACGACACGTCATGCGTTCTATGAGGAATTGGTTGGTGGCGACTCTGGCAAGCCGATCTTTTTCATCGTCGACGGACAGCCGGTGCTCGCGTCGGTTGTCACATTCTTTACATTCGGAGATCATTATGGCTCGATCATCGATCTTTTTAACTCCTCAATCGCGGCTCTTGGTGATGATGGTGGATATGAGGTGTCGACGATTAACCTTTCATGCTTCGACTATGAAAATAGTGCGCCCGAGTTCTCATCGGGAGAAAGCCACACATATTCACTGGCCGAAGGTGCTGTCACGGGAGCGACGGTCGGTACACCGACTGCAACAGACGCCAATCTCGATACGACACTCACGTATACGCTTGTCTCAAGTACCGCAACATCAACATTTGCACTCAATGCTTCGACCGGCGCAATAACCATTACTGACCAAGATTTGCTTGATTACGACGCAACATCGTCATACGACATGGTGGTGCAGGTAACCGATGACGCGCCGTCACCGCTTTCTGCGACATCAAGTGTTCATATAAACATAACCACAACTGCTCGTCCGACAATACGTTTCAGTAGCACGTCTTCGTCCGTTGAGGAATCTGACGGAAGCGTTGCTGTTCTCTTTCGTCTTAATACGACATACACCAAAGACGTGACGGTTCTGCTTGCAAGTGCTAATACGACCGCGACTGCAGGAAGTGATTACACAGAAACATCAACGACCATAACAATCCCTGCCGGGAGCCAAACCTTGACCGCAACGATCCCCATCCTCTCCGACGACACAGAAGAAGATACCGAAACATTCACGCTCACCATCTCCTCACCAACCAAAGCAACGCTTGGTGCATTCACGACGCACACAATAAGCATCACTGACGATGATGAGGAATCGTCGTCAGGCGGCGGAGGTGGAGGGGGTGGAGGCGGCGGAGGAGGACGAGGTGGCGCATCCGCACCAACCATCAAAGAACTCGAGACAAAAATTGTGCAGTTGAAGGCGATTCTCGCAGCGCTTCTTTCTGGTAAAACTGCGCCCCAATTTTCTCCTTCATCAACAGTGTCTGGAGGAGCGGTTGCATCGTCCGCTGTCGACGGTTCATTTACCCGAGACTTGGCACTCGGTGCGACAGGAGAAGATGTTCGTTCGCTCCAAGAGTTTTTGAATGACCGTGGCTACTTTGTTGCGGCATCAGGTCCAGGATCCCATGGCAACGAATCAACATACTTCGGTCCCGCAACACAAGCGGCGCTCGCGCGTTTTCAAGCAGACAATGCCATCGTGCCCGCGGCCGGACGCTTCGGTCCGATGACCCGCGGGAGGGTGATAGCGATATGTTCGTCTCCGAACACAGTGGCAAACCGGTTTGCCTGTCTCTAAGACGGCGTTTGCTATACTACTGTCATAACAAATAACTTTTTCTATGGACAAAGTACAACACTTTGAAATTCCTGCTGACGATCTCACACGCGCACGCGCGTTTTATGAAGCGTCATTTGGATGGAAAACATCGAGCTTCCCGATGCCTGATGGTTCAGACTATGTTGGACTTCACACCGGACCAACTGATGATAAGAACATGGTGCAAGGAAATAACTTTATCAACGGTGGTATGTTCAAGCGCGGCGGTAAGTTTCCCGCAACGACTCCAACGATTGCAACGGTTGTGCAGGATATTGATGCGTCGCTTGAGAAGGTGGTAGCAGCCGGAGGCTCAGTCGCAATGCCAAAGCAAGAAATTGCGGGCATGGGCTACTACGCATACATCAAAGACACCGAAGGCAATATTATTGGTGTGTGGCAGGATATCAAAAAGGCAGAATAGTCCTCACACAGTCTCTTTGCAGAAAACAGCGCCCTGAAATTGAAGCCCAGCGGCGCTGTAAACTTTTATGGAGAAGGCGTATACTTTTTTATGGTCACACTCAAACTTTTTTGCATCGCGCTCGGGACATTTCTTGTACTCGATGCTATCTGGCTTTTAGGAATCGCAAAAAATATTTACGCAAAAGCAATTGGACAATTGATGCTCGAGAAGGTGAATAGCATTGCCGCAGGGGGTGCATATCTTCTCTTGGTTATCGCTTTGCTCTACTTTGTTATCGTCCCAGGACTCTCTGCAGGACATGGAGTATTTTCAATAGCACTCTCCGGTGCATTGCTCGGATTCATCGTATACGGTGTCTACGACATGACAAATCTCGCGACGCTCAAAGGATGGTCGCTTTCAATCTCTCTGATTGATATGGCGTGGGGCACATTCGTATCGGGCGTCGTTGCGGGTATCACCACATACCTTTCTCGTGTGATTGGATAGGACTACTTCCTCGGAACATCAAAAATAGAAGGAGCAACGGGGCGTCCTGCAATGATGTCAGCAATTCGTCGCCCACCAAAAACCGATGGAAGAATACCGACGCCGTTGCAGCCAAGATTGTAAAGCAGTACCGGGTGTGTCGGTTCAGGTCCGACCAAGCGTACAAGATTCTTTGTGTAGCCCATCAAGCCGTGCCAGGTAAAAATATAGTCAATCTTTTTGTTTGGTTCAATGTTATACGTTTGCTTCACGAATTGATCAATTTCATCGGTGATTGCATCAGGGTAATCGGTATCGCGCGAGTAGTGTCGTCTGTCGGGGAGTGACACTTCAGGGCCCGCCACAGAGATTAAGTTGTGTTCCGCCTTCTCTTCGTACACATATGGCCGTCTCGTAATCAAAAAATATGGATCACCGGTGTTCGGATCACTTCGGTAGAATTCATCCGCTTCGTCAGGTGGCAAAAGGTAGCTCCACGCACCAGGAAGCTTATTCATTTTTTCAAGGTATCCCGACATATAGCCGACAACGCCATGGATGTTGTGGTGAAGCTTTGTGTCCACATCGAGCCCTTCTGCAGTGATGACGCGGATATTGTCGAAGCCGTTGGTGCACAACACCACGTGGTCGGTTGTGATAGTGTGATTGTCGGCATCCAAAACCGCCTTGTCGCCGTGCAACACGATCTTGCCGATCGGCGTGTGTTCAAAGATCGCAAATCGTTCCGGGTACTGTTTCAAGAGATACAAAACAACTTCCTCACAAAAGAGCGCACTGTTCAAACATCCTTTCTGGTAGGAAATCGTTGCAAGAAATCGCTCATCATGCGTCTCAAGGAGAGCCAATACCTCGGCATGGGGAATCACTGAAAAAAGATCAGCGTACTCATGCGAGATACTTGAGAGAAAGGGTGCGGTTTCTGCGATGCGGAATGTTTCAATCGGAAGCCCTGCCATGCGACGTGCATGATTGTTGCGGAGATGAAAAATTACCTGATCGAATGTCGAGAGTCCTGCATGACCTTCAAATCGAGAGAAGGGAATTGTAAGCCCCGCGTCGGTATACATCTCATCCAACAACTCCCATGCACCTTCTACGCTTCTTTGTCCTTCGGCGGCGAGTTTCAACCCAAATTCGTCAGAGAGGGAAGCAAACCCACGCTCGAAATAGCTGGTGACTTGGCCTGCATTGTGTCCCGTTGCGCCATGGGCGAGCTTGAACGCCTCAAGGAGGGTCACATCTTTGTCGGTGTATTTGAGGGCGAAGAAGGCGCTTGCAACGCCCGCGATACCAGCCCCAATAATCGCACAGTCGGTTGTACGCTCTTCCGAAAGACGTTTAATCTCTCGGTCGGGACGGAGCTGGTGAATCCACGGGGAACGGTTCTTCATAGAGCAGTATTTGCATCATTATAGCATGGGCTTTTGGAGCGTCTGATGGAAAGAGCGGGAAAACCCTTGCCGGAGGCCGGATTATCTGTTAGTATGATTTCACTATCAAATTTGCTATGAAATTCGCAATCATCGAAACAGGCGGCAAACAGTACATCGTTTCTGACGAGAGCCGTTTGACGACCGAAATCATTAAGGATGCCAAGGTGGGCGAGAGCGTGACTTTCGACAAGGTTCTTCTCATCGACGATGGCTCGTCGGTTACTGTTGGTGACCCGTACATCAAAGGGGCAACAATTGAGGCAAGCTATGACGAAGAAGGAAAGGGAAAGAAGGTTGTGGTGGTCAAATACAAGGCAAAGAGCCGATACCACAAGAAACGAGGTCACCGACAGCCATTTGCTAAGGTTACCGTCAAGAAAGTCTAGACGCGGAATACGCGGACAGGACGCAGACAGACGCGGACAAGCCCTCGAGAGAGGGTTTTGTTGTACAAGCGAGCCCTCTCGACACAACGAGAGGGCTTGGGGCTTAGCGAGGAAACTGCCGGCTTGGCGCACGTTGACCAACATCAATCAGCTGTCCTAGAAACGTCCGCAATGACTTCCGGAGCTCGGATCGGCCGGCGATCTTTTTCTCCTCAAGAAGCGTGCGTACCGTCGAAAGCTGCCGTTCGACTTCTGCGAGAGAAGATGCGGCATCGCTTCGCCGGATCGTTATGCCACAGACGTCGGTGGCGATTCTGAAGGCTGAGAGTCCCATCATGACGGGAATGTTCGAATCCTCCCGTTTCCCAGAGATTCCCAAGGCTCCTTCGCGGGCTGCCGTGAGGAAGCGCTCGATTGCCATCAGAGCTCCAATGTCCCCTGGCTCAAGCAGAGCTCCGAGACGCTTCTCAAGAGAGTCTCTTGCAGCCAATGCTGGTGTAAGCCACTTGCCTGCGTCGTGCACTCCACGGCTAATCGTGCGGGACATATGTGTGCCTCCAGTTGGTGGAACGTCTGAGGATATCCTACTCCTGATGAGAGAAAGCTCAAGTCACCCTACTTTCTATTCAACAGCGCATTGCGGAGCGTTTCTTTGTCTGAATATTCAAGCTCCGTGCCGGTTGAGAGTCCGCGTCCAAGCAAGGAGAGCGTGATGCCGTGGGTGCGTGCACTGTCTTCAAGGAGCGAGCGAACATGGTCTGCGGTTAATTCGCCTTCAGGGTGCGCGCCGGTCGCAAGAATTATTTCTTTAAGGTCGCTTCCACGGTCTTTTACATATTTCACAAGTGCATCAGTGCGAAGTTTGACTGGCATCGATTCAAGCAAGGGGAGTGTGCCGCCAAGAACAAAGTAGCGACCTTTGTAGATGCCGCTCTTTTCGAACACATCAAGGTCTGCATCTTTTTCTACCACCATCAAGAGCGTCGTATCACGCTGTGAGCTTCCGCAGATATCGCACACGTCCGCATAGCCGTCAGCTTCGTAAAGGCGGTGGCAGAGCGTGCACTCGGAAATCTTATCTTGCAGTTTTGCAATCAAATCAGATATTTCTTTGACGACCGGTTTGTCTTGGCGTAACAAAAAATAGACGAACCGACGGGCTTGCCTCGGACCGATACCAGGAAACGTTTGAAAATAACTCGCGAGTTTTTCGATACCCTTCATGCGAAATGATTAGAATGTTTCTCCGCCTCCTGGGTGCGCCATGCTCTCGAATTCTTTGACACCGTGGCGCTCGATTGAACGGAAACTTGCCTTCTTGTCATCGAAGAAGAGTTCAACAGTGCCAACAGGTCCGTTTCGGTGCTTTGCAATGATGAGTTCAATGATATTGCTTCGCTCTTCTTTATCTTTGTACCTATCTTCACTGTGAAGGAAGGCGACGATGTCGGCGTCTTGTTCGATAGAACCGGAATCACGGAGGTCGGAGAGTTGTGGGCGTCCTCGGCGTGTCTCAATCGCACGAGAGAGCTGTGAGAGGGCAATGACCGGCACTTCAAGTTCACGCGCGAGCTGTTTCAAGGAGCGCGAGATTTCAGTCACTTGTTGCACCATCGATTCTGCTTTCAGACGGGTTGTCGGTGCCATCAGCTGAAGGTAGTCAACGATAATCAAATCAAGTCCGTGTTCACTCTTCAAGCGTCGCGCTGTTGAGCGCATCTTGATGATGTTGTTCGCTGGCTGATCATCGATGTAAATCTTTGCCTGCGAGAGGTGATTCAAGGCGTCACTGATGCGATCGAACTCCTCATCGTTCTTCAGCTTTCCAGTGCGGAGCGCCCAACCATCAACCTGTGCTTCGGCCGCGAGCATACGGTCAACCAACTGCTGGGAGCTCATTTCAAGCGAGAAGATGCCAACACTCTTGCCGTATTTCACCGCGGTGTTGCGAGCGATATCGAGTGCAAACGATGTCTTACCCATTGAAGGACGTGCGGCGAGGATAATCAAATCTGATTTCTGCAAACCCGCGAGTTTGTGATCGAGTTCGGGGAATCCTGTTGGTACACCACGGAGTTCACCATCAGATTTTGAAAGGCGCTCAAGTCGTTCAAATGCTTCGGCAAGTCCTTGCGAGAGGGGAATGAACTTTTTGCTCGAAGGTGAATTCGTCACCTCATACATTTTCTTTTCTGCCTGATCAAGCAATTCTTCGATGTCTTGGTCTTCATTGAAACCAAGCTCCGAGATGTGGTGCGAAGCTTCAATCAGTGCGCGCATCGTTGCTTTTTTCAACACGATGTCACCGTAGTGCTTCGCGTTCATCGAGGTTGGTACGGTATCAACCAATGATGCGAGGTACGTCATGCCACCTGCAGCGTCGAGTTGTTTAATTTCTTTTAACTTCGATGAGACCGAGACCAAGTCAATTGGCTCGTTCTTTTTGAAGAGGTCAAACATCGCGGTATAAATCATGCGATGTTTCTGAGCGTAAAACGATTCGCTCGCAATCAAGTCAGCGATGTCGTGCATCGCTTCAGGACGAAGCAAGATAGAGCCGAGCAGGGCTCGCTCTGCTTCGAGGTCTTGTGGTGGGGTTCGGAGATCTTTCCGTAATTCGTTCATACGTGGAGCTATGGTAGCACGTCTGGAAAACGCCCTTGTACAAGGCGAGGGGAGTAGTCTGTGGTTTCGGTGTGGATAGAGAATCCCTTATTTCCTGGACACCTTTTGACCATCCACAGCGTCTTTCACCACGAATCCCTGCTTTTCAATCTCTTCTCGCAAAGCATCTGCTGTGGCAAAGTCGTTAGCTTCTCTGGCATCACGGCGCTTTTCAAGAAGGTTTTGTATCGTTTCCGGGATTTCTATGTCTTCTTGTTCTCCAAGGCGAAGTCCAAGCACACTATCCCACGAGAGAATGGTCGCTTTTGCGTCTGCATCAGAGACGTTCGTATCTTTCAAAATATCCCACACAAGCGCGAGCGCCTTAGATGTGTTTAAGTCGTCATTAATTGCTTCAAGAAAGCGTTCGTCGTATGACACGTTAACGTTTCCGCCACCTGGAAGCTCGTTGATGCGCTCAGCGAGGCGTTTGTATGCAGTTTGTGCAGCTTCGACCGCTTCCCACGTAAAGTTCACCGTACTTCGATAGTGTGCGGTGAGGATGAAGTACCGATAGGAGAGGGGAGCGATATCGTGTGCTTCGAGATCTTTGCGTGTGATGCCATTGCCAGCAGACTTCGCGATCTTTTCTTCGTTGATGTTGAGAAATGCACCGTGAAGCCAGTAGTGGACGAATTGTTTTCCTGTTGCTCCTTCGGACTGAGCGATCTCGTTGTTGTGGTGGACAGCGATGTGATCGATACCTCCGGTGTGAATATCGAATGTCTCACCAAGATATTTCATGCTCATTGCAGAACACTCGATATGCCAACCAGGGAATCCTTTGCCCCATGGGCTTTCCCATCCGAGCTCGGGGTTGAATTTCCATAGATTGAAGTCCTTTGGATCTCGCTTTTCTTCGTTTACCGCGATGCGTCCTTGGTTATCTGATGTGTCTGATGAGACGCCTCCAAGTTTTCCGTATTCCGGATAATCAGTTGTTGAGAAATAGATACCGTCGCTTGTAGGGTAGGTGAGACCGCGCGCTTCAAGTTTTTTGATCAGCTCGATCTGTTCGTTGATGTGTTCACTCGCGCGACAAAGTGTTTTTGGTTTGAGGAGATTGAGTGAAGCACTGTCTTCAATAAATGCATTGGTGTAGAGATCCGCGAGCTTGCTCATTCCTTCGAGCGTAACCGGAAGACCTTCGCGTTTAAGGCCCTTCATCATCTTGTCTTCTCCGGTGTCTGCGTCCGATGTGAGGTGTCCGACATCGGTGATGTTCATCACTTGATCGACATCAAACCCATTGCGCTGGAGGGCGCGTCGAAGCGTGTCGGCGAAGATATATGAGCGAAGATTCCCGATATGCACGTAGTCATAGACGGTCGGACCACAGTTGTACATACCAACCTTACCGGCTTCAATCGGTGTAAATTCTTCTTTCTGCCGCGTGAGGGTGTTAAAAAAGGAAAGCATACTTTCTAGAGCCATTTACGATACTTGAAGAGGGTAAACATCACAAGCGAGAGAATACCCATCAAAAGAATAACAATCCAGAAATCAAAGGGATGCCCAGCAATCGGCGAGTGTTCGGTATTCATACCGAAGACGCCAGCCACCAGAGAGAGTGGGAGTGTGATAAACGCCATCACCGTGAACTTTTTCATCACCTCGTTTTGCTTTGTTGAGAGGAGTGAATTGTTGGTCTCACGCAGCTCGCCAAAAAAGTTTTTTGCTGCAGCAAGTTGATGCTTGATACGACGGTATTCGCCAAGGACGCGGTGGAGATAAAAACGGAAGTCCTGTCCAAATAGTGTTTGCCCAGCAATCTCAAGGGACTCGAGAACGTCTTCGTGATAGCCCGTTGCTTTGATGATGTCTGCAAGGTCAGTGCCGTAGTGAGAGAGCTCCCGCACCATTTCTTTTTCATGACCAGAAAAAACTCGCCCCTCGATGCTTTCAAGCGCACTTTCGATGTATTCAAGTTCGTGCTCAAGCGACCGATAGAGTTTTTTGATTAAAAAGTAGAAAAGATATCCCGCGTGGTTACCAACAGGAGAAAACTCCATAATCGTGTTTGCCTCAAAAACCTGTGCAAATTTATCAATCGCATCAACCGTGTCGTAGCGAACCGTAATCAAGAATTGTTTTCCGACGATGAAATCAATTTCTTGCAGAGTGCCTTTTGTGTGCGTGTGTCGTAGGGCAGGGAAGTGGAGGATTAAAAAAATATAATCATCAAAAAGATCAATCCGAGGTTTGCGTGTTGGTTGTAGGACTTCTTCAATGAGCGATGCGTCAATTGAGAACTCTTCCATGACAGAGCTAATCTCATCCCGTGAAGGGCTTTCGAGATCAATCCAAGTGAGATTCTTGTACCGACGGCGGATGCTTGTCATAGACGTGTACTTTCATTGTACTTCATGGGATACTTTTTTCCATGGATCAACGACCGTCTTTCAACACAACACTCGTAACGATCGCTCTCATGGCCGTCGTCTTTTTTATCGGTATGCGGTACGGCGAACATCGCGTGCGACCGAGCGACTATGTGAATGATGTCTATAACATGGAGGCATCAACCACCGACTCCGTTGACTTCGAACCATTCTGGAGAGCGTGGAATATAATCAACGAGAAATACGCAGAGCACGGAACCACGACGTCACCACAAGAGAAAGTGTGGGGTGCAATCGAAGGACTCGCAAACTCTCTCGGTGATCCGTACACGGTATTCTTGCCGCCAGAAGAATCCACCTTCTTCGAGGAGATGATTTCAGGAAGCTTCAGCGGCGTTGGTATGGAGATAGGGGAGCGTGACAATATCATTATTGTTATTGCACCACTCAAGGGCACGCCGGCCTATCGTGCCGGCATTCGTGCGGGCGACATGATTCTTGAAATTGACGACACATCGACAACAGACCTCTCGGTTGATGAGGCGGTCGGGCTCATCCGTGGGGAGAAGGGAACCGTCGTCACGGTGACGCTTCTTCGAGATGGTGAAGAGAAACCACGCATTGTTCCACTGACACGAGAAATCATTACGATTCCAACACTGAAGACCGAAATGCGAAGCGATGGAGTTTTTGTTATATCGCTCTACAGTTTTGATGCACATGCAACCAAAGATTTTTATGAAGCGATGGTCGCATTTGATCGATCAAAAAGTACCAAACTACTCCTCGACCTTCGCGGCAACCCGGGCGGCTTCCTCGATGCTGCGGTTGATATTGCAAGCTACTTCTTGCCGGCAGGTGAGGTGGTTGTGCGTGAACGATACGACGGCAATGAGGAAGAAAATGTACATCGAAGCGAGGGGCACGAATTTGTCGCCCGTCCCTTCCGCACTGTCATTTTAGTCGATAAAGGATCAGCATCAGCATCAGAGATTCTTGCCGGAGCACTCAAAGAACACGGTGTTGCAGATCTTGTTGGCGAGCAAACTTTTGGCAAAGGTTCGGTGCAGGAGCTCATAGCGATTACGGACGATACCGCACTCAAACTCACGGTTGCTGAATGGCTGACACCGAATGGCGTTTCTATCTCACAGGCAGGATTGACGCCTGATTATGTGGTTGTACTTTCAGACGAGGATATAACAGAAGGGCGTGACCCGCAGCTTGAACGAGCAACCGCGCTTTTCGAAGAACTCCGTTAAGGAAGTGATTTGGCACATTGCTTTTTAACGTTTTTTAGAGTATTTTTTCGCTATGGAAGTCATCATGCTTAAAGACGTTTCGAAGGTAGGACGCAAGTCCGAGGTCGTTACGGTGTCTGAAGGATACGCAATCAATTTCCTCATTCCAAAAGGATTGGCAAAGGCCGCAACATCTGGCGCAAAGAAAGAAATCGAAATGAAAAAAGGAAAGGAGGGGGCGATGCGTGAGGCGCTCTGCGCGCAGGTTGTGGAAAGCATTAAGGCACTCGACGGCAAAACACTCACCATTTACGCGAAGGCAAATGAACAGGGGCATCTTTTTGCAGCAATTCACAAAGATGCAATCAACGCCAAAGTTTTTGCAGAGCTCGGTATCTGTTTGCCGGACACAGCATTTTCTTTTGAACCTCTCAAAGAAATTGGGACATTTGACATGATCGCGATCGGTGAGGGCGCAAAAGGCACTCTCAAGCTTATTGTTGCACGCGAATAGTCGTGTGTTGCGTCCAGACCCTTTTTTTGGTTTAATCTCTCCGGATATAAATCACTGTCTCGTACAACCCATGAAAGGGGTGTCTTCGTGCAGATTACAAGTAAAGTTGTTGACGTGGCAATGAGGACGGTTGTCCTGACATTCTCAGGTAGGTTCATCATCGGTTGTGGTGACCATGCAATTCGTGAGGCGATTCAGCAAACCATTCACAGCGGATACACCAGGATTGTGCTTAACCTTGGAAGTGTGACGACGGTGGACAGCACAGGAATCTACGAACTGGTTGCTGGGTTCACCCGTGTCACTAGCAGAGGAGGAGATCTTCGTTTGTGTTGTCTTCCGCCGAAGATACAGGATATCTTGTCGGTCACTCAGCTGATCACGGTTTTCGAGATCTTCGATACCGAGCGGGAGGCGATCGCAAGCTTCGAGTGAGCACCTTTCAGACAAGTACACACCAGCCGCACTTCAGAGAAGTGCGGCTGTACTCGTATCAAAAAATACTCCTTTTCAGGAGTATTTTTTGATTATTCAACGTGGACGATTTTCTTGGTGACCTTTGTTCCGTCAAAACGGATGCGTCGGGTGAGACCAAACTTTACGATACCAGGTTTCAAAGCGAAGAGCGTATGATCCTTGCCCATATCAACGTTTCTCCCAGGAAGGACGGTCGTACCGCGCTGACGCACGATGATGGCGCCCGCTTTTGCGGTCTGTCCGTCAGCAATCTTCACACCGAGGAATTTCGGGTTTGAGTCTCGTAGGTTTCGCGCTGTTCCACCTGCTTTTCT
>CAZWLQ010000013.1:0-413 GCA_964634615.1 uncultured Candidatus Saccharibacteria bacterium
TCTTGTAGGGTGATGCAAATGGCATCGTGTGCACGCCTTCTTTGAGCGCACGAACGTCATCGATACCACGATTACTTGCTGCATCGAGTTCATACGTGTCTTGATCGCCAATTCCTAATGCACGGGCGAAGATGCGCGCGACCGATGTCTTGCCGGTGCCGCGCGAACCAGAGAACAGGTATGCGTGCCCTACCTGCTCTTTTTTGAGCGCTGCAGAGAGTACGGATACGATGTGGTCTTGGCCACGAACCGCGTCAAAATTCTGGGGTCGGTATTTTCTATAGAGTGCGCCTGCCATGGGGGTAATTATAACAGAGACAGAGAACCCCGCTTTCCTAGCGGGGTTGTGCAATACGAGAGGCAATCAGAGGCGGCGAAAAGGTGATGAGGATGAGACGTGGGCGCAAAGCGGC
>CAZWLQ010000013.1:423-10007 GCA_964634615.1 uncultured Candidatus Saccharibacteria bacterium
TGAGCAAATGACTATCGAAGATCGGCGACGGCTAGCGGCCCTTTCCTCAAGCCACATCATCTTGTCGGCCGCATCGCTCATCCGTTCAAGATCCTTACGGAGGAGACTGAAAGATGTTTCCCTACGCGTGTGAAGCGAGTAATTCAATGAGCGACCGCTCAACCTGTCAGTGATTCTCTTCTCCATGTCCCTTCGCTCACATGCCCGACGAACCTGGTCGAAATCAAAGGGTGTCTGATCGAAAACCATCACCATCTCCCCTTTCACGAGAACGATTAACCTAACCTTAAGTATCTGCTTCCCCCCAGCAAGAATCAATGTGTATAGCTTTTGATCAATTTCTCCAACTTTTGATATACCTCTGCATAGGACGTTGTGGCCATAAGCTCCGCGCGCATTGCGGAGGCACCATCAAAGTTGTTGATGTAGGCCTTGTAGTGCTTTTTCATCGTTGCAAAACTCTTTATGTCACCAAGCATCTCTTCAAACAGTTTCGTGTGCTCGAGTGCCGCCTCAAGACGTTCTTTCGGCGAACGTGCTCTATCCGCATCTTCTGCAAAAACCCATGGGTTCGTAAACAACGCACGGCCAAGCATCACGCCATCGCATCCTGTGGCCTTGGATTTCGCATGCGCGTCAGCGATATCAACAACATCTCCGTTGCCGATAATTAATGTGTCGGGAGCAACCGCGTCACGAGTCTTTACCGCAGCAGCAATACGCTCCCACCGCGCCGGAACTTTTGACATATCTTTTCGAGTTCGTGCATGAATCGTCACTGCAGCGACGTCTTCTGCAAGAATCTCCGGCAACCACTCTTCAAGAATGTCGGTGTTGTAGCCCAAGCGAGTTTTAACCGATACCGGAAGATCCCCCGCGCCTTCTTTTGCTGCACGAATAACCGCGCGCGCTTGCGCAGGGTCTTTAATCAGTCCCGCTCCTGCTTTTTGTTTCTCAACACTTCTGTCCGGACACCCCATGTTGATATCAATGCCGTCAAAACCGAGCTCGCGGGCAAGCGTTGCGGCATGTTTCATTGCAACAGGATCTGCGGTGAAAAATTGTGCAAGAATCGGTCGCTCGCCTTCCGAGTAGACGAGATCTCGCATCAATCGTTCGCGTCCTTTTTCTGGCGCATGCAACAGACCGTCCGCGGAAACAAACTCCGTCCACAGCACATCAGGTCGGCCACGTGAGACCAGAATTTTTCGATACACCGCATCGGTCACATCCGCCATTGGAGCAAGCGCAGAGAATGGTCGAGGGAGATTATTCCAAAATGTTTTTTTCACAGGCACACCATAGCATTTGCAGGTGTGTGCCTCAAATGCTAGATTTCCTTTTAGTGGTTCTTGATGATGTCTTTGTTATGTACACACGCGCTGTCCGCTTCACGCTGTGTGGAGCGAGAACATAGGGAGTACCCATGCAAAGATGGACGGGCGGGAGGTTCTGTTCACAGACAGGCGCGAAGGAGCGCCGAACCCGGCGGAAGCGCGCTGTCAAAGTGCGCGCGCCGAAGAAGTCGGCCAGGTCTGTGAAAGCCCGGCAGGAACGTCGCGCGCGGAAGCGCCAGCAAAACCCTGGCAGAACGTTTGCCAAGGCGATGAACAACGTTCCTGGCGTTTTTGCCAAGGCGCGCGAGGAACGCAACAAGCGTCGACGATGAGGCCGAGGGCTGTCCCACACTGTGGGACAGCCCTTCTCTTTTTTTACTCAATACCGTCTTCTCCTATCGATGGGGGCTCTGTCGAAACTCCTTCCTTTTTATAGAACACCTTATTTTCGAATCGCAGGTCAATGTAGTCGATGTCGCTCACCGAAAGGGGCTCACTCTCTGCATCCTTTGTTTTCGTCACCGACACAAGATTTGAAAATGCGATATCGTAGGGAGGTGTAAGCGGAATTTTTAAGACAAGCGCTCCCATCTGTTCATCTTCGAGTTCTACGCGAACAAAGAGTTCAATTGCATCGTCTCTCCACGCTACACGTTCCGTATGAAATCCGAGTGCGACAAGAGACTCGATGAAGTTGCGCACCGCACGAAATTCCTCCAGGGGGGCAAGGTTTTTCCCAAGCACCCGTTCGGGAAATGCGCGTGTAAATGTAATGAATGAACCTCCTGAGAGTTTTGGTGCGATAGCAAATGCAAGCGCATTCTCATCAACGTAATAGCAATTTCGTACTATGGCTTCCTCGTCCCCGCACCAAATGGCACGCGGTGCACGCTCCGTACTTGTCACAAGAAGTGTGTGGAATCCCTCGCGCTCCACGCGCACGTTCTCAAGTCGAACAAACTCGGTAAGTAATGTCTGCTCAATCGCAGCATCATTGACTAGCAATATATTTTTCTTTGGGAAGAGGCCTGCATACGAACCCGTGACAAACGACTCTGTCACCCTCCACAGCTCTGCATCGGTCAACGCGTGGTTTCCCTCAAAACGGACACGCTCAATGCGGAGCTGTTTGATATCCGCAAGTTCAATTATTAAAAAGAAAATGGAAAGGGCGAGAACAACCCAAAGAATGACACGAGCAACAATGCGCTTTTGGTGCTCTCTGCGAGCGCGCTCTGAAATGAATCGCCTGCCAATCATAGGCGTTACGCGTCCTTGGTGATCCCCTCGGTCGTAGCCGAAGGGGTGATGCGTTCACGTCCTCCCATGTATGGGCGGAGTGCTTCGGGAATCGTCACCGAGCCATCTGCGTTCTGGTAGTTCTCAACGATGTGACAGAGGATGCGCGGCATCGCGAGTGCGGTGTTGTTGAGCGAGTGAACGAATCGCATCGTTCCATCATCGTCCTTATAGCGAATGTTCAAGCGACGGGTCTGGAAGTCGTGGAAATATGATGATGAGTGCGTCTCTCGGTATGTGTTCTCGGATGGCATCCATGCTTCGATGTCGTATTTCTTTACCTGTCCAAGACCAATGTCGCCACCGCAGTTGATGACGATGTGATATGGAAGACCAAGCTCCTGAAGAAGCTTCTCTGAGTTTTCAGTGAGTTCTTCGTGGATACGAACCGACGTCTCGTGGTTTGCTTCACACAAAACAACCTGTTCGAATTTTAAAAATTCGTGGATACGGAAGACGCCTTTGGTATCTTTACCGTAGCTTCCCGCTTCGCGACGGAAACATGGCGAGAATGCAAAGAACTTGAGCGGCAAGCTGCTCTTGTCGATGGTTTCGTTCATGTAGTATCCCATCATCGCCACCTCAGACGTTCCCGCGAGATAATCGCCGTCTTGTGTTTTGTAGAGATCTTCTTCGCTTTGTGGAAGGTACCCGGTGCCCATGAACGATTCGCGCTTCACAAGCGATGGAACGACCATTGGTGTAAATCCATCACGCTCACTGAATCGATCAATGACAAATCGTTCAAGTGCCCACATGAGACGAGCACCATCGTTTTGGAGAAAGTATCCTCGAAAGCCTGCGACCTTCGAGCCACGTTCGAAATCCGCCATGCCGTTCTCAAGCATCAAATCGACGTGATTCTTCGGTTCAAAATCGAACGCTCGTTTATCGCCCCATGTCTTTACCTCAACATTGTCCGCATCGCTCTCACCTTCAGGAACAGAGATGTCGGGAACGTTCGGCACAAGCACCATGAAATCGCGCCACACTGTCATGATCTCCTTGAGCTTCTCTTCTTTAACCTGAAGCTCTTCTTTGAGCGTTCGCATCTCGGCAATCAATCCATCACGATCAGGACCGTTCTTGGCGATAGCTTCTGTTGCAGTATTTTGCCGTGCCCGAAGATCTTCGACAGCTTTGAGCACTTCGCGACGTTCATCATCCACCTTGAGAAGCGCTTCGATATCAATATCGACGTGCTTTTTCTTAGCACCCGCGATGACCAGGTCTTTATTCTCACGGATAAAATGTATATCAAGCATTATAGTTGCCTTTAGAATCCCTTTATACGTCCCAGTATATAGTATGCGCGATGGATGAACACCCCCTCATACAAACGCTTCTGCGCGAGGATTTCCCGCCGCTCCTCAAAGAGATGCTCGACCCGCCAGAGTTCCTTCGAATCCGCGGAACCCTTTCTCCTCCTGAATACAAATATCTCTGTGTGGTTGGGTCGCGCTCATACTCACCGTACGGAAAAGATGTGTGTGAACGGTTAATCGCGGGGCTTGCCGGGTATCCCATCGTGATTGTCTCTGGCTTAGCACTTGGAATCGATGGTATTGCACACACCGCAGCGCTCCGTGCAGGACTTCCTACCATCGGCGTGCCTGGTTCTGGACTCTCGGAAAAGATTCTCTACCCGCGCGCGCACGTCGGACTTTCTCGAGAAATTGTTGCCAAGGGTGGCGCGCTTATTTCGGAGTTGCCCGATGACAGCGAAGCGACCGTGTGGAGTTTTCCAAAACGAAATCGTCTGATGGCGGGGATGTGTCACGCAATTTTAATCGTTGAGGCACGAGAAAAATCTGGAACACTCATCACCGCGCGACTTGGTATGGAGTACAACAGAGATGTATTGGTTGTCCCCTCACCGATTTTTTCTGCAAGTGGTGCCGGCTCAAACAGACTGCTTCGTGAATGTGCACAAGTTGTGACATCAAGCGACGATATTCTCGAAGCTCTCCATATCGCGAAAGAATCCGCGCAGGAAAAACAAATCGAGAATCTATCGGATGAAGAGAAAGGCATTGTTGATGCGCTTACAATTCCCTGTGATCGCGACACGCTGATTCGTGCGTCAAAACTCCCCGCACATCGTGCGCAAATCATCATCTCTGCGATGGAGTTGAAGGGTTTGATTACTGAACGACTAGGAATGATTGAGCGAATATAAAATTCTTTCGGCTTTGCAAAGTACCAATAGTGTAGTATCTATTGAGTCTATGAAATTGGTCATCGTTGAATCCCCCGCCAAAGCGAAGACAATCGAGAAGTATCTCGGTGACGGCTATACCGTGAAGGCATCCGTTGGTCACGTACGTGATCTTCCGAAGAGCAACAAGAACGCCATCGACATCGATGCGGGCTTTGTACCGAACTACCAAATCGTTCCCGAGAAGAAAGAAATCATTCACGACCTGAAAGCTGCTGCGGCAAAAGCGGATGAGATTATCCTTGCAACCGACCCCGACCGTGAAGGAGAAGCGATCGCGTGGCACGTCTTCCACGCGCTTGGTCTTGAGAGTGGAAAAAAGAAATCTGGTAAAAAAGTTTCTCGTATCGCGTTTCATGAAATTACCAAAGAAGCGATTCAAGAGGCGATGAAGCACCCTCGTGCCATTGATCAGAATCTTCGTCAGGCACAGGAGGCGCGTCGCGTGCTCGATCGCCTTGTAGGGTACGATCTTTCGGGTCTCATTTGGAAAAAGGTTCGTTACGGACTCTCCGCTGGTCGCGTGCAATCCCCTGCACTCCGCATCTTGATGGAGCGCGAGCGTGAAATCCGCGCCTTCATCCCCGAGACATTCTGGGTTCTCACCGCGTCTGTAACAACGAAAAAAGGCGAGGCGCTGACCGTTACTTGTGAGGAAGAACCGACACAACGAACCCGCGTTGATGAAATACTCGCCGCCGGAAAGAAAGCTTCGTGGAGCATTGCTGATGTAAAAGAAACCGAAGTCGCACGAAATCCACGCGCGCCCTTCACCACATCAACTATTCAGCAGTCCGCAAGTACACGACTTGGCTTCTCACCGTCGCGCACAATGCGCGCGGCACAAAAGCTTTACGAAGCGGGACACATAACGTACATGCGAACCGACAGCACAAACATCGGTGCTGCGGCGCAAGCACAGTTGATTGCGGTTGCAACGGAGAGATTCGGCAAAGAGTATGTTCGTCCTGCGTCATACAAGAGCAAAAGTAAGAACGCGCAGGAAGCACACGAAGCTATCCGTCCGACCAACGCAAGCAAAGAACACGCGGGTAATACCGATGATGAAAAGAAGCTCTATGAGTTGATTCTCGCTCGCTCGCTCGCAAGTCAGATGGCGCCAGCGGGTTTGATGCAAACAAAAATCACGACGGCAACAGACAACGCTATTGTCCCTGCATTTTCAGTCACCGGTAGTCGCGTGATATTCCCGGGGTGGTTGGTTGCAGATCCACGAGCCCGCGGAGAAGACGTCGAACTTCCGGAGGTACACGATGGCGAATCACTCACGCTCAAGGAATTGAGTGACCTTGAAAAGCAGACGCAACCACCAAACCGATACTCCGAAGCGGGGTTGATCAAGGAGCTTGAGAAGCGTGGTATCGGCCGACCGTCAACCTATGCAGCAATCATTCGTACGATTGAAGAACGTGGTTACGTGCTCAAAGAAGGTCGCACATTGATTCCAACCGACACCGGTGACGTTGTCTCAACATTTATTGAGAAATATTTTGCCGAATACATCAGTGACTCGTTCACGTCAGAAATGGAAGACGAGCTCGATGAAATCGCACGCGGCGAGCGCGACTACACAAAAACACTCAAAGATTTCTACACACCCTTCAGCAAAGAGGTGGCGAAGAAAACAAAAGATGCTGGAAAAATCACCGACCTTGGCTCTGCGCCAAAAGAATTCCCCTGCCCGGTGTGCAAAAGCGCGATGGTCATCAAGCTCGGCAAAAATGGCAAGTTCATGAGTTGTGACCGCTTTCCTGAATGCGATGGCGCACGCACCATCACTGGTGAAGAAATGAAGGCTCCTGAAGCAATCGGCAAAGACCCGGAATCAGGTGAACCAATCTTCGTATTAACTGGCCCGTATGGTCCGTACGTCCAGATGGGCATTGCACAGAAAAAAGAGAAAGGTTCTAAGGTGAAGGTGCCGAAGCCACGACGTGCAAGTATTCCAAAAGACAAAATCCCTGAAGATGTGACAATTGAAGAAGCGCTCAAATATCTCTCGCTCCCACGCGAACTCGGAATGCACCCTGAATCAGGGAAGCCGGTTATCGCAAACATCGGACGCTTCGGGCCATACATCGGTCACGATGGTGACTTTAGATCTCTTAAGACCGACGACCCGTACACTATTACCTTCGAGCGTGCACTCGAGATTTTGAAAGAGCCAAAGAAAGTTGGCCGTGGTCGTTTTGCAAAGAAAAAGAAATAGTACTTGACCCCACCCCTATTCGGCGTATCGTAGCAGCAGACAGCATAACCAACGAGAGGAGCAAACAATGAACGAGGTGGTTCTACCGGAAACCGGAACTCCCTACAAGAAGATGGTGCTCACGACCCGAGAGGACGGGTCGCTTATGGTTTTCACCCATTTCATTCGATGGATTCCCTTGACGAATGGGGATCACAAGCCAGTCACGAGTCTTGCTGAACTTTTCCAGGGAACACCGGTAGATCGAGAGAGGTTCGAATCTTTCCTCCTCTACCCAGATTTTCTGGAATCCATGACTCGGGAAGAAATCCGAGACTATCTGCACGGACGTCCTCTGACGATCATCGAGGTACGCTTCGCTCTCGACTGTTCCCTCGAACTTCCTGCCCTAGCGCCCTGACGCTGGGGCAGTTCCTTTTATGGTATTATCCGGTATGGAAACACGATTAAAAAACCTCCTGTCTCTCTATGCACATGACGCCGACCGTGAATTGATTACACGCGCCGCGCATTTTGCAGAAAATGCTCACAAGGACCACCTCCGAGAATCCGGTGAACCGTACTTCAATCACCTCCTTGCAACTGCCGAAAACCTTGCACACCTTGGGTCAGACGCACCGACCATTGCTGCCGGCTTTTTGCACGACACCATCGAGGACACCGCCGTCACCGCAAACGATATCCGTCGAGAATTTGGCGATCAGATTCTCTTCTTGGTCGAAGGCGTCACCAAGCTCGGTAAGCTCAAGTATCGTGGTCTCAAACGACACGTCGAGACACTCCGAAAGCTTTTTATGGCAACCGCCAAAGACCCCCGCGTTATCTTGATTAAACTTGCAGATCGATTACACAATCTCCGTTCAATCGACGCGCTCCCACGCGAAAAACAGATTCGCATCGCGAACGAAACACTCGAAATCTACGCACCGATTGCACACCGACTCGGTATCGGACAATTAAAAGGAGAGCTTGAGGATCTTTCGTTTCAAATAGCAAAACCCTCGGAGCATACGAAGACGTTAAAGCTGCGCGACGAGAAAACCGCGCAAGCGGAAACCTTGCTCGATGGTATGGAACATGATTTACGAAAACTTCTCGCGGATGCGAAGGTCACCGTGATTTCGATGGACCACCGCATCAAACACCTCTACAGTTTGCACAAAAAATTGAAGGCGAAAGATATGAATATTGATGAAATCTATGACATTGCCGCGCTGCGTGTCATCGTGCCAACGCTCGAAGAATGCTATCTCACGCTCGGCCTGATTCACAGCACGTGGAAGCCACTCCCGGGACGCATCAAAGACTACATCGCAATGCCAAAAGCAAACGGTTACCAAAGTCTCCATACCACGGTCTTCACCGGCGAAGGGCCGCTCGTTGAGATTCAGGTACGCACAAAAGAAATGCACGACGTTGCTGAACTCGGTATCGCATCGCACGTGGCATACAAAGAGAAACGCGGAGAAGATGCGGAGCGCGAAATACAGGAGCTTCGAACACTCCTTGAACTTCCCCGTGCGCCAAAAGCAACACAATGGTTCGCTCGTCTTGCGGATGCACAGAAAGATATGCGTGATGAGCGCTACCTCGAAGACCTTAAAACCGACTTTTTCGGTGACCACATTCTTGTTTTCACCCCGCACGGCGAAGTTGTTGATTTGCCACAAGACGCGACACCAATCGACTTTGCCTATGCAATTCACACTGACCTCGGCGATCACGCATCCGGTGCCCGTGTGAACGGCAAGTTTGTAGCGCTCGGCACGGCGCTTAAGGACGGCGATATTGTCTTAATCGAGCAAAAAGATGGGGCACGACCGTCCGCAAAATGGCTTCAGTGGGCCAAAACTTCAAATGCCCGAAAGAAGATTCGAATCACACTTGGCCTGACCGAGGAATCTACAGAATAGCCCTCCTGTGTTGAAGTTTCGGACAATCTTACAAGCTAAAATTTGTGACTGAATAGAGGTCGTCGTCAGTGCCGGCTTCTTTAGTTGCGCCAAGCTCCGTGGCTTCGGGTTCTCTTGCAGTTTCGTGGGCAAGGGATGTTTCAGTGCTTGATGGCGCTTGTGCCTCTGTGCTTTCCTCCTTCGCATTCAAAAGCGCGAGAATCTTTCGGATATCGTCCGGTGAAAAATAATCAATCATGATGCGGCCACCCAGACCCGTTGGCTCAACGCGCACACGAGTGCCGAGCGTTGTTGAAACTTCTTCTTCAAGTGCAAGGATGTCTGGATCGTAGGCGCGTTCTTTCTTGCGCACTTTCTCAACGGCGATTCTTCGAGAAATTTGTTCTGCATCACGCACCGTAATCTTTCGAATCATGATTTCTTTGAAGAGCGTCATCTGCTCTTCAGGTCTGTCTGCAAGCATCAAGAGCGGGCGAGTGTGACCCTCGGTGATTTTCCCTTCTGCGAGTGCTTGAAGCATTTCGTCCGAGAGTTGGAGAAGACGAATCGTATTGCTGACGTACTCACGACTCTTCCCCACTTTCGAT
>CAZWLQ010000013.1:10017-23618 GCA_964634615.1 uncultured Candidatus Saccharibacteria bacterium
TTTGTCCGTGGGAGAGATTAAAGGTATCCGCAAGCTGCTTGAACGCATGCGCACGTTCAACCGCACTGATATCCTCGCGCTGCAGGTTCTCGATGATTGCGAGCTCCAACTTCACTTGCTCATTCTGTTCGTCGTCACGAATGATAACTGGCACCTGCGCGAGCCCCGCCATCTTTGAAGCACGGAGTCGTCGTTCTCCTGCAATCAGTTCGTACTGCACGGACATTCCCCCACCGTCTTTCAAACTTTCGCGCTGCGTCACGACCAGTGGTTGCAAGACACCGTACTGTCGGATTGAATCGGAGAGATCTTTCAGTTTTTGTTCATCAAAAAAGCGCCGTGGCTGGTACGGGTTTGGAACAATTTTTTCGACTTCAACCCAAAAAATGGAATCTCCCTGAATTGCCATACGAAATTAACTTAGATGACACTATTGTAACAGAGAGGCGAATATAAAAACACATTTATTGTTACTTTGAGTCATCCTTGATATAGTGTTTTTAAACACAGGCCGAGGTGGTGGAATAGCAGACACGCAGGACTCAAAATCCTGTGCTCGCAAGAGCGTGAGGGTGCAAGTCCCTCTCTCGGCACACATGAAAAAACGGCTTCCTGATAAAGATTTTATATGGACGCCGGCTTTAGCGTATGCGGTCGGACTCATTGTCACTGACGGTAACCTTTCCTCGGACGGGCGTCATATCATAATGCGTTCCAGTGAAAAACAACTCTTGGAAACATACAAACATTGCTTGCAACTTAAAAGTATAAAGATTGGCACGTCCTACTCAAGTGGTCATACCAACAAGCCCTCGTATCGCGTACAACATGGTGATGTGCGTTTATATCGGTGGTTGGAAAAAATAGGTATCACCGCACACAAAACACATACGATAGGAGCTATAGCAGTCCCTGATGAAATGTTTTTGGACTTTCTTCGTGGCCACCTTGATGGTGACGGCTCAATCACAACGTATACCGATCGTTGGAATACATTCAAAAACCCTAACTATGTGTATGAGCGCTTGTGGCTCCGATTTCTTTCAGCAAGTGAAGCTCATATGCTATGGCTCCAAAAAAGAATAGAGAAAGTAGTGGGTACGAAAGGACATCTCAACAAGCGTGTTCCTCGTGACTCTAGGCATGTTCCAATGTATTCACTAAAATTCGGCAAAAAAGATTCAATGATGCTCTTAAAGCATCTGTACCCAAATAAACGAGTTCCATGTCTGAAACGAAAACGAAAAATTGCTGAACCATTTTTATCGCGAATATGAAAAAACTCATCGTCATCCTCGGCCCTACCGCAACCGGCAAAAGCGATCTTGCGGTTCTCCTTGCGAAACGCCACAGCGGCGAGGTTATATCTGCTGACTCGCGCCAGGTTTACACCGGGCTTGATATCGGTTCAGGAAAAATCACAAAGCGCGAAATGAAAGGTGTTCCGCATCACCTCCTTAATGTTGTATCGCCAAAAAAGCGGTTCTCCGTTTCTGACTACGTGAAGCACGCGACAAAAGCGCTCGCAGATATCGAAAAACGAGAGAAGCTTCCGATTGTCGCTGGAGGCACGGGGCTCTACATTGATGGATTCCTAAACGGCATCGTATTCCCCGAAGTTCCGCCAAATCCCCTCCTTCGGAAAAAACTAGAAAGAAAGACACTCGCGGAGCTCGCGCGGATACTCAAGACAAAAGATCCGGAACGATTCAAATCAATTGATACCAAAAACAAGGTGCGTTTGATTCGCGCTCTTGAGATTGTGTCCGCACTCGGCAAGGTTCCCAAGCAAAAAGCCAAACCGCTTGAGAGAGACATCCTCTGGATTGGCCTCACCGACTCCACCGAAGCACTCACCCAAAGAATCAAAAAACGTCTTCTTGCACGATTGAAAAAAGGAATGGAGAGGGAAGTCAGAGCGCTCAAAAAAGGTGGCGTCTCGTGGAAGCGACTTTATGATTTGGGACTTGAGTATCGCTACGTCGCAGAGCGCCTCCAGAAAAAAATTACCGGAAGGGAAATGGCCGACGAGATTTTGAAGGAGTCTATCGCCTATTCAAAACGCCAGATGACGTGGTTCAAACGAAACCAGAAGATTCACTGGTTTAAACCGAACGAAACAAAGAAGGCGCAGATGCTCGCTCAATCGTTTCTCGCTCGTTAGTGTGCTATAAAAGCATCTACGGAAGGGTGCCAGAGTGGTTGAATGGGCGTCCCTGGAAAGGACGTGTGCTAGAAATGGTACCGAGGGTTCGAATCCCTCCCCTTCCGCCATGAAAAACACGCAGGCCGCATTTCATTGGATTATTGATATCCTTGAGCGACACAAAATTACTTACAAAATTTCTGGTGGTTTGGCTGCTCGCGTGTACGGTGCAACTCGAGCACTTGCAGATATCGATATTGAAATAGACGATGCAGACATACTAAAACTCGTTGAAGACGTACAAGCATTTATCATCTTCGGTCCGGCTCGTTACAAAGATGAAAACTGGGAGCTGGAGCTTATGACATTGAAATACGAGGGACAGGAGATTGATATTGCTGGTGCGAACGCAAAAATCTTTAATCAACAGACGCAATCGTGGGAGAATTGTTCGAGTGATTTGAGCACTGTCGAAATGAAAGAAGTGTTCGGAAGAATCGTGCCCGTAGAATCAGAAGATTCACTTCTTGCATATAAAACAAAAATTGGGAGAGTGGTTGATATCGAAGATGTTCATCAACTTGCCTCAAAATAAAGCCGCCTGACCCCATTTACCCCTATGCATAAAATAAAAGTAACAATAGACACGAACTTGCTTATCTATTTGTTTGATTCTGAAACAGAGGATAAAAATGCCCTTAAAAGTTGCCAGCTACTAAAGGCAATTATAAATAATCAGCCGTATGTGAGTGTCGACGTGCAAATCTCCACATCATTAGAGGACGATATATTTCAAGATAAAGATACGGACAGAAATAGGCCACTGCTATTTAGGATTAGAAATATTTTTCAGCAAGTCACCCCCGGAGAATTTGTTACCAAAAACAAAGAGATTGTCCCGAAACTTCCTGAAGATAAAGAGCTCTTCCAAGAACTACAGAGGATTCTTTTCCCAAATTTAAACCAGTCGAGCAAGAGTTACGTAAACAACATAAATGATCTTAAATGTCTTTTTAGCCACATAAAGAACCGACGCGACATATACATCACAAACGACAATAACTTCCTAAAAGAAGATAAGAAAAATGCCTTAAAAGGCTTGCATACGCAGGTAATGTCTTCTAAACAATTTATTAGCTACTTGGAGTCCTATTCTGATAAAAGTACCTACATATATAAATCCGCTCCGATACGACACGATTACCAAAATACAGCCTTGCGGGGTTCAGGGGAAATGGACTTCACAAATAACAACGGTCTTTATGTTATTGGAAACGGAGATTTCCTATTTGAGGTTGAATGGGGTGAGTGTAGCCACGAGAAAATGCGAGTATATAACGACCCATCAACAATAGAAGCAATTGCATTGGCTGAAGACAAGAAATTTAAGGAAGTAACTTCTGATTCTTTTTACGACTTCACTGATCGCTGCCGTGAACCTCGTAGACAAAAAGATGTACTGATTTTGAAGAATACAAAGGGTTATTTCGCTGCTATCAAAATAATTGATTTTAAAGTAAAAGACCGTGGTGATGATAGAAACTATTTAAAATTTGAATATCTTATAAACACTGCCGGCGAATGTAACTTTAAAAACATCGCCCACTGATAGAAAACAGAAGGAGGAAAAGTAGAGCCAGACGCCTTTACTACCGACTCTCCAGTGAAATATATTCCTTGGGAACTTTTTCCGTGCATATCACCATGTCCCCTGACGCATAGAAAACATAACCGTCCTTGACCATGGCTCGAGAGTCGATTTTCAATATGACGTAGTCATCGCCAAATTCAGTGTATGACTCGAGATATTCTTTACTCGGCGATAAGTGAACATACAGACGCCCTTTCGTGCGGAGGCCTTCCTTAAGAATCGGTTCAACGAATTCAGGGTTTGTCCGGTGGTAAATAACATCTGGTGGAACAATTTGCTGTAACCCCACATCAACGGCTAGCGTGTGCCCATGATTTGCACGTATCAATTTTCGATCGTCGCTCAATGAAAACCTATTCTTTTCATTCTTCAGCGCCTCGTTTTCAATATCCTGGCGAGAAATCATTAACCCCTGCTTGTTTGCTTCTGAAACCAATACATCAATATCAGTCCATCCTTCTTTGTTCAAGACAATACCAAGGTCTTCTGGAAAGTGTCGGAGTACGTTCGTCAAGAGAAAGGTGATGCTTTCTTGAAAATATCTCTTTTTACGAATCTCCTGTTTTATATTCCGCTTCTTATACCCTCTCCACCCCAAAAACGCGAAGAAGGCGTTCAGGAGAAAAAGCACAATACCCGCATCAATCGCCTGCACGCGAGACATATCAAAGAGAAGCTTTTCGTACACGAACCAAAAGCCGAGCATGCCGACAGCGATATCGAGTAACCAGTTTTCAAGTTCCTCCGCAATACCAAAGGCCATCTCACCTATTTCCCATCCGGTGAGAATAAGGAGCACCAGTGGATACGCATACATTGGATGTATTCCAAGTGCAGCAAGCACGCAGGCAGAGACCGCACCAGAGAGCGCGTGCACAATCATCCAAAGATCCCAAATCTTCCCTTCCTGAAAACTCCACGAAATGAAGGGGACTGGATTCGGTGCTTTAAAGTTAATCTTCATACTATTCGATTCCACGGAGCGCTTTAATTCGCTCTTCAACCGGCGGATGTGTCACCCCGCTAGTAAAGATTCGCAGGCTCATCTTACTACGGGGCAGGTAAAAAGTTTCATAGACCGCGCAATGCTTTTATTCTCTCCTCGACAGGAGGATGTGTCATAAAAAGTTTACTCAATCCTTTTGTACCCGGACCAAACGGATTTGCGATGAAGAGATGCGCTGTTGCTTGGTGAGCTGATTTGAGCGGGGCGCCGTACGTTGCAATCTTTTCGAGTGCGGACGCCAACCCTTCCGGATAGCGCGTGAGAAGCGCGCCCGATGCGTCCGCAAGAAATTCTCGCTTTCGTGAAATTGCGAGTTGAATCAATGTTGCCGCAATCGGTGAAAGAATGATGAGAACGATACCGACGATTGCGAGCACGCCACCCGCTTTGTTGTCGTCACGATTCCCGCGGATGAACGATGTGCGGAGAAAGAAGTCTGCGAGCAAGCTGATGAATCCCACCAATACGACAACAACTGTTGAAAGGAGAATGTCCCGGTTTCCGATGTGTGAGAGTTCGTGTGCAATCACTCCTTCGAGCTCTGTTCGTGTGAGCCGTTCAAGCAGTCCTGTCGTGACAGCAACTGCAGCGTGCTCCTTATCACGACCTGTTGCGAACGCGTTCGGCGCAGCGTCATGGATGATGTAGAGCTTCGGCATTGGGAGTCCTGCGGTGATTGAAAGATTCTCTGTCACGGTGTAGAGGTCAAAGAACTCCTCGCGCGATGCCGGACGTGCTTTTGAGACTGCGAGCGCAATCTTATCCGAGAACCAATAGCTCCAGACGTTCATGACGATGCTTATAACAACCGCGATTGGGAGTATTCCTGGAGCGTCGTAGACATAACTCAAGCTCCAGCCGACCGCAATCACAATGATGAAAAAGAGGGTCATGAGGCCCCAGGTTTTTGCGATATTGCTGTCTTGGTGGGTGTAGAGCGTTGTCATAGGGACGATGGTATAGCCACGAGGGTTTAGAGAAATCAGCGAGGGTCTTCCATCAAATCATTGATTTGGTCACTCATCATGCCGGTGTGAAGTGCAATCTCCTCAAGACCGGTAAAGAGCTTCCACACGACCGAGAGCATCATGACGAACGAGAACAGAACAACAAACCAAATTTTGCTGACATTGCTGTTGCCGTGTGAATAAATCGTCGGCATGGGGAGAGAAAAAATGTTAGGGTGTGGGGTCTAGGGTTTAGGGTCGAGTGATGCAATGAGCTTGTTCAACATCCGCATCACCCCATCAAGGACGCGCTCTGCGGTCGCTATTCTTCCTTTGTCCATTATACCAATTTCCTTGATGATAGTCAGATACGTCTCGAGTTCTGCACCAGAGCCAAAACTTATCCTCAAAAACTGGACATATTCTAGCCGATGCTTTCGCGCATACCCTTCTGCAATATTCGCTGGTATAGAAACCGCAGCACGGCGCATTTGAGAAACTAGTCCGTATTTTTCATCCTTGGAAAGGGCGCTGGCAAGAACGTAGACCTCTTTTACCAACACAACACTCTGTTTCCAAACAGTCAGTTCTTTGTAGGTTTGCATCCCTACACCCTATATCCCAGTGGCTAAACCCTACTTAAATTCTACCTTCACCACTTCTCGTGCTTCTGGATTCTCGTCGAGGTTGAAGAATTCGCGCTCTTTGAAACCGAACATGCCCGCAATCAGATTGCTTGGAAATGTCTTGATTGCAGTGTTCAAATCGCGAACATTGCCGTTGTAGAAGCGACGTGCCGCCTGAATTTTGTTTTCGGTATCCGACAATTCGCGCTGGAGTTCGAGGAAGTTCTGATTTGCTTTGAGATCTGGGTACGCTTCAGCAACCGCGAAGAGAGATTTGAGCGCACCGGTCAACATATTCTCCGCTTTTGCATGGTCTTCAACTGATTGTGCGCCCATCGCTGCTGCACGAGCACGCGTTACGTTCTCAAATGCTTCGCGTTCATGGGTCGCATATCCTTTTACGGTCTCAATCAAATTCGGAATCAAGTCGTAACGACGCTTCATCTGCACGTCGATGTCTGACCATGCTTCATCAGAACGAACCTGCAGGCGAACGAAGCGGTTGTACATCGCGATAAGCCAAATAATGACGAGCGCGAGGATAATGCCAAAGATAAGGAGTGGGGTCATAGATAAAATTGTTAGGGTGTAGGTGTTAGCCACGAGGTAAATACAAACCAATTATAGCAGAAATGCAAAAGCGCCGACATTCGTCGGCGCCGGGGCTTGGGGGTTGTGGCGTCTGTTCAGTTGGGGGAACTGATCAACCACCACAGAGCAAGACCTGCTAGAGGCGGAAAAACCACCGCCATCCAGAAGTCCTGCCTTTTTTTCAATTGACTTCGGAGATCGACACCCTTCATTGTCCTCTCTCCTCCACAGGTTCAGGTCCAAGAAAAACAATACCACACTACATACAAAAAGCAAGGCATTGCTGTCTCGATCCCCCTTTTCTCCACACCCTATACCCCTAGTGGCTATACCCTGTTTTTTAATATTCCCCGCCGTGCGCATGCGCGTCTGTCTTTTCTTCTTTCGGTTCGTCCGCAACGGCAACTTCAGTCGTGATGAGCATCGCTGCAGCTGAAACTGCGTTCTCAACTGCGGTGCGAGTCACCTTCACCGGATCGACAATCCCCTCTCTAAGCATGTCATCAACAAACGTATCGTTTGATGCATTGTAGCCAGAGTTTTTGCCACCCTCTTTCACTTTTTCAACAACCACCAATCCATCATCTTTTCCTGCGTTCGCTGCAATTTGTCGAAGCGGTGCTTCGAGGGACTTCACCACAATTGCATAGCCGATTCCTTCTGCATCGGTTGGGAACTTCTTTAATGCAAGTTTCTGCGCGACCTTCACCAACGCACTTCCGCCTCCTGGGACAATTCCCTCTTCGATTGCTGCCTTTGTTGCATTCACCGCATCCTCGAGTTTCAACTTCAAATATTTCATTTCAGTCTCTGTTGCGGCGCCCACACGAATTACCGCGACACCGCCCGAGAGCTTCCCGATGCGTTCTGTAATTTTTTCTCTGTCATATTTTGATTCAGTGTTTGCAAGCAATGTTTTGAGCTGTGCAACGCGCTCTTCAATATCGGCCTTCTTCCCTTTGCCACCAATGAGCGTTGTTGTGTCTTTTGTTGCAACAACACGACGCGCACGTCCGAGCATCGAAATCGTCGCATTCTCGAGCTTCGTGCCCGTGTCTTCAGAAATAACTGTCGCACCAAGGGTAATGGCGATATCCTGCAACATCTCTTTCTTTCTATCCCCGAACGCTGGTGCCTTAACCGCCAAGACGGAGAAGCCGCCACGGAGTTTATTCACGACGAACGTCGCGAGCGCCTCCCCATCAACGTCCTCAGCGATTATCATCAATTCTTTTGTTCCTGCCTGCGAGAGATTTTCAAGTAGCGGAAGAATGTCCTTCACGCTCGAAATCTTTTTGTCGGTGACCATAACCGCAACATCACGGTATTCCGCTTCCATGCGTTCCTGATTGGTGACCATGTAGTGCGACACGTATCCTTTGTCGAATTGCATACCCTCGACAACTTCCGACTCCACACCGAACGTTTGGCCTTCTTCAACCGTTACCACGCCGTCTTTGCCAACCTTATCAATGGTTTTAGCAATGATTGCGCCGAGTTCTTCTGATTCGGCAGAGATGTGTGCAACTTGTTTGATTTCTTCTTTATTCTTGATTGGTTTTGCGAGGTCGCGAAGCGCGTGCACAACGTCGATCGATGCTTTTTCCATTCCTCGGCGTACCGCCATCGCATTCACGCCCATTGTCGTGTGACGCAATCCCTCGTTCACGAGCGCTTGAATCAACACCGTTGCGGTTGTTGTGCCATCGCCCGCAGCATCGTTCGTTTTTTGTGCAACTTCTTTCACAATCTCGGCGCCCATGTTCTCAAAACGGTCCTTGAGCTCGATCTCTTTAGCGATGGAAACACCGTCGTTCGTAATCGTCGGCGCGCCGTAACTTTTCTCAAGCACAACGTTTCGACCACGAGGACCAATGGTGACTTTCACTGCATTCGCAACAGCGTCAATGCCACGCTTCAATGCTTCGCGTGCATCACGTTCGAAAAGAATTTTTTTTGACATAGTTTTTGATTTAAATTCGAAACTCGAAGCACGAAATCCGAAACAAATCAGAAATCCTAAATTCAAATGTTCGAAACGATCCTAGTTTAGAGTTTCAGATTTAGTGCTTTTAATTTGCTTCGAATTTCGGATTTGGTGCTTCGTGCTTATTTAATAATCGCCAAAATGTTCTCCTCCTTCACCACAAAATATTCGACACCATCGATTTTCACTTCGTCGTAGCCGTACTTTGAAAAAATAATTCGGTCACCAACGTTTACCGACATAGGAATAAGCACTCCGTCATCGTATCTGCCCTTTCCAACAGCAATGACGGTTCCCTCTTGAGGACGCTCGGCTTCGATGGTTTCGGGAAGAATAATCCCGGACGGGCGCTTCTTATTGATTTCACCACGTGCGAGTGGCTTCACAAGAACACGGTCGCCAAGCGGCGCCAATCTTGGTTTTTTCGTCGCTTTTGCCATAGATATGATAGAGATTAACCCTGATAAGCGGAGCTATTGTACGACTCCGGCCAGAGAAAATGCAAGAGCTGGAAATCGCTGACGTTAGTGCCGCGCCATGTGATTCGTCGCGTATTCCATCGTGCCGCCCACCTTCTTGCCAGGATTAAAAATACCTTCTGGATCAAAGATCTTTTTTGTCTCCTCAAACAGGGCGTACATTTCCTTGCCAAATTGTTGCTTCAAAAACGGTGTTCGAATGATGCCGTCATTGTGTTCCCCGGTTGCCGAACCTCCATATTCAAACACCAAGTCATAAACCCGTCGCGCAATTTCTGGAATCACCGCTCGTGCATGCGGGTCCGTTAAATCCATCAGCGGAATGATGTGAAAATTACCGTTACCGATGTGACCCGCAATGTTGTGGATCATGTATGCTTTGTACTCGTCGAGAATCGTGTTCAAGCGCGGCAAGAACGTATCGAGTGATGCAACAGGAACAACAATGTCATCGATAAACGGCGCGGTCCTCTTCCCTTTTACCTTCGTGCGAAGCAAATTGAAGCTCTCGCGACGAATCAACCAATACTCATCAATCTCCGCCTGGCTCTTCGTGATGTGGAGGAGTCGTGGAGCGAATGGCGCGAGGGCGACCGCAAGCGCCTCTGCCTGTGCGAGTTCTATTCTTCCACCGACATCATCACCACTCCAGGTAATCTGCAACACAAGCTTCGGCAAACCTTTTGTAAAAATTGACCACGCTGCGGGAATATTCGCTAATGCGATTCGCAGCATTTTGAATACCCCGAGACGTTTTATAAACTCACCAAAAAACTTGAGCGCGAGTCGGAGCGTCTTGTCATCATAAGATTCGAACGTGGTCGGCTGTGTTGCGAGGGTTTTGGTGACGATGTCAGGAAGCTTTGAAAGGTCATCCAAAAAAACAACGAGCATTTCTGACGTACTCTTGGGGCGAATAAGGCCAAAGGTAATTTCGCTCATGAGACCGAGTGTGCCTTGGGAGCCCGTGAAGAGTCGAGTGAGATCAAAAACTCCTTCGTGTGGCTTGTGGATATCCCAGAGCGCGTATCCTGCAGAATTTTTTGAGATGCGCGGTCTTCCCGCCTCAATCACTTTTGCGTTCTCTGTAACAAGTTTATACATTCGCCTGTACAACTCGCCTTCAAATGTCGTTTCAAGCATTTTTGCCTTGAGTTCGGATATCGCGAGCGGCTGTATTGTATGCGTGTGACCGTCTGACAAAACCACGCGTAACTTTTTGACGTAATCTGCTGTTTTCCCATAGGTCAGCGTGAGTTCTCCGCCCGCGTTATTTGCAACCATGCCACCAACCGTACAGATTTCTCGCGACGCCGGATACGAGGGCATCAATAAATCGCGCTTCATACTCTCGCGTTCAAAATCTCTGTAGTAGACGCCGGGCTCAACCGTTCCTGTGTTCGCGGTGAATCCTTTGATGCGGGTGAAGTGCTTCGTAAAATCGAGAACGATTGATTCGGACAGCGCGCCACCATCCATACCCGTACCAGCCGAGCGTGCCGTGAGGGTGACCATATTTTTATTCTCCGTCGCATAGCGGACGAGCTTCTCAAGATCAGCTTCATTCCGAGGAGCAATGACAAGCTGTGGAAGAACCTCAAAGAGCGATGTATCCGTACTTGCGGATGCGAGTGTTTTTGGGTCATCAAAAACCTCGCCAACATCGAGCGCTTTGAGTTCCTCACGAAATGACATACGGATAGTATAGCGCGAATGGACATTTCTTATAGAACATAGGCGGTGACTCTGGCATGGGCATACACCCTGTGGTATGCTTATGCTCGTATGGATATCATTGCAGTACTACAGATCGGGCTGTCGGTTATTCTTATCATCCTCGTCCTCTTACAGCGAAGCGACGCTTCTGCTGGAGGAGCATTTGGCGGTAGTGATGAAGGAGGCATAACACGCACGCGCCGCGGACCAGAAAAAGCGATTTTCCTCGCAACAATTGTCGTCGCGATTCTCTTTGTCGTTCTCTCGATCGCAACGTTGATCTACTAGAGGAAACCCGGTACGAAGAAAAAAGCACAATAAAAAGAACCTCGTTCCCGTTCTTTGCATCTTGTTCTTTGTTCTTTGTATCGTATGTCCTCCACACACCAATGGCGTTTTCATTTGCCGGGCACTGACGCTCTTCGCGAGGGTCTTTCTTCGTTGTCATTCCTCGAGCGTTGCATCTTTTTGATTCTCGCGCTCGCCGTCACACTTTCAACGATTGGCATGCTCATTTCAATTCGTTCGTCGTTCCTCACGAGTATACCCGCATCCGGAGGAACGCTCACCGAAGGCATTGTCGGCACACCTCGATTCATCAACCCTATCATTGCTCGTTCGGATGCTGATAAAGACCTTGCGGCCCTTGTCTATTCAGGATTGATGCGACCAACGCCCGCGGGAACACTGATTCCTGATCTTGCAGAGTCATATGCTGTATCTGAAGACAAGACGACCTATACCTTCACACTCAAAGAGAACGCGCGCTTTCATGACGGTATGCCGGTGACCGCTGACGATGTGGTCTATACAATTTTGACACTGCAAAACCCGTTGATTGGGAGCCCACTCATCCGCACGTGGGAAGGTATCGACGTGCAAGCGATTGATGAACGGACCGTTGTCTTTCGACTCCCACGACCCTACTCCCATTTTCTCGACAACACCACCATCGGCATTCTTCCCCGCCACCTCTGGGCTCTCGCAAACGAAGAAACATTTTCTATCTATACATACAACAGCGAGCCCGTAGGGTCAGGTCCATTTTCCATTGAGCGCATCGACCGTGATGCGTCCGGCATTCCAACGCTCTATACACTTCGACGATTTATGGATTTTACCCTTGGCGAACCATACCTCGAACGCATCCGTATCAAAATGTACGGCAATGAAAAAGATCTGTTTCGTGCCCTCACTGCGGGTGATATTGATGCAATGTCTGACATTAATCCTGCTGATGCCGGCTCACTCACTGCCGAAGAAACCCAGGCACTTTCCTACCCACTCCCTCGTACCTTTGCCCTTTTCTTTAACCAAAACCACAACGAGATTTTTGCTGACCTATCCGTGCGCAAGGCGCTTTCTGTTGCGATTGATCCTTCACTCATCGTTGATGACGTGCTCTTTGGGTACGGTGTTCCACTCGACGGACCATTGCCACCGCCGCTAGAACACGCATCGGATGAGACATACACCCACACAATCAAAGCGGCACAGGATATTCTTGAAAGCAACGGTTGGGCAAAGGGGGGTGATGGCGTGTATGCAACAAAGAAACAGCGTCTTGCATTCACCATCACGACCGCAAGCACACCTGAACTGAAACGCACTGCAGAGATTATGCAGCAAGTCTATGAAGCGCTCGGCGCAGAGGTAAAACTCGAAATTTTTGATCTTGGTGCCCTTCATCAAGACATAATTCGCCCTCGATCGTATGACGCACTCTTGTTTGGACAGGTCGTCGGCCGTGCGGGTGACCTCTTCCCTTTCTGGCATTCATCACAACGAAATGACCCTGGCTTAAACACCGCACTCTATACAAATATCGCCGTTGATGATATATTGTCTGACATCAGGACTACCCTTGACGTAGAAGATCGTTCAAGTCTCTACGTCTCATTGGAGAGCGAAATACGAAGAGACTATCCGGCTGTCTTTCTCTACGCTCCCCGTCTCGTGTACGCAGTACCACACACGTTAAAAGGAGTCATTCCTGGTCCGATCGACGAAGGAGCTGAACGATTTATGAATGTCTATGAGTGGCACTTCGGGACACGCAGTGTCGTCACCACGCTTCAGTAATATCAACGTAGAAATTTTATCCAAAGGATATCGCTATGCGATTGTCCTCTAATCCAACCCGTTCGCAAGAACACACGACGTTATTTATGGAACACTCGCAACGATCAGATTCTCACGCAAGACGTGCGCCTTCAGCTGCCGCATCATCTGCGCAAGGCGCATCAGCTGCTGGTTCACGAGAACCGCGCCAACGACGAACATTTAGCGCTCTCTCACTTCCACACGCGGGTGGAACCGGCAACCCCCGAACGGCGCGCGGTGCTGGTCGCCCACACCCACATCATCGAAAAAATACTGGTGCTGCCGCTGGTGCATTAGCTGGTAGTCGTGGAAAGTGTCTTAAACAGCTAAATTTTACCGAAACGGGTAA
>CAZWLQ010000014.1:0-11688 GCA_964634615.1 uncultured Candidatus Saccharibacteria bacterium
GATCATGTGGTCGATGAGACACGCGCTCGAGCACTTCTTGCGGAGGCGTCACTGGTGTTCGATAGGAGTATTGATGCCGGTGCTCACCACTACGGACTTATTTTCAGAAAACCCTTATAGCCAACTTTTTTCATGAGAACCTTCCAAACAGTACTCCTTGCGATATTCGGTGTCTTCATTCTCGGAGGCATCATCACGGTTGCAACACTCGGAAAGTTTGGTGGTGACGAAGAGGTTGCTGCACAGGCCGTCATTTGGGGGACGCTTCCCTCTGAGGCGGTGAATCGAGTCATCTCGCGTTATAACGATGGGAACGACAGTGTATTGGCAGTGACGTATCAGGAATTTAGCGAAACTTCGTTTGACGCTGAATTGATTGATGCGCTTGCATCAGGGACAGGTCCCGATGCGGTGATTATTCCGCATGAGTCGCTTGTTCGATACGAAGACAAACTCTATACGATTCCATTCACTTCAATTTCGGAGAGACTTTTCCGAGACACCTACATCGAAGGTGGGGAGATTTTTATGAACCGCGAGGGCGTTCTCGGCTTGCCGTTGGTGGTTGACCCACTCGTTGCGTATTGGAACAGAACGCTCTTTAATGCCGCTCGCATAGCACAGCCGCCGTCATACTGGGACGAGTTAATTGTACTTGGCGAGAGTCTTACGCGTGTTGATGACTCGTTTAATATTCTCCAGAGCGTCATCGCCCTTGGAGAGTTCGATAACGTTGAGCACGCCAAAGAAATTGTCGCGATGCTTATTCTGCAAGCAGGAAACCCGATTACACTCCGTGATGCTGGAGGACGCATCGGCGTGATTATGAGTGATGACCTTGGTCTCCCTGAAGCACCAGCTGACTCCGCGCTTCGTTTCTACACCGAATTTGCAAACCCCGTAAAACCAGTGTACTCCTGGAACCGCTCACTCCCATCGTCTCGAAGCGTGTTTGTGCGGGGTGACCTTGCTCTCTACCTCGGATTTGCGAGTGAACTCGCCGGCATTCAAGAAGAAAATCCAAACTTAAATTTCGATATCGCTGCTGTTCCGCAGGTTCGTGATAGTTCGCTTGCAACGACCTTCGGAAACATGTATGGCATTGGTATTGTGAAGCAAGCACAAAGCATCGGCGGCGCATTTCGAGTGGCGACATTGCTTGCAAGCAAAGACGCAGAAACGCTGTGGTCAGAAGAGCTTGGCTTACCACCCGCACGCAGAGATCTTTTGGCAACACCACCAACTGATCCGTACCTTAGTGTCTTTTATACCGAAGCATTGATTGCTTCAGCATTTCTCGACCCTGATCCGGCATCAAGTGACACAATCTTCAAGACCATGGTTGGGGACATCACGTCCGGTCGAGAGCCGGTTTCGCGTGCCGTTACCGATGCCTCGGCTCGGTTAGAACAACTCTTCAAATAGTTGTCCACTTTTGGGGCTTCACATACTCCCAAAAACAGGCCTTTTTCGCTACACTAGAGACACATGACTAGGGGAATGAGCCGTTTTTTGGGGACTGTTGGAGCACTTACTGTGCTCGTCCTTCCCACACTCCTTTTTGCAGCGGATCCAGCGCCAACGGTCACTGGTGCGGGCGGGTTGATTCCTTGTGCAGGTCCAGACTGTAACTTTGGTGACTTTATACTTCTGATACAAAAGGTCATGGCCTTTCTCCTAAAAATTGCGGTTCCAATTGCAGTGGTTCTTTTCTCATGGGCAGGATTCCAATACATTACAGCAGTGGGGGATGAGGGGAAGATTAAGAATGCTCGCTCCATGATGACAAGCGTTTTTGTCGGTTTCGGTATTGCGCTTGCGGCATATCTTATTGTGAATGTGTTGACCACCGTATTCCTCAAGAATGGACAAAGCGCGAATGAGCCTTTTAAAGGAGGCATGAACGGTGGAGAGTTGTATACTAGTACATACGCATAATTATGATTTCTTTTCTTAAAAAACACCAAAGAGTTTTTTTTGCAACCCTGCTCGTTTGTTCGCTGGTTTTTGCCTTCACACTCCCTTTATATGCTCTCGCTGATGAACCGCCCACTCCAAACCCCACCGACCCTCCGAAATTGGATAATCCAATCAAATACGATGATCTCGGCTCACTATTGATTGCTGTCGCTGAAGAAGCGGCAAAAGTTGGCTTCTACATCGTTATCTTTTTCATTATTTATTCCGGTTTTCTCTTCGTAAAGGCGCGTGGCAATGACACAGAGCTTCAATCTGCAAAGAAAACCTTTCTCTATACGGTCATTGGTGCAGCGATATTGCTTGGCGCGACGGTTCTTGCGAATGTCATTCAAGGTACGGTTGAACAGCTCAAGTCAGATAAAAAGAACACTACCAGTGAAACCATTACGCTCTAGCTTTATGAAAATCACACTCGGGACACTATTTGCTGCGACTGTAACACTCTCTCCACTCGCTGTGTTTGCGGCAGCGCCAAAGAATCTTGGCGATTTGATAGAAATGTTCACTGACCTCATCAATCCTTTGATCGGCCTTCTGACAGGACTCGCGGTTCTCTTCTTTGTATGGGGAATTGTGCAGTACATCCTGTATGCAGGAGATGAGAAGAAGAAGGTGAGTGCAAAAGATACCATGGTCTATGGCGTTGTCGCACTCTTTGTCCTTTTTTCATTCTGGGGGATTGTGAAGTTTTTAAGTCAGGCAATTTTTGGCAATTAATGTATTAGCTATAAGAGTATGAAAAAAATATGCACAACCGCGTTTGTTCTTGCTTTCGTCGCCATGCTGCTGCCGTTTGTGGCATCCGCACAATGTAGGGGAGGAAATGATTTCTGTAGCATTCTCAGTGATTTGCGATACATCATTAACCTCTCAATAGGGATTTTGTCGTCCCTTGCACTTCTGGTGTTCATCTGGGGAATCGTCAAATATATTGCTTCAGCAGGCGACGAGAAAGCAAAAGACGAAGGAAAAAGGATTATGATAGGAGGTGTTATCGCGCTCTTTGTCCTCTTCTCGGTATTCGGACTGGTTAGATTCCTGCAAAGGTCATTCGGTGTCTATGAGAGCACGACGGTAAGGCCGCCGAGGATAGATTTCAGCACCGGTGGGGGGAATCTGTAGCAGGGACGGCGTGAGTTTCGAACTCCTTCCTGAGCCATAGACACACGAAACGAAACTTGCTTCAATAGAGGTATTATTTACAAGGCCATAAAGGCAAAAAAATAAAAAACGTAACGTCATTCGTATGAAAAAATTGTCTCTATCACTCGTTGCACTTGCGGCACTGCTTTCACCAGCATTCGCATTTGCACAGAACCTCGGTAACCTTGAAAACTTGGTTCGCGCAATTGGTCGTTTGGTATCACTTGCGACCCCAATTGTCGTTGGTTTGGCACTGCTCGCATTTTTCTGGGGCTTGGTGAAGTACATCTTTGCCGCAGGAGAAGAGGACGCAAAGAAAGAAGGAATCCGCTTGATGATTGGCGGTGCGATTGCAATCTTCGTGATTGTCTCAATCGTCGGTATCGTTCGATTCATCGGTAACGCATTGAACGTTGATCAGGGAGGAAGTCTTGATGTGCCGAGAGTACAAGGGGTCTAATCTGAAACACAGTAACCCATGGATGCGTTCCTAGCACGTGCATACGATGTTGTCTTGCAGCCAGTCATTTTCCTCATCTTCGGACTCGCATTTCTGATGTTCATCTGGGGATTGGTAACATTCTTGAGGGACAAAGACAGCGATGAGGGGCGAGAGACAGGCAAAAAGAATATCATCTGGGGCCTCCTTGGTATGGTGATTATGGTTTCTGTCTTCGGCATCATCAACATTATTGTTGGAACGATTGGCGCAAAACCACCGACGAATCAACGCATGATGAAACCGTTTGACGATGTGCAAAACATTGATGTGAAGACTGATCTCTAGATCATCAAAATATAAAAAGAAGGAGGCCGGGACGCTCGCGCGTGCCGGCCTCTTTTCGTACTGACGTTCTATAGAGCTAGGGAACGTGCTCCAGGGTGAAAAAATCCACCACCAGAGCACCTGAACCGCTGTAACGGTAGCGGGTACTTTTGACAGTACCCAGACCACCACCCAAACGGCCGTTCGTGTCGAAGGCCGTTGTCGAACCGACACAGTCGTCGCCAACGTTCCTGCCGTTGGCGATTACCGTGACACAATCACCGGCTTGGCCCGAAAGCTTCACCGAGGTGTACCACGTCCTTGAAGATCCGGCAGGCGCCTTCTTCCACTCAAGCTCGGGCGTTTCCCGCGAACCCTCTGTGAGGATGAAGTGGTGGGTTTCGACCACTCGAAAACCGCTCACCTCCTTCGGCTTTGATCCCGAAGCGCTCTTCTTGGCTTCCTGCATTTCGTATTCAAGCAAGAGCCGCATGTGCTCGGTACTACCAGGCCGGGCGATCGCTTCGGAGGTTTCTGGATTCCATCTCCAGTCCATCCCGACCTTGTGGACGGACCCATCAAGCCCCCTATAGAAGAGAGCCATAGGAGTCAATACCTCGGCCTTCGGATCGAAGTTCTCTCGTGGGAGTGCCCGCTCTGCACTATGTTGCAGTTCCTGCATGGCCGGTCTTGTGAACCACCACGAGGACACGAACACGACGACTGCGGCAATCCCGAAGATGAGCCGGAGTTTCCCGCCGATGCTTCCGAACATCCCGCCAAAAAGGGAAACGGCCAGAAGTGCGACGACGATGATCCTCATGATGCCACTCCTGACTCCGAAATGACTCATGAGGATGAAGAGGAAAATTGCCCCGAGGATTCCCCCGAGGATCTTTGGCCAGTCTTTTTCGAACATGACTACTCCTTGGTGAGAACCGCTTTCGCAAGCGGGGTTGAAGTGAGCGCGAAGAGGGCGAACCACACGAGCCCCCACACGAGTGTGGAGAACGCATCGGGGTTATCGATGACCGCGCTGAAGCAGGTGACCCACCCGTAGGTGGCACCAACAATCAGTAGGAGGTACACAATGAGAATCCAAAGGGCGTACCCACCGAACCTCCTGGCCTTCTCCGCCAGTCGTTTCGAGGCGTCTTCGGCTTCTTGCAACAACGACTTCTGAAGAAGCCGAGCGAGGAAGAGATCGGCCGCCGTGCCCGATGCTGTTGAATCATGGAGGAAGTCCCTAAGAAGTTTCTCGGGCTCCATACCTTCCGGGTACATGTTCTTGCCGGTAGCGTCGATGATCCGTGCCTTCACGAATCCATCGCGGCCATCCGAGAGAACTTGCCCCAGCTCCTTTTCCGCACGATCCCGATCTCTCTCGGGTAGTCGTGCGAGGGCCGCATCGAGAGTCTGACGATTGTCCAAGGGCATGAAGCGATCAATGTTCATGATCATGTGCCAGTCCTTCTTGTCCTGCTTCTGCTCACTTGGCCCCTCGGCCGCCGTCCGTGGGCGGGTTTCGGAGTCCTTTCCTCGGTTCATGATCCAATCAACCCCGAATCTGGCGAAGACCGCTTCGAGGAGTTCCATGAGAATTCCGTGTCGCATCCTGTTGCTCCTTTCCCGATAGGGAAGAGTAGGTTTCGCGTCATACATCTAGCTCTTTAGAACGTCAAAGAGCACCAGATTTCATTGTATCACTTTTATATGAAAAGTCAAGTAAGAAAGTGCACTTTCAGCCCATGGTTAAGGCCTTAAAAAGATTCAAGGTAGGGAATCATAAAAACCGATCGGACTCGGTCACGAGTTACTAATTCGCGAAGCTCATAAGTACTCGCGACCCCGACTCGCCCCGTTCTACGGGGCTCCGGCGTTCTCGTCCTCTCCGCTCATAAAACAAAAGTCGTCCCGCACATGGCGGGACTCCTTTGTTTTTGTGGGCGAGAGAGGACTCGAACCTCCATGTCTTGCGACACTAGCTCCTAAGGCTAGCGCGTCTACCAATTTCGCCACTCGCCCGAGTGATGATTTCTACGGTACCATTTGTCGTTACAAGTTACTAAGTATTAGTCATGAGATAGGAATCTCCCGCGCCTCTCGGGTTGCCGACGCACCCCTCGGGCTGGGCACCGCCTCGTCTGTTCCGAAAGCTTTCGGAACATGACTCCGGCGTTCGATCCCTACACGCGGACAAATAAATTTGTCCGCTTGGGTGTCCTTTCGCTTCACTCAAGTCCACCCAGTAGGGATCGAACCTACGACCGTCTCCTTAAGAGGGAGCTGCTCTACCAGCTGAGCTATGGGTGGTTTAGTAAGGATGACACGCGGTGTGCTTCGCGAAAGCGTAGTCATCGAGGTAAGGAAGAAAAAGAGCTTGTTCTTTTTCTTCCGAGACCGAGAGGACGGGAGCTTTCGTTGTCTACACCATGTGGTCCGCACGCCCCACCCATATAGGTTGTCTATATGGGTGGGTACAAACAACTCTACAACAAATTGTGCCTCTTTGACAATCTTTTTGTGGTGCCCGGGGTGGGAGTCGAACCCACATCCGCAAAATACGGACAACATTTTAAGTGTTGCGTGTATACCATTCCACCACCCGGGCCTTGAATCAACCAATGACGTGTGACCATGCAATCATATCCCCGTGAGGCCTGGGGGAGAATCGGTCACGAATCACTAAGTATTTTCTCGTGGTCACTCGAAAATCCTAAGTGTTCTCGACCCCGCCTCGGCGCTTAGACCAATGGCGCGCCTCCGGCCTTCGATTCTCCACCCATGTATCCTCGTGAGGCCTGGGGGAGAATCGAACTCCCGCATAAGGGATTTGCAGTCCCTCGACTTACCACTTGTCTACCAGGCCGAATATTTTCTTTTCAAATTTTCTCGTTGTTGGCCACTTTTGTAAAACTTCTCACGTGCCATGGCCTCCTTTCTTGTAACACACTTTTCGTAACCCAGTAAACGCCACGGACGATATGCTTTTGTTGATGTCGCTCTTCCTGCATTGTGCCGAACAACTCTCTTTTCCACATCTTCAGTCGAACCAATGTAGAGATCATCTTTTAATCCACTTTTGAGAAGTATACGTAATACATACTTGTCTACTCTCTACGGGAGATCTACCGAAGGTACGACAGGCCGATGTCTCCCGCCTATTCTACGGGGCAATCCTACTTTGACAACTCTTCGAGCTCCTGACGATTCTTTTCGCCACGGTCAAGCATAAAATCAACCGTCGGTAAGACTCTGAAGTTTGTGTGATGCTTGATGAAGTCGCGGAACTCCGTGCGCTTTCGTTTCAAAAAAGTTTCAACCGCTTCTTCCTGCTCCGATGGCAGGACGGTGAAATAAATATCCGCACGACGTTCATCAGGCGTGAGGTATGCACGCGTTACCGTAATCAATGACTGACGATTTGATTCCGTATGAATAAATTCGGCAGCCAAGTGCGCAAGTGCCTCTTCTTTTTGAATGTGATGTCGCATGAAACGTGTTGTATCTTTTTTAACAAACCAATAAACGAGTAAGCATGTGCTTATCGTTCAACGGAGGTGAATCCCACAATCGAATCACCATGTGCGATGACAACGGTTGCATCAATCTTTGTGCCGAATTCGCTGCCCTCACTCACTTCTTGCACGTCGCGTTTTCCTTGCTGGAGCTCGAGAATTTTTCCTTTGCCAATTGCTTCACCTCGTCGGAGTATGCTCACCACATCTCCTCGCTTGAGCGCCCCCTCTTCAACACGTGCGCCGATAATTTGCTTGTTCTTTGCTTGACTGAATGTTTTGAGTATTTTTGCTACGCCATGTTGCTCCTCGATCATTCGTTTTGGACGGCGCTGTTGCAATAAATCAGCAAGCCACTCGGAGAGCTTGTAGATGATGGTATTGGTTTCAATAAGAACACCAGCCCGTTCTGCGGTCTCACGGACTCCGTTTTCGATTGCGGTATTGAATCCGACGATGACTGCGCGTGAATCGCCACCGGCTCGCTTGATATCGTTTTCAGAAACCGCACCCACATCCGCGTGGATTACTTTAAACTTCACACGGTCGTCAGTGAGCTTGCTAATCTCGTGCTTCACAGCATCAAGTGAGCCAACAACATCGGCTTTGATAATGAGAGGAATGATTGCACTGTCTTCTTCGCTCACATCCAGCGGAGCAGTGGGGGTAAGGGGAAGTGGCTGTGACTTTGTATCAGCAAAACCTTCTGCATCTTTTTTCTTCTCAAACGCCTTCACGCTATTTCCCACAATCGGAAGTGCGCTCCAGCCAACAACCGTGATTGGGGATGAAAATGTTGCTGAATCAATTTTTCCTCCGGCACTATCTTTCATTGCCCGCACGGGAGTGAATGCACCCTCTGTTGCGAGGAACATGCCAGTCGTGAGCGAACCATCCTTGATGATAAGTGTTGCCGAAATGCCAGTTTTTGGGTCGCGGTGTGCTTCAACGATAATGCCGTCGGCAGGAAGGGTTGTGTCGCCGGTCATCTCTGCAAGGTCGGCCGAAAGCACAATGAGTTCCAAGAGTTCCGGAATGCCGTCACCACGCTTTGCGCTAATGGGTACGTAGGGTACCGAACCACCGCGTCCCTCAAGATACACTTCGTTTTCAGTGAGTGTTCCAAGCGTCTTTTCAACATTCGCATTTGGCATATCAATTTTGTTGATTGCAACGATGAACGGGATCTTCGATTCGGCAATCGCCTTGAGCGCCTCTTTTGTTTGTGCTTTGACGCCATCTTCTGCAGACACCACAAGAATTGCGATGTCAGCAAGCGTTGCACCGCGTCTGCGTTGGGCTCCGAACGCCTCGTGCCCAGGGGTGTCAATGAAGGTGATGCGTCGGTGGTCGCCAGCAGCTGTGGTGTGAACTACTTCGTATGCAGCGGTGTGCTGTGTAATACCACCCGCTTCTCCCGCGACAATATTGCTCTTTCGGATGAAGTCCAAAAGACTCGATTTTCCATGGTCGACATGGCCCAAGACCACAACGACCGGCGGCCGTTCTGTGCGTGCTGCTGGTTTCATATCCTCAAACGTGAAGTACTCAACTATACCACTTTTTCGTTATTTTGGAATGCCTGCTTTACCGATGCTCTGTTTTCCATAGAATAGGTGCATGACAGAATCAAAACGTTCATCGGTCTATCTTGATTATGCGGCGAGCACGCCGCTTGATCCGAGTGTCGCCGCGTGCATGCGTTCCTTTGAGGATACGCACTTTGCAAACGCGTTCTCATCGCATCGTGATGGGCGAGAGGTAAAACGCATTCTCGAAGAGGCGCGTTTTGGTATCGCAAAACATCTTGGTGTACAAGCGCATGAATGTCACTTTACCAATGGTGCTACCGATGCATCATCGCGCGCAATTCGCGGTGTTGTTGAGGCAATGATTGAGAAAGGGTGTGCATATAGTGACCTCCATATTGTTATGAGCGCGATCGAGCATTCATCGGTTCGTTCATGCGTTGAAGCGCTTGGTCGTCGCGGGGTTTCAGTGTCACTTGTTCCTGTTTCGAAGGATGGAATTGTTGATGTTTTGGCTTTGCAAAATATTCTTCGTCCCAACACAATCCTTGTGGCAGTCATGCTCGTCAACAATGAGCTTGGCACAATTCAACCCATCAAAGAAATAGCCAAGGTCATTCGTGAATATGCGCTGACTCACACAGAGCGCTTAGGGATATTGAATGGACGAGAACCGATTCTCTTTGTTGATGCAAGTCAGGCACCAATCTCGATTGCTGTTTCTCCACAGGAGCTTTCGGCAGACATGCTTATTCTTGATGCACAAAAAATCTATGGACCAAAACGAACCGGGCTTCTCTATGTTCGTTCAAACACGCCATGGACATCTTTGTGCGGCATGTTCGGAAGGATTCCACGCGAAGGGACTCCTGACGTTGCTGGGGTGCTTGGTATGTGTCGGGCGTATGATGTGGTGATTGAAAGGAGGGACGCCGACATGCGACGGTTCCAAGAGCTCAAGGCGTATTTTGTTTCGCAGCTCAAAGAACGGTTTAAGAACGTCATTATCAACGGTTCTCTCGCGGAAAGTGTTCCGCATATCCTGAACGTTACGTTTCCAGGCATCGACGGAGAATTTCTTGCGGCACAACTCGACGTGAAGGGTGTTGCGGTCGCGGTCAAGAGTGCGTGCCTCTCGCAGGGAGGTGAGGGTTCATATGTAATCCACGCGATAGCTCCCGAACGCGCCAATGAGTCAACACGGTTTTCTTTTGGACGCGCGACCACCACAGATGATATTGACTATGTTGTGAGCGTGCTCGCCGATATTGTCAGGAAATAAATTTCAATACTCAAATACCAAGTTCCAAACAAATTCCAAAATCCAGATTCCAACAAGGTTCTTCACGATTGTGCGCATAGTTTTGTTTGGAAATTGGAATCTGGATTTTGGAATTTAGTCAGTGTATACTGACTCTATATGGATCTGGAACACTTGAACAAAACACAGACCATTCTCCTCACGTTGTTGGTTTCTTTCGTTACATCAATTGCAACGGGTATCGCGACCGTGTCGTTGATGGAAAAAGCGCCAACCGATGTTACGCGGGTTATCAGCCGTATTGTTGAAAAACCGATTGAAACTTTCACGGGGGGTAAGACTATTGTCGAAGAACGAACCGTCCTTGTTAATGAGGGCGAGCGTGTCGCAGATGCGGTTGAAAAAGCAGAGCGCTCGATTGTACGACTCTTCACGCTGTCAGGAAAAGACGATCTCGAATTTTTGGGCCTTGGCGTGATCATTTCTCCTGAAGGTGTCGTCGTTGCAGACAGTCGTATTGTTGATAAAAAAGAGAACTACGTTGCAATGCTTTCTGACGGAACACGCGTGAACGCAGAACCATCAGACACACAAACCGAACAAGGGTTTTTTAAACTTGAACTTCCCGCTGAATTACCACTTCTTGTACCAGCGACGTTTGCATCATTTGATAAGCTTGTTCTCGGACAAACGGTCGTTGCTCTAACAGGGGAGACCTCAACCCGCATTGCACCGGGCATCATTGCAGAACTTTCACCATCGACCGGTAGCGAGTCTTCACGTCTTCGTGCAACGATTGATACCGGCACGATTGTCCTTGGAAGTCCATTGATTGACCTAAGCGGCGCCATTATCGGTATGCCAGAGAATCAAGAGAGCCAGATATTCCTATCGCTTCGTGAGTCCGCAGGGGAGTAAGAGTATTGACGAAACAGTAAAATATGTGATATTATTGAGATTCTAAACAGGAATCCGCAATGCCACCTCTTAAAAATTTCACAACCAAAGCAAAGGAAGCAATCAAGAAGGCCCACGAGCTTGCTCTTGAGCGTGGCCAGAGCCACGTAAACGTCCTCCATCTCCTTACCGCCCTCATTCTTCAGGAAGAGAGCATGGTGGCTTCGATTTTGGACAAACTTGAGATTGATACGATTACGCTCACCGACGCATTCCTCGAAGGACTTGAGGATTCAAATGGTGGCGCAACGGTCTCGCCGTCGTATCAGATGTACCTCACGCCTGAACTTGGTAAGACGCTTGAATTTTCTGCACACGTTGCATCAATGCTCTCGGATAAATTCATCTCAACGGAACATCTCTTTATCGCAGCATTGGATATTCCAGGTGACTCTCGCGAAATTCTTTCACGTTTCAAAATTGAGAAAGAGCATGTGCTCGAAGTATTACGCGAACTTCGCGAACGGGGCGGAGATGAAAATGGCGCTGCAACTGGTGCGAAGATGCCGCGAGCAATCGCACGATACACACGAA
>CAZWLQ010000014.1:11698-22961 GCA_964634615.1 uncultured Candidatus Saccharibacteria bacterium
AATTTAACCGAACTTGCGCGCAAAGAAAAAATAGACCCGGTCATTGGGCGTGACAAAGAAATCAGTCGCATCATTCAGATTCTCTCTCGTCGCACAAAAAATAATCCAATTTTGATTGGAGAAGCGGGTGTCGGAAAGACCGCAGTCGTCGAAGGATTGGCACAACGAATCGCCAGCGGTGATATTCCAGAATCGTTGAAAGACCGTGAACTCGTATCTCTTGATCTCGGAAGTTTGGTCGCGGGAACAAAATATCGTGGAGAATTCGAGGAACGCCTGAAAGCAATTGTGAAAGAAATCGAAAAATCGAACGGAAAAATTGTTCTCTTCATTGATGAAATCCACACGATTGTTGGTGCTGGAAGTGCCGAGGGATCACTCGACGCATCAAACATGTTGAAACCCGCACTCGCGCGAGGCGAACTTCGTGCGATTGGCGCAACAACACTCAAAGAATACCAACGTCACATCGAAAAAGATCCAGCACTTACACGCCGTTTTCAACCGGTATTCATCAACGAACCATCGATTGAAGATGCGGTGGCGATTCTCCGTGGTCTTAAAGAAAAATACGAGCTCTATCATGGCGTGAAGGTAACTGACGACGCGATTATCGCTGCGGTAACGCTTTCAAGCCGATACATCACCGATCGCTTCCTTCCTGACAAAGCGGTTGATCTCATTGACGAAGCATCATCAGCACTCCGCATCTCTCTTGAGAACAAACCTCCGATTCTCGAAGAGACCTACCGTAAGATTATGATGCTCGAAATTGAGCGAGAGGCATTGAAGAGCGATGCTGCCGGAACTGATACAAAAGCTGCAAAAGCAAAAGTGCGAACAAAAGCGATTGAAAAGGACATCGCGGATCTTAAAGAAACCATCAGCGAGATTGAACTCAAATGGAAGAACGAAAAGGAAACCATCGGTGAGATTAAAGAAATCAAAAAGCAACTTGAGCAAGCTCGTCTTGACGCGGAAGCTGCGGAAGCAACCGCAGACCTCGCTCGTGCCGCAGAAATCCGTTACGGCCACATCCCAGAATTGGAGCGTGAACTCGAGACCAAGAACTCTCGCTTGAAGCGCTTACAAAAATCACGACGCATTCTCAAAGAGGAGGTTGTTGAGCAAGATATTGCAGATATCGTCGCGCGATGGACTGGTATTCCTGTATCACGCATGCTTGAAGGCGAAGCAGAGAAGCTCTCTCGCATGGAGGAGGAATTGAAGAAACGTGTTGTCGGTCAGGACGAAGCGGTCGAGAAAGTTTCAAACGCAGTGAAGCGAAGTCGTGCAGGTATCGCTGACCCAAACCGTCCAATTGGCTCATTCATCTTCCTCGGTTCAACAGGTGTTGGAAAAACAGAGCTTGCAAAAGCGCTGGCTGAATTCATGTTTGATGATGAGAAAGCATTGATTCGTGTGGACATGTCGGAATACATGGAAAAGCACTCGGTCTCAAAAGTAATTGGTGCGCCTCCAGGATATGTTGGTCACGAAGAGTCAGGATCATTGACCGAACTCGTTCGCCACCGTCCGTATTCCGTCGTGTTGTTCGATGAAATTGAAAAAGCACACCCGGAAGTCTTCAACGTACTTCTTCAGGTTCTTGATGACGGCCGTTTGACCGATGCAAAGGGTCGCGTGGTTAACTTTAAAAACACGATTATTGTGATGACCAGCAACGTTGGTGCACAGTACATCGACCGCATGCATGGCATCGGTTTTGGTTCAAGTGATTTGAGCGAACAATCATACGGCAATGTGCGCGATAAGGTAATGGAAGCGCTCCGCGATCAATTCCGCCCAGAATTCTTAAACCGTGTTGATGAAATAATTTTCTTCAATATTTTGCCTTCCGATGCAATTAAAGAGATTGTTAAAATCCAGCTTGCGAACGTAACAAAGCGTTTGAGCGATAAGGAAATCACTCTTGAGGTCTCTCCAGCCGCAATTGAATACCTCGCAAAGACCGGATTCAACCCAACCTACGGTGCACGACCTTTGAAGCGACTGATTCAAGATAAGATTCTTACCAAAGTTGCACAGTTGATGGTATCGCAAGGGATTCTTGAAGGAGGCGTCGTCTCAATTGATGCAAAACCGAATGCAGGAGGGGAGGAAGAGATTACGTTTACGCTGACAAAAAAAGGAAAACGCGCTCGAATAAAAACACCGTTCCAAAAAGAGTCTCCAGAAGAAAAAACACACGCGTAAGCTTTGCGCAAAGTGAGACTTTGAGGTACGGTAGGTGAGTCGGGAGTTCTTTATATTGCGTCGGTACTCAAGCGGTCAACGAGGGCAGACTGTAAATCTGCTGGCTTCGGCCTACGGAGGTTCGAATCCTCCCCGGCGCACAAAACAAAGGAGCCCCGCAGTATGCGGGGCGACTTTTGTTTTGCAGCAATGCCGGGAGGACGAGAAGGCCGGAGCCCCGCAGCGCGGGGCGAGGCGGGGTCGACGGTACTTAGGATTTTTCGAGCAGAGCGAGTAAAATCCTTAGTAACCGGTGACCGAATCCTCCCCGGCGCACCCGAGGTTGTCATCTGTCGAAAATCTGTTAAAATATACCCATGTCCCAAGACGCACTCATCAAACTCAAATCCAGCAAGTCCGACCACGTCTATTACAGCCGTCGGAACAAGAAAAGCGACGGAGCCAAGAACAAAGAGCGTATGGAGCTCAAAAAGTTCGATCCGACGCTTCGCCAGCGCGTGATGTATAAGCAGGTGAAGAAATAGCTCGTAGCATCGTTGGCTTGTAGGAAAAAGAGTGGCGAGAGCCACTCTTTTGCTGTAAGTTGTTAGCTGTAAGCCCCGACGCATTGGGTTGGGGTCCCGACTGAAACGTCGGGACAGTCAGTTCAGGGTCCATAGTTCAATGGTAGAACTCCGGTCTCCAAAACCGGTGACCTAGGTTCGATTCCTAGTGGGCCCGCAGTTACATCATTATGTCCACTCGCTACCGCCTTGTCATTCCGTTTCTCATTTTGCTCGGCACTGTTTTGGGTTTGTGGGCTTTTTCTCACAAACCTCGGGTTGTTCCACTTGTGGTGGGGGACGAAGAATTTGCTGTTGAAGTTGTCGATACACCGTTGAGCCGGGCACAAGGCTTGGGTGGCCGCGAGGGCCTCGCCACATCGACGGGGATGCTCTTTGTCTTTGAAGAGCCCGATAGCTACTCTTTTTGGATGAAGGACATGGTCTTTCCGATTGACATTATCTGGATAGATACCGATTGGTGCGTTGTAAATGTTGCATACAACGTCTCACCCGACACATACCCCGACCATTTCACTCCATCGGGCAAAGCATCCTTTGTTCTTGAGGTAAATGCTGGTGTTGCGGCGTCAAAAAACATCGATGCTTCCTACTGTTTTCGGCCACCACTCATTTGAGCCCACACAGGGAGAGTGTAAAGACTAGACGGTTTTTTTCTTTCATACCGTAAAGGGATATTCTTGGGTTATCCACCGTGTTTTCCACCGCATGCATCGCTACAATAGTGGGGCACTTTTATAAGCAGTATCTTTCTTGTCCCCATGCATCCAACCCTCAAACAGATCCGCAAGCGCACTGGCCAGATTGTCCCCTTTGATGAATCGAAGATTCAGAATGCAGTACAAAAAGCGTTCTTCGATATCTTTGCAGAACAGCGTGTGCGCGATGCTGAAGCGGTGACGAATCTTGTTGCGGCGGATCTTGATGAACGAAGTCGTTCTGTTGGGGATACGTACATTCCATCAGTCGAAGAAGTGCAAGATCTCGTTGAACGGGCGCTTATGCAGACGGGTTTCTATGCTGTTGCTAAGGCATACATCGTGTATCGCTACGAGCACGCAAAGCTTCGACAAGAAAAACAAGAAGAAGTGCAAGAGAAGATTGAGAACCGGGAGTTCATCGTCTCAATCCCTGGCGGTGGGCACATGTCAATCACGCGAGACTTTATGGCAACAATGTTTCGCAAATCGGCACGCGGTATCGAAAAGGATATTGATGTTGGCGCGCTCGTCGAACAAGCTGAACGCGAGATGTATGAGGGCATGTCGATGCGTGACGTAACACACACGATTGCGCTCGTTGCGCGTTCGTTTATTGAGCGAGACACCGCGTACTCACTCTTTGCATCGCGTCTCGCTCTCGAGCTTTCTGTTTATCCAGACATGATGGAGATGACGGACCCGTCGGATCCTCGTTTCGTCCCTGCGTACCAAAACGGATTCATCGCGACTATCGCAAAGGGTGTTGAGCTCAAACTTCTCGACCCACGCATGGCTTCGTTCGATCTTCCACGTCTTGCTGCGACGCTCGTTCCTGAACGTGATGATCTTCTCCGATACCTCGGCACGTCGACGCTCATGGATCGTTATCTCATTCGTGATAAGCGTGACCGCACGAGGAGCATCTTCCTCGAAGCTCCGCAGATGATGTGGATGCGGGTTGCGATGGGCCTCGCGCTTCTTGAGGAGCACAAGGATGACCGCGCAATCGAGTTCTACCACCTCATGTCTCAGCTTCGCTACATCCCTTCGACACCAACGCTTTTCAATGCTGGTACACCTCACTCACAGCTTTCGTCGTGTTATCTCGGTGTTGTTGGTGATGACCTCCACAGTATCTTCAAATCGTACGAAGACTACTCGCACATGGCCAAGTTTGATGGTGGTGTTGGCTATAGCTGGACGAAGCTCCGTGCCACAGGTGCTCGCGTCAAATCGACCGGTGTCGATAGTAATGGTGCTATTCCATTCCTCAAGATTCTTGACTCGACTGTTGTTTGTATCAACCGAAGTGGTCGTCGTCGCGGTGCCTGTGCCGTCTACCTCGAACCGTGGCATGCGGACATCGAAGATTTCATTGAGCTCCGCAAAAACACGGGAGACGAGCGTCGTCGTACACACGACACAAACACCGCGCTGTGGATTCCTGACGAATTCATGAAGCGTGTTCGTGATGATCAGCCATGGACACTCTTTTCTCCAGATGAAACACCAGACCTTCCCGAACTTTTTGGTGCGGCATTTAGCAAGCGGTACGCCGAGTACGAAGAAAAAGCAAAACGTGGTGAGATGCGTATCGCTCGCGAGATTCGCGCAAAGGATTTGTGGAAGCGTGTCCTAACGCAACTCTTCGAGACCGGTCACCCATGGGTGACGTTCAAAGATAGCTCAAACGTTCGCAGTCCTCAGGACCACGTTGGTACCATCCACAACTCGAACCTCTGCACAGAGATTACACTCAACAACGCTCCCGATGACGAGGTTGCGGTCTGTAACCTTGGTTCAATCAACCTCATGACGCACATGGTTGATGGCAAACTCGACGAGGCTCGTATCAAGGAGACTGCAACGTTGGCGATGCGCATGCTCGATAACGTTGTTGACCTCAACTACTATCCGATTCCCGAAACAAGAAAGTCGAACATGCGTCACCGTCCGGTGGGACTTGGAATCATGGGTTTCCAAGACGCACTCTTTCTTCAGAACATCTCGTTTGATTCCGAAGAGACGGTCCGCTTTGCTGATGAGAGTATGGAGATGATTTCGTACTACGCGATTCTCGCATCTGCCGAACTTGCGCGTGAACGCGGTGCCTACGAAACATTCAAGGACTCCAAGTGGGATCGTGGCATTTTTCCAGTTGATACACTTGATGTCCTCGAAAAGGAACGAGGTGAAACAATCCCGCTGTCGCGCACAGAGAAGCTCAACTGGACACCGGTGCGTGAGGCAGTCAAGAAATACGGCATGCGTAACAGCAACTGTATGGCCATGGCGCCAACAGCGACAATCGCCAACATCGCAGGTTGTTCACCGACCATTGAACCGATCTACAAGAACATCTACGTGAAGGCGAACATCAGTGGTGACTTTATCGTGATGAACGACTACCTCATCGAGGATCTCAAGAAGGAGGGCTTGTGGAATCACGAGATGCTCGAAATCATCAAGGGTGCTGACGGCAATCTTGACCTTGTTTCGTCAATTCCCACATGGATCAAAGAGAAGCACAAGGAGGTCTTTGCCATCGATCCACTCCATCTCGTTCGTGTTGCTGCACATCGGGCAAAATGGGTCGACCAGAGTCAGTCGTTCAATGTGTTCTTTTCGGGCACGTCGGGAGCTAAGCTTTCGGAGGTATACCACGAGGCGTGGAAGTTGGGTATGAAGACCACCTATTACCTCCGCACACTTGGCGCTTCATCAGTCGAAAAGAGCACCGTCGAACTCGGAAAGCAGCAGGCAACGCCAAAGATTGAGCGCACCATCGCTCAGGAAGCGGTCGAGAATATCAGGGCTGAGATTGCGGCCACTGCCGTCGAACCAAATCCGGCGTTTGCTATGGTGTCAGCAACACCGATGCCAGCAAAGCCGGTGCTTCAGCTCTGTAAACTCGACGATCCGGAGTGCCTATCTTGTCAGTAGATTGGTTCGTTGGTTCATTTGTTGAAATGTGACGAATGATTTACCAACGAACTAAAGAACTAATTAACCAATAAACTTTTTACCGTGACCAAAAAACAGATTCTCAACGCATCAGGCGTTGACCCAAACAAGATTCTTCCACTTACATATCCATGGGCTCGCCAATACTACAAAACTGGTGTTGCCAACAACTGGGTGCCCGAAGAAGTCTCGATGCAGCTCGACGTGGAAACATGGAAAGCAGAAGGGGAGAAGGGTCTCACCGAAGACGAGCGTCGTATGGTGCTCTACAACCTTGGCTTCTTCTCGACCGCCGAATCGCTCACAGCCAACAACATCGTGCTCGCAATCTATCGCCACATCACCAACCCTGAGTGTCGTCAGTACCTTCTTCGTCAAGCATACGAAGAGGCGGTTCACACTGACACGTTCATCTATTGTTGTGACACGCTCGGCCTTCAGCCTGATGAGATTTACACGATGTATCAGACGATTCCGTCCATCAAAGACAAAGATGATTTTGTGGTCAATATGACAACATCGGTGTTTGACCCTGGATTCGAAACAAAGACCCCCGAACAAATCCAGCGCTTTGTGCACGACCTCGTCGGTTACTACGTCATCATGGAGGGACTCTTCTTCTACGCTGGGTTCGCGATGATGCTCTCGATGCTTCGTCGACACAAAATGGTTGGTATCGGCGAGCAATTCCAGTTCATTCTCCGCGACGAGACGGTTCACCTCGCATTTGGTTCTGAGCTTATCAATACCATCGTTGCTGAAAATCCTGAAATCTGGACTGAAAGCTTCAAGTCAGATATTACAGAAAAGATTAAGCATGCCGTTGATCTTGAGAAGCGCTATGCATACGAGGCGCTTCCAAAAGGCATCGTTGGTCTCACGCCTCAGTCGATTTCCGAATACCTCGAACACATCGCCGATCGCCGTCTCGAACGCATTAACCTCAAAGCCGTCTACGGTACCAAGAACCCATTCCCATGGATGAGCGAAATCATTGACGCTCGCAAAGAAAAGAACTTCTTTGAGACACGCGTCAACGAATACAAGACCGGAGGTCAGTTGGAGTGGTAGTCTTTCTTGATAATGACTTCATCAAAAGGTAATCAAATAGCTCATATTCGTGAGCGCATAGTTCGTGTAATTGCTCAGTATCAAAATGGCAATTGTGCTACAGGAACAGGATTCTTCATTAGTAGTGGAGGGGATCTTTTAACGTGTTTTCATGTTGTTTTTGGTTCTGAATTACGGAATATTCGCACAAATCCAGTATATGTTTCGACTGTCGGTGCGGATGAACATTCAAAACTAGAAAACTTTTTTAATGGAGTAATTTCTTTCATAGAAGTTGAATTTTCTAATGGAATAAAGAGAAGGGCCAAATTAAAAGCTTTTGATGAATTTCATGATGCGGTACTTCTAGAACTTGAGGAAAGTTTTGAAACACCCTTTTTAAAACTTTCTCTCGACTATCTTCCTGAATATGATGAGGCTGTATTCTTTTGTGGATTTCAGTTGGCAGCAGGCTATTTAAATTCAAAGGAATACCCGTTTGCTACGAATAGAGGAATAGTCTCTTCTTTTCCTGAGGTTGTTGTGGGAGGAGAAAAATATGTTCATATCCAACTCAACTCAATTAACTTAGGAGGAAATAGTGGTGCTCCACTTTTTCTTCAAGGAGAAAAAGACGTAATTGGGATTGTAAATGGAAATATGCTTTGGGGTAATGATAATCTTGCTTTTGTGAATAAAATTGGTGGAGTTCCGGCGTTTAATCAAGGCTCTTTCAGAGTTCCGCTTAGTATTGCTTTCGTTACCCCAATAAAACTTATAAAAGAAAAAACTAAACTTTTGGATCACATCAATTAATTTGATTGCATTTATTGCTACTTCACATACTTTGATGTATAATAAAAAAGGTTCGTATCGGGTATCTGCGCCCCGCCTTTGGTGGGGTGAGGAAAGTCCGAACACGTACATTCGCAAGGATGTAGGAGGGTAGCGGGTAACGCCCGCCGTGCGCGAGCATAGAGGTGCGAGCAGAAACGCCCGATTTCGAAAGGATAGGGATTCCCCAGTGGAATGTCTCATTGGCAACAATGAGTTGAAACGGCAAAATCCTTACCTACGTGCAAGGCCGTGCCGGCCCAGGGCCGGAGTGCCGCTTGAGGTGGTGAGCAATCATCATCCTAGATACATGGATACCCCTTCTTCGCGATTACGCTACGAAGGGCAGGCCCTCCTTCGAGGATACGTTCTTCACAGAACGCTTTCCCAAAAGAAAGGACCTGTCCTACGAAGCTTCAGCGAAGTAGGACAGAATTCGGCTTATAGATACGAACCATATAGATTTTATGAAAACCCTCTTGCTGCTGCAGGAGGGTTTTCGCGTTTGGAGGGGAGAGATGAAACGACGCTCCAGAATGTGGTACGAACAATGAAGCGAAACTACGCTCGGAGAGTGGTATAATCAGCTTTTATATGGTGCGTCGTCTTATCGCATTCTTCTCAGAAAGCATCTCCGGCATCCATGCCGCAGCGTATGTCATAGCGACGTTTGCATTGGTATCCCAAGTCCTTGGGCTCGTTCGCGACCGCATGCTCGCGCACCTCTTTGGTGCTGGTCCCACGCTCGACGTCTATTACTCCGCATTCCGTATTCCGGATTTTCTTTTTGCCTCGATCGCATCAATCGTATCGCTCTTCGTCCTCATACCATTCTTGAGCGAGCGTCTTGAGAAGCAGGGGAAGCTCGAAGCAAAAGCATTTCTCTCACAAGTCACAACATTTTTCTGCGACTTCAATTCCGCGGCGAGTGCACTACTTTGGTTTCTTGCGCAGATGCGTCAGCGTTTCCTCTCTACGGGGTTTGATGAGGATCAACAGCAGTCATTTATCGAGCTCACGCGCATCTTGTTGCTTTCACCGATTTTCCTTGGGCTTTCCAATATTCTCTCGAGCGTGACACAGCTTGCAGGACGCTTTTATGTTTATGCGCTTTCGCCGATACTCTATAACCTCGGCATTATTGTGGGCGTCGTGGCGCTCTACCCACGCTGGGGGCTTGCAGGTATCGGCTGGGGCGTTGTTATTGGTGCGGTGATGCATTTACTCATTCAGGTGCCCACAGTCATCAAAGAGGGTCTTTTGCCTCGCCCGACGCTCTCATTTGACTGGAAGTCGCTGTGGGGGGTAATTGTGGTCTCCTTGCCGCGCACAACGACGCTTGCGCTCAATCAGCTGGTGATGCTCGCACTTCTTGGCTTTGCATCAACACTCGCCGCAGGATCGGTGACGGTCTTCACCTTTGCATCCAATCTCTACATGGCGCCGCTCACACTCATTGGTGTGTCGTATTCGGTCGCAGCGTTCCCCGTCCTTTCGAAGCTCTTTTCAAATGGAGATAAGACTGCATTCCTCGACCACGTGCTCGTTGCACTTCGTTCGATCATCTTTTGGTCGTTGCCGACTGTCACGGTGTTCATCGTTCTTCGTGCACACATCGTTCGTGTGCTCTTGGGTTCAGGACAATTTGACTGGGCTGACACACGTCTTACCGCGGCGGTCTTTGCGTTGTTCATGATATCGCTCGTTGCACACGGTCTCGTGTTGCTCTTCGTCCGTGCGTATTACGCGGCAGGGAAGACTGCACGCCCGCTCTTGGTAACGCTCGGCAGTTCTGTACTCACGGTCGGTCTCGTGTGGGGGAGTGTCATCATCTCTGACACAATTCCAACACTCCGCTACTTTGTCGAAGACCTTCTCCGCATCAGCGACGTCCCTGGAACAAACGTCGTCATGATTGCTTTTGCATACTCGCTTGGTCTCATCGTGAACGCGTCTATCTTTTGGATGCTCTTTAGACGCGATTTTGGCGGTCACATTCCACGTCAGGTGCTCAAGACCATCTGGCATGCATCAGCATCCTCTATCTTGGCTGCAAGCGCCGCATATCTCGCCTTGCGCGCCACAGAATCGGTCTTCGATCTTTCCATCGCGCGTGATGTGTTCTTCCAAGCAACGGTGGCCGGCATCGCGGCGCTCGTCGTGTGGACAGGAGTTCTTCTCATCCTCAAGAATCCCGAATTCGCCGAGCTCGTTGCAACCATCCGCGCACGCTTCTGGCAGCGTGCTGCAGCCATCGCTCCTGAGACAGGGCCGATGTAAAGATCTTATGGATGAATCACTAGAAAAAGTAGGAGATGTCGAAAAAGAACCGGCACTTTCTTTTGATGAGAGAACAATGACAGTACTCCTAGATGCGCATCTTAACGAAGATGTTCCTTTGTGGCTCAAAGAGCGAGCCCGACAAGAAGGTCTTTCTGAAAAGAAAGAATTCCACATTACGATTATAGGAAGCAAGACGGGGAAGAAGCTTCTGGCATTAATGGACTCCCTCGGTCTTGAAGAGCGGTCGCGCGTTTTGAAAGAGATCAAGGAACTATCCCTTAGGTTTACATGGGAGTTTTCTCTTAAAGAGGAGTACTACTCAATCTCAAAAGAATACCCTCTAGAGCAAGCTTCTCATGAGATAGAAACGCGAAGGTCGTATATACAATGTGCGGAGCTTCCCGACCTTGCAAAATTCTACAAAGAATTAAGTTTGATATGTGACCTTGATAGCGCGCCACCATTTCCACACCTCACACTTTTTTGCGGGAGTACTTTGAGAGAAAATGAGTTGCGCGGCATTGGTATTTATTCTCAAGAACAGTTTGAGCACCTTAACCCTCAACGCATCGCTCCTGAGACAGGGCCGATGTAGAAAGCTGAAAAATAAGCCTATTTCTGGTAGGATGGGTCGACATGGAGATTAAGAAT
>CAZWLQ010000015.1:0-14555 GCA_964634615.1 uncultured Candidatus Saccharibacteria bacterium
AAGTATCGAAGGCTATAGTCGAGCCATCAGCGGGGACATCGCGATGCAGAGCGTTTCGATATGCAAATAAATGCACTAGAAAATATAGCAGAACTTTGGCAAAAAGGCAAATATTGGCTCTCTGGCAGGGAAGTCAGAAACCATGCTCTTGAGGTTCTGATTATGCTCGCGGTAGGCCTCGGTGCCTTTGCCTGTGGACGTCTCTCGGTAATCGAATTGAAGGATGTTCCGGTCACGATTCGAGAAAATAATTTTCAAAAGTCTAGCGTAGAACAACACACTTCATCGTCCTCAAAAATCGAACCTATTGGTCAGGGGCAGGGGATAGAGAGCCCTCCTACCGAAGGGAGTGTCCTCGGATCTCGAAATGGCACGAAGTACCACTTCCCCTGGTGCTCGGGCGCACAGACGATAAAGGAAGAAAACAAGATATGGTTCGCATCCGAAGAAGTTGCACAGAGCGCAGGATATACAAAGGCAGCAAATTGCAAATAGGTCAAGTGGTCTTCAAGGGGAGTATCTGGGGCTTAATTATAGATACGTCGCACAATATATCTTTTGCGACATGATTATATTGAGAATAAGGCCAAAGGCCACACTCGGTTCGTTTGAGTATCCTCTCCTTCTCTTCCCTACAAAATAAAAAGAAACGCGTTGTCTGTATCGTTTCTTTCGATGCACACCTCGCGTTTTCTTTTTTCTGCGTCACTATTTTTTACTGCATCAAACTTTCAGGTCCACTGCCGTTCTTCAATCCCGACAAACCGTTCAAAAAGAGATCCCAAAGGAACTTAATGATATGATCCCAAACCCAACCCGCAGGTGCTGCAAGATAGTTTGCCCATAGTTCCTTCGCAAGGTTCCATGCATAGGCAAGGTTTTCTTTAACGACCGGAGACGCGAGGATATCTTTGATGTTCAAGCCGAAGTATCCGAGGATAATCAACCCGATGACAATCAATAAAATGATCTTGATGAATCCCCTCTCCTTTAAATTTTTTGTATCCATAGGGAAGTGACTGATAAGTATTTTTATTGTGGCAGATATGACAGCGGATTCAAGTATGCTTCATACGGCGCATACGCAATTTTGGTGTTTTTACACCCATTGCTCCAGGTGAATTGATCAACCTTGACGGCTTCTCGGTCAAAGACCGTAAAGTGCAGATGTGGCCCTGTTGCGTAGCCCGTTGAACCCGCGTAGCCAATGATTTGTCCTTGCTTCACATAGTCCCCTGCAGAAACGCTCATCACTGACAAGTGAGCATAGAGTGTTGAGAGTCCGTTGTCGTGATCAACCAAGATCCATTTACCGTAGGAATAACAGCCAGGGGTCTTATCCATATCAACAGCGTCTCTCACCGTTCCTCCTGCCGCGGCAAGGAGCGGTGTGCCCACAGACGCTCTAAAATCGACGCCACGATGCGGATTCGGGCTCCCTGCTTTATCGTAGCCATACGCGCCTCCTCGTGCGAACGAGGTCAATCCAAACCCTTGGGTTATTTCTGGTGATTCAACCGGCCAGGAAAGGATACTGGTTCCCTCTTGTGGCAAACGAGATGGGTCAAGTGCGTACTCAAGTTGTGATTCAAATTCTTGCATCGCGCTTTCAAACTGCTGGCGCGCGACACGCTTTTGTTCGAGCAGTGCTTGGTACGCCGCCTCGGTGCTTCTGGTTGTCGCAAGGAGCGAATCTTTCTCTTTTTTATTTTCTTCAATAACTTTCTTTTGCCCATCGAGTTTGCTCTTGTAGGTGCTCAGACTCTCGTGCGCGAGGCGCTCCTTTGCCTCCTCTGACTCGAGTTCGCTTTTCAGTCCACGAAGTTCTATCAACTGATCGCGAACGATGCCCTGCACGGTCTCGAGCTGGTCCAACTCAACCCACAGTTCAGAGAGTGAGTCATATGCCAGCACGGTTTCGATCAATGATTGGTCGTCTGCTGCTTGTACGGTGCGGAGCGCATTTGAAAGTATTGTATTGTTGCGCTCAATCTTTGCTTCTTTGTCGGTAATCTCGATACCCAACTGTTTGATGGAGTATCCCGTCTGCTCGATTTTCTTTTGCGTGAGCGTAATGTCCGAGAGGAGTTTTTGGCGCGTGAGATTTAACTCCTGAATCGCTGCTTCAAGATCGCGCTCAAGTGCTGCGATTTCATCATTCAGCTTATCAATCTGTTCCTCCGCCTCATCGATTTTATCGCGGAGCTCGTCGACATCTTGTGCGACAGCTACACCAGCGCTTATGAAAAGAAGCGTTACAAGTGCGACACAAAATGTAATGCGGAAGTATGTCATTACTTATGCAAGAGATTGAATGGCGGATGTGATGCGTGCAAGTGTCTTCTCTTTTCCGAGGAGTGCTGCAATAGTAAATGGATCAGCTGATTTTTCTTTTCCAGTGAGTGTCATGCGCATTGGCCAGAGCACATTTCCTTTTCCTTTTTCCTCCGCGTAGCTCCAGATGCTCTCTTTGATTGTTTCAATGGTCCACGCGTTTTCATCAAGATCGTGTAAACGACGGAGGACTTCAGTCAGATGCTTCCGACTCCCCTCTTTTGTATCGTTTTTCCAGACGATTTTTGTTGTATCAACGCTAGGTTCATCAAAGAGATACTCAAACTCCCCTTCTTCGAAGAGTTCTTGTGCGTCGCCCCATACGTTCACGCGGTCAATCAATACTGGAAGTAGTTTTTCAAGCAGCTCGTCGTTAACTATTTCTGGAACAAAAGGACGCAAACCTTTTAGCTGTTCCTCTTTTCCCAGTTTCTTTATGTATTCTTTGTTTATCCAGTTGAGTTTTTCAACATTAAAAACACCGCCACCCTTCTGTACTTTTTCAAGCGAGAATTCTTTAACTAGTTCAGCAAGCGAAAATATCTCACGATCATCTCCCGGATTCCATCCAATCAATGCAACGAAGTTCAAAATTGCCTCAGGAAGGTATCCGCGAGAACGATAGTATGTAAGCCAGACTGTTTCTCCGTGCTTACGCTTAGAAAGCTTTGCCTTATCAGCTGCGAGTACAAGTGGTAGGTGTGCGTAGATGGGTCGCGGTGCCCCAATCGCTTCTTGAATCAAAATTTGTCGGGGGGTGTTTGAGAGATGCTCTTCGGCGCGGATCACGTGCGTAATGCCCATATCGAAGTCGTCTGCAACAACGGCGAAGTGATAGAGTGGTTCGTCGATTGATCGCGCGATGATAAAGTCGCCGAGGTCAGTGGTGTCAATCGATACCTCCCCGCGGATGATGTCGTTAATCACGACAACCTTGTTTGGGTTTTTAAAACGGATCACCTCATCTCGCTGACCTTCTTCCGTCGGAGTCTCTTTTGAAATATATGCTTTTCCTTCAGCGATGATCTTTTGTAGGTATTCTTTATGTTTTGGGGCTCGCTCGGACTGGATGACACAAACATCATGATGCAAGCCGAGCCACGCAAGATCTTCTATGAGACCGGTAGTCCACTCAGGTTTATTTCTTGCTGCATCGGTGTCTTCAATACGAAGTGCAAATACACCGTCGTGTTTTTTTGCGTAGAGATATGAAAAAAGCGCGGTACGAACACCGCCCATGTGCAAGAATCCGGTCGGCGAAGGCGCAAATCGAGTAACAACCTTGGTCATAGCGACCATTTTAGCATAAATACCCTCAGGATCTTATCCTAGGAATTTCTTGAAAATAACAGTGATGCCCTCGGTAATGTTTTTGACGAAGTAAGGGAGCCAGCCAAAAATAGCGACGAGAAAAAGGAGTCCAAGGAAGATATCTGTTGAATCAAAATCCTTTGACGTTACGTAGGGCCCTTTTGTTGACCAAAAATAGTAGCCGATTGCCAAAGCAATCAAATAACTGATTGTATAACGAAAAAACTCCAAGAATTTATAGGATGTATTCTTGCTTGGAAGGTCGGTGTTATAACCAGCGGCATAGTGAATCGTTCCTAAGATGATCCCCACTCCAACTAAGACTGCCCACACAATAATGTTGTCCATGTTTTTATTTTAGCATATATGAAAGGCCCCAGCTGGTTGCTGGGGCTTTTTTTGAACCTACCGGTTCTTTTTGGACGCTTCTTGTGGTTAACCGACGTCCGTACTACGGGGCTTGGTTTTTTGCTGCCCCTTGTCAGCTGAACGGTGTATGCTGACGATATTTTCCCTTTTTTTGACAGGGCCATTTTGTTTGGGCTAAGCCATGTCGCGACCGTGATGGCCGGTCGACATGATCGACCGCGCTTATCCCAGTACTAACGGGGGTTGTACAATCTGGTAGTATCATACACCCAAGGGGGGCACTTGTCAAGACCTTTCGAGAGCGCCCAAAAAGCCCTAAAAACAAAGACCTACACGAATGTGTAGGTCGAACGGAAAGAGGAAAGAGGCGAAAGCGAATTGCGAAGCGCTATTGGCTAGGCGCGAAAGAGCGAAAGCAGAATTTTACGTGTTGCCGCCACGTCCCGATTGACGCCTCCTTGAGCTCTAAAGATTGAGCTCCGTCAACCAAGAAACTGAGGAAAGCATAGCAGTTCCTTTTTATTTGTCAATGCCACTTCTGCGTCCTGTCTGCGTGTTCGGCGTAATCTATTTTTCGTGCTCAAGCGCCAAATCAAGAATCTCTCTCGCAATCTTTGCTGCTGCATCGGGTCGTGCAAATGTCTTGGCGGCCTCACTCATTGTGGTGCGGAGCGCCGCATCCCCCATTAAACGATCAACTTCAGACACCACAAGGTGTGGCGTGAGATTCGCTTGTTCGAGAGCGATTGCTGCACCGGTTCGCGCATAGGCAAACGCGTTACTTCGCTGATCGCGGCTGACATCTTCAGGGATTGGAATAATCATCGATGGTTTCCCCCAGAGCGCAATTTCAAAGATGCTGTTTGAACCGGCGCGCGAAATGATGAGCGTAGACGCACCCGCTGCCATACGCATCGCAAGAACATTCAAAAACGGAAATGGTTTGTAACGATCCGCCTTAAGGTTGCCATCAAGCGCGAGTGCCGCGCTTTCCTTCGTGATATCAAAATGTTCTTTGCCAGTTTGGTGAACGACATAATACTTTTCGACGAGTTCTGGAAGTGCTTCGATGATTGTTTCGTTTATAGTTCGGGCTCCTTGTGATCCTCCAAGAACAAGAATAACCGGCACGTCGCTTTCGAGCTTCAGAAACTCACGTGCACCGGTCTCGGAAAGCGTGAGGAGCTCTTTCCGGGTTGGGTTACCAGTAACCGCAATCAAGGCCTCCTTCCCTTTTCGTTTTGAAAGATTCCTGAAAGCGTCCACTGTTTCTGGATATGAGACAGCGATTCGTTTTGCAAATTTTGCCGCCCATGCGTTCGCTTTACCCGGAACACTGTCAGATTCATGAATGATGACGGGAATACCAAAGAGTCGCGCAGCAAATAAGACCGGCACACTCACGTAGCCGCCCTTGCTGAAGACGACGTCGGGGAATGCAAAGAAAAGTTTTAACATCGCCTGAATTGTCCCCCACCCTATTTTAAAAAGATCAAAAAAATTCTGTATCGAGGTGTATTCTCGTCGTTTGCCCGAAATGATTTGTGTGAAGGTGATGTCGTGTTCAAAAAGCACATCCGGATCGTACGGAATCGGCGCCATGTAGATTAATTTCGGATCAAGCAAATGCTCCTCTCGTGATTGTTTACGAAGTTCTTCAGCAACCGCAATCAATGGGTAGAAATGCCCTCCTGTGCCTCCTCCTGTTAAGACGATTTTCATAGGATAGCTCTAGTGTACCAAAAACAGCCTATATTTCAGCCTCCTGCCCTTTCCGGAAGCTCGAAACGTTTAAGACAACGCCCGCTGCAGCAAGTGCCATCATCAGCGATGATCCTCCTTGGCTCACGAATACCAGCGGATCACCCGTCAAAGGAAATACACCAAGCATTGAGGCGATATTCAGGAACGATTGCACCACAATCATCGTGACAAATCCAAGTACGACAAGTCGAGAAAATTGGTTTGGCGCTTCCTGTGCAATGCGATACCCGCGCAACAAGAAAAACAAAAAAAGAAGTATCAAAAGCGCACTACCAATGAATCCCCACTCTTCTGCAAAGACCGCAAAAATCGAGTCGCCAATCGGTTCAGGAAGGAAATTGAATTTCTGGACACTCTGACCAAAACCTCGTCCAAAGAACTGTCCTGACCCGATGGCAATCAAAGACTGCTGAATCTGATACCCTGCGCCAAGCGGATCACGCGATGGATCAACAAAGGTAAGCACGCGATCTTGTACGTACGGCACGAAAACCGACATTACGCCCACAGCAAGCACTCCTGCAAGTACGATTGCGCTTGCATGTTTCCACCCTCCTCCCGCAACAAAGAACATCACAAGACCAGTTATCGCAAGTATGATGAATGTGCCGATGTCCGGCTGCAGGCCAAGAATGATTCCTGCAATCATCAAGAGTCCTGCGAGCGGTCCAACACCCCATCCCCACGTCGTAATCTTTTGTTTTACCGTCGTATACCATGCAGCAAGATAAAGTACGAAAGCGAACTTCAATAACTCTCCTGGCTGGAACGAAAGTCCTGCAATACTGATCCAGCGTCGTGCGCCTCCGTGCTCAAAGCCCAAAAATGGCAGGAACACCAAAAGAGAAGCGGCAATAGCTGCGATAAAGAGATAAAACGCGTACTTGTTCCAGAACGTATATTTGATACGTGATGTTGCGTAGAGGAGCGCCAATCCGATGACAAGAGAAATACTCTGGTTTATTGCAATACCAGAGAAGCGTCCTCCCTCGCGTGCAAGAAGTCCAAGCAGTGCTGAGATGAAGATAAAAAAACCCACGCCGGTGAGCGAGAGCGTAATCGTCAGGAATGTCCTATCAAGCGCGCGCTTCATAACAAAAAGTGTATCATGTCAGGGTCATCTAACCTGATAGCTTTTCATCGGGCAAGACCATTTTTGCATCGAGAAGATGTTTGGCGTATTCCTCCACGGGTTTTCCGCGCTCCTTATAGTTTTGAATGAGGTTTCGGAGAAGAGTAAACAAAACCTCATCGGGTGGTGAAAAGAATTGAAAACCATCAACTAAACGAGCTGTTTGAGTCAGCGCATTTTCTGGCAACATAAATACTTGAAGAACTCTGAATTCCACTCCTTGAGGTGTTTTGTAGACTGGCACTACAGAAAAAAGCTGTACACCTTTAATGGAGAGATCCAATTTTGGTCGTCTCGTTGTTTTCAATTGAGAATATGACAATGTCCACCCATCCGCATCCCAGTCTCCATGTTCTTGGCATAGGGCCCGTAGGATACTTTCTGTTTTGGAAAAATCTTCCTCAACTACATATACATCCACGTCTTCGTTCTTTCTGAAAAATTCCCCAGTGACGCCCGCAATAGCAACCCCTCCGAACACAAAATATTCTACTCCCCCACTCGTGAGTGCAGGCAACACCTCCTGAAAAATGAGTGCGAGGTGCTCGTTATGTTCAAGTTCTTTTTGCATATCCTAGCTATCCAATCAGTGCGATGATGACGCCCACGGTCGCAAACATCACTGCAAGAACCCAGTAGCGCATGACGACTTTTGTTGCAGGCCAACCGATTGCTTGAAAATGGTGATGGAGCGGAGCCACGAGAAATATCTTTTTGCCCCCACGGAATTTTTTGGAAAGGAGTTGTGCGCTTGACGAGAGCGATGTTGCAACGAGGAGAAACGCGATGATGGGAAGTACCAAAACCTGTTGCGTAAGAAACGCAACCACCGAGAGCGTCATGGTGAGCGCCATGATACCGGTCTCACTCATCATGAATCGTGCGGGCGGAATATTGAACCAAAGGAATGCCATCAGTGCTCCGACAATCATAAAACAAAATGCTGCAATATCGATTTGGTTTTGAGCGAACGCGATGATGCCGTATGCAGAGAAAATCGACGCAAAGACACCGCCCGAAAGACCATCCAACCCATCAATCACACCACCCGAGTAGCAACCGAGCATCACAATGATGAAAAACGGGACGAAAAAGATACCAATATCAAGGATTCCGGCAAACGGCACAATAATCGTCGACACATCGAGCTTCGTGTAGAACCACCAGGCACCAACCGCTCCCACCAAGGTCACGAGGACAATACGTTTTGCAAGAGAGAGACCACCCGCAATGTGATCATATCGATCAGAAATCGTGAGGTAATCATCAATGAATCCAATCAATGCACCAACGAGCAGTGTGAAGAGTGGAAGCCAGGTCTGATTGCGTGAGAGGAAATTTAATTTATCAAAAAAATCCCCATTGATGAGATGTCCTATGAAAAAGAGCGCAATGGTGAGAACGGCACTCCCCCACACCACAATACCTCCCATGCGAGGCAACTTTCTTTCCTCGTCGTTGTGGAGCTTTGCCGATATCGTTGCGCTACCACCGTCGGTTGCCACGCGCACACTCTTCTTTTTCCAAACCTTATAGGTGTAGAGATAGTGCGTGATGAGTGGTGTAATCGCGATGCCGCAGATGAAAGCAACGGCGGCTGGGATCATGACTTTAATGATGTCGAGTGTCATACGGTATTCATCAGTGTAGAACAAAAAAAGCTAAAACAAAATCAGCCTCACGGCTGGGCCGAAGGCTGATACAGACTAGAGGGTGGAGACTGTCCCGGCAGTCTCCCGTTCGTGCACACATAGGCACCAGAACACCCCTCGTACGGTTGATGAACCACTACCCTCCATGGCATCGGGACTCCCGAGGGAAGGTTGGGGCAAGATGGAGAGGCATCAGCGCCTCATCCCGTAGTGGGTCTTGCTGTCCTATAGGTAGTTTCTTGCCCGATCCGACGCGCGAGTACACGCGGCGTCGAAAACGCCCAGGACGATCAATATCTAAAGGGAGTATGGCCAAAAAAGAGAGAACTGTCAACGTCGTTTTACAGGGCCTCAAAAAATGCAAGGGTCGCAGCTACCAATGTTTCCATATCGGCAAAGCGTCCTTCCCTACTTGAACCGAGCACCACAATCACCACAGGACGTCCAAGGGTCACATCAAAAGAAACCGCTAAGTTGCCACCAGCGCTATCGGTGAATCCTGTCTTTGCACCGACCGCCCAAGGAATTGTGTTGGCGAGCATGTTGGTGCTTTTCACTGTATGCGTGTTCCCCGTGCGTGAGGTGAACGTAAATGAGTCGTGACGCGTCACATCAAGTCCATCCGGCATGGTTTTGAGTGCGGAAGCCAAAAGCAGTGCGGCATCGCGTGCTGATCCGGTGTTGCTCGGCTTCTCTCCAATGTCGAGTCCGGTTTCATTCATAAAATGAGATCGTGTCATACCGAGCGTTGCTGCTTCCGTATTCATCGCCGCAATGAATGAACCACCGGTTTCTTTCTCGTATGCGAGTTTCAGCGCCGTTGCGGCATCATTCGATGAGGTGAGCAACATGAATCCAATCAAATCGGCGAGATTCCACACTTCTCCCGCAAAGAGTCCGCTCTCCCCTTCGGTATTGAGTGCTTCCTGTGGAATCGTAACAGCAACCTCGGGCGAAAGATTTTTGGTTGCGACAAGCGCTGTTAGGAGTTTGCTGACGGATGCGAGCGGGAGGGTCACGTCACTGTTTTTTGCAAAAAGAGCAGCGTCATCACGGATATCAACCACGTACACCGCTTTTGCTTCGAGTGTCATGTTGTCAAAGCTCGAGTGTGATTTTTGTGTATTCGTGCTACTTGCGACAGCACCATCGGTGGCATCCGAAGTACGCCCACTCTCTTTTGTTGAAAAGAAAAAAAGACCCGCAATGAATGCAAGGCACATGCCGCAAGCAAGAATTGCCAGAAGCGGGCTACGCGGCTTCCGCGGAACCGCTTCCTGTATCGGCGTCATCGGTAAATTTAGTGGTGGCATTGAGAGGTGTATCGGTTTCGGTTGCGCGCGATTCGAATGCAGCAAGTTCAGAAAGAACCGTTTGCATATCAGGAAGTTCCGCGACCGATGAAATACCTAGAAACGATAACAGTTCGAGGGTCGGCTTGTAAAGAAAACTTCGCTGATCGTGTGGGTTATCCACGCGCTCAATCAATCCTCGAACCAAAAGTTGTCGAACAATGAATGCAGAATTCACTCCGCGAATATAATCGATGCGTGCCCGCGTCACTGGACTCTGGTACAAAACAATCGCGAGTGTTTCAAGTCCAGCTTTACCCAAATCTTTCTCCAACGCTTCTTTCCTAATTGCGGTTATGAGATCGCTGGCTTCCGGTGCGGTATGAAGCGCTATCTCATCGCCGTTCTCCATAAGAACGATGCCACGGCCGATAAGCTTTTCGCGAAGCTCTGTAAGGCCATTTCGCACGTCAGTTTCAGAAACTTTCAGCATACGCGAAAGCTCCTTCACGGTTGTTGTTTCGCCCGTGAAAAAAAGTACTGCTTCAATGTTTGATGAGAGATTCATATCCTTATGCGCTGTAGTTTGGTGTTGCGACTGTCTCGGTTTCCATGTTGATGTCTTCAAATTGTCCTCGCTGTTCAACGAGTAGTATACCTTGCTTCACGAGCTCGAGCATCGCCAAAAACGACACGATGGTGTTTACACGCACTTCACGCTCGGACGCGTCGCCCCGCTTGTGGGTCTTTGCAAATTCAGAGAAACGCATCTTGAGCGCTCCTTGAATACGGGTTGCGAGTGTCGACATCATATCCTCAAGACTCATGATTTTCTCAACGACCGCTTTCTTCAGTATTTCCACTTTCGGAAATCGGGCAATAATCGCGAACACACTCTCGCGGAGTGACCCTGTCGTGATTGATGGATGCGGCGCAAAGACTTTTTGATCAAAGTAGGGTGAACGTACCGGTGCAAAAAGAACCTTGTTGCCAAAGCGTTCTCTAAGTTCTCCTGCCAGTTGTTGAATCTTCTTGTAGATTTTTAGACGTGCTTCGAGGTCCTTAATATCCGCCTCCTCTTCTTCAGAGAGCGCGAACTCAGGCAAGAGTGAGCGTGATTTAATTAACACCAATGTTGAGGCAATCAGCACGAAGTGCGCCACGTCGTGTGTTGGAAACTCGTCTGCTGTCTGCAGGTGCGCCATGTAATCGTCCGCAACCGATGCTAATGACACGTCGTTAATCAAAAGCTTTCGCTTCTCAATCAACGACAAGAGCAGGTCAAGCGGACCTTCGAAGATAGGTGTTTTAATCGAGAACGTCATGTGCTGTAAGTATATCGCACCTACTTCTTCTCCTCGTCTTTTTCGATGACCGAGAGGCGTTCGTCGATGCGCTCCATGTCGCGTGGGAACATGCAGGCCTCACGGATATTCTTCAACCCCAAAATCTGCATGGTCATACGTTCAGCACCGAATGCAAAACCGCCTTCGGGAGGAACACCGTAGCGGAATGCGTCCAAAAACATTTTGATTTTTTCAGGATCCATTTCCCATTCAGCAACGTGCTTCTCAAGCTGCGCGTAGTCGTTGACGCGGCGTCCACCAGAGAGCCACTCAACACCACGACAGAGCAAGTCCATTCCTTCGTTGAATTCGGGATTCTCCGGATTTGGATAGACGTAGAAAGGCTTCTTCTTTGTTGGGTATCCGTAGACGAACACGAAGTCAGAGCCGGTCTCTTTAAGAACGATGTCGCAAAGCGCTCGCTCGCTTTCAGGGTTTAAGTCTTTGTCGCCTCGGAAGTCAGGACCACCCGCAGCAAAAATTTTGTCCTGTGCTTCGGTCAACGACATACACGGAGTCTTTTCAAGCATCACCGGAAGCGTTGTCTCAAGGATTTCAAGTTCGCGCGGACACTGCTTTGCCAACTGCTCCAACACGAATCGCACGGTCGCTTCTGCCATGTCACGAACATCCGTCCATGAGTCAATGAACCCCATCTCGGCGTCGAGCGATACCACTTCGGTGAGGTGTCTCGTTGTTGCACTTGGTTCTGCGCGGAAGATTTTGTTGACTGAAAAGACGCGCTCAAACGCTGACATGACAATCTGTTTGTAGAGTTGCGGACTCTGTGAAAGAAATGCTTTGTGTTCAAAATAATCCACCTGAAAGACTTCGGCACCTCCTTCAGCAACCGCAGGAGCGATTGATGGTGCTTGGAACTCAAAGAACCCTTGGGACTTCATGAATTCACGGAATGAATCAATAATCACCGCTTGGACGCGGAAGATTGCCTGAACACGAGGGTGACGAAGCGTTATCGCGCGGTGATCAAGCTGTGTTGGGAGTTCGACATCCAAAACTTCTTTGGTGATATCAAACGGCAAGGGTGCTGCTTTAGCAATAACGGTGAGCCCTGTCGCTTCAAGTTCGACGGTTCCTGATTCAAGTTTTGGATTCACCAAGTTCTCCGGGCGCGCCTTCACCTTTCCAACAAGCTCAATAACATCCTCGGTTTTCAATTCTGATGCGGTCGCATGCACTGCTTCAGAGACTTTTGGATTGAAGACAACCTGGAGCAAGCCGGTTCGGTCGCGGAGGTCAATGAAAATCAACTTTCCATGGTCGCGGCGTACACGAACCCACCCTTTAAGCATAATTTCTTCACCGACGTGGTTAACTGTGTCTCGTACAAGTGTTCGTTCCATAAATATATGAGAAATAAAATAGCCCTTACAAAAACCACCGAATAGTCAGTGACTTTTGTAAGGGCGATCGGATCGACTTCGTCCTGAATACAGGACTTCGTCGTATCGAGGGCGGTACCACCTTACTTGCCACGCCATAGCTCCGGAGGAGCGTCGGCGGGCTTCTCATTTACAGCTATAACGGGCATCCCCGGGAGATTCTACTGCCTCTTTCGAGGGTTCTTTCCCCTGCTCAGCCGTGTCAGCGGCTTCAACGCGTTAATCCAAGTATACGAGACTCTTCCTTAAAAACAAACCACACTACTTGATTTGACATAAAGTATTTATCATGTACAATAATTTCATCGATAGAACTCCGGTTTTATCGGGTCGCCCAGGGGTCTGCTCTGATCCCTACCATATGCCCATCGGACAATCCGGTCGGAATGGTCCAGCTTCTGGGAGCGAGAAATCTCTCGAAAGGAGATAAAAATGAGCGAGAAGAGCCAGTACATTTGCAACCTGACGGACAATTTGATCGGCAAGAACCGCCTTGCCAGTCTCTGGGAGCAGGTTCCCGAGGCCGACTTCATGTACTACGCGCGGATTGATCTAGAGCAGGGCGATGTTCGCAAGATGCGCTTCGATACCCTAGGGAAGATCATGTGCTCTTTCGAAATCGGCGATGTCCTAGCTTCAAATCAGGAGCTGTTCGACAACATTACCTTCTCCGGAGACTGCGAGGAGCTGCTTCGGGGACTCGTTTCGGTCTGTCTCACCTATGTGATTCGCGACCGACTCAATCCCGAAGCGGAAAGCTCGATTCCGAAGTACAAGCGACCCAATAAGGTCGTTGTGGAGTAACCACGGCGTCCTCCTGCCCCGACCCAGCAATGGTGTTCGGGGCTTTCGTTTTATATGTAGAGACCTGTCTTTTTTCTTACATCTTCCATCACCAACTCCCCCCGTGCACGGACCTTCTCACCGTTTTCTTTGAGCATTGCGATAACTGCATCTTTATCTTTGGCGATTTCTGCGCGACGCTCGCGAAGCGGTGCAATAAATGCATCAATATCTTCAATCAGCGCTTCTTTGAGTGTCTTGTAACTTCCCTTGTTTGCTTCATAGAGGTCTTTCAATTCGCTTTCAGGTCGGAAACATTTGTGGAGGTTATAGACGTTCATTGGGATACCGCCGGATGAATCGGTGACAATCGACATCACTGCCTTGGTGATTTCTTCGCGTGTTGAGAAGAGTGGAATCGTGTTGCCGTAACTCTTGCTCATCTTCTGTCCGTCAGTGCCAGGCACCGTTGCAACTTCAGACAAAATCTTTGCTTCAGGAATTTTAAACACCTCACCAAACGTATTGTTGAACTTTTGTGCGATGTCGCGAGCAAATTCAATGTGTTGCTTCTGGTCTTGGCCAACAGGAACGATATCCGCCAACGGCAAGAGAATATCTGCGGCCATCAAAACCGGATAGTCAAAGAGTCCCATGGTCGGTTCAATCCCCTTCGCAACTTTATCTTTGAATGCAAGTGCACGCTCCATGTACGGTACAGTAATCAGCGTGTTGAATATCCACGTGAGCTCGGTGACCTGCGGAACATCCGATTGCACGAAGATTGTAGCTTTTTTTGGATCGAGTCCGACCGCGAGGTGATCAATCACACTATCAAGCGTGTACTGCGAGAGTTTTCCGGCGTCCTGAAGGGTTGTGAGGGCGTGATAGTTGGCGATGAAGATATACGACTCGTACTCGTCTTGCATATCAACAAACTGCTTCATCGCGCCGAAATAGTTGCCGATGTGCAAAATACCGCTCGGTTGTATTCCTGAAAGAAGAATCTTTTTACTCATAGTGTTTTAACTTTACCAAAAAAGGCCGAAAAATCGAGCCATTAAAGCACTTGACAAATATATTGAATATGATACTATGGATCCAGGTGAATCTGCTCGCCCGGAGAAAAAGGGAGGTTGCTGATGTACGAGACATGTAGTTCCCCGCCT
>CAZWLQ010000015.1:14565-17608 GCA_964634615.1 uncultured Candidatus Saccharibacteria bacterium
GTGTTTCGGTCGCCATACCCCACCTCTCGCATCTGCAGTAAATCACTGCATCACACCAACCCCTCCGGGCCCGCGTCTCTGGCAACGCGGGCCCTTTGATATTTAGGAGACTTTTGCGACCAGTTCTGAGATTGGAACACGTGTCTGCTCCATGGTATCGCGATCACGAACGGTGACCGTGTCATTTTCAAGCGTATCAAAATCAATCGTAATACAGAGCGGTGTGCCGATTTCATCTTGTCGTCGGTAGCGTTTGCCGATGTTGCCGTTGTCATCGAACTCGCATCGCACATGCTCTTTCAACATATCGAATACCGCTCGGGCTTTTTCAACCAACTCCGGCTTATTTTTGAGAAGTGGAAACACGGCAGCCTTGATTGGCGAAAGTCGAGGAGAAAGCTTTAAAACCGTACGCGACTCTTCACCCACACCTTCTTCCACGTACGCGTCAGAGATAAATGCAAGAAACATGCGACCGAGACCAACCGATGTCTCCAAGATCCACGGAATATATTTCTCGTTTGTTTGTGGGTCGGTGTAATTAAGGTCGGTTCCCGAGAACTTCATGTGTTGTGTCAGGTCGTAGTCGGTACGGTCGTGAATGCCCTCAAGCTCATCAAAACCATATGATGGGAAGTTGTATTCAATATCCCACGCGTCAGATGCGTAGAAGACCAAGTTCTCATGCTGTTTCCAGTGGAGATTCTCTGGCTTGATACCCATCTTCAAATACCATTCCCAACGTTCGTTCTTAATACGTTCGTATGCCTCTTTGTTTTCGTTTGGACGCACAAAAAACTGTGTGTCGGCTTGCTCCATCTCGCGAGTACGGAACAAAAAGTTTCGTGGAGAGATTTCATTGCGAAACGCCTTGCCAATCTGTGCGATACCAAAAGGAATTTTCACACGAGAGGTATCAACGACGTTTTTGAAGTTAAGATAGATTCCCTGGCATGCTTCTCCGGGAAGGTAGACCGGCTGCTCATTCTTGCCGGTAAAGTCGCCCATATTGGTTTTTACCAACAGGTTGAACGCTTTAACGGGCGTAAAATCGCTTGCGCCACACTTGTGACACTTTATTTTTCCTTTATGTTCGTCGAAGAGCGCATTTAACTGTGCTTCGGACATCTTTTCATCAGCCGTAACACCGATTTTCTCAAGCTCTTTATCAACACGGATGCGGGTGTTGCACTTTTTGCATTCTGAAAGCGGGTCAGAGAAGCCCGATGTGTGACCGGACGCCTCCCACACGCGTGGGTCTTTAAAAATAGCCGAATCAAGACCGACATAGTTGTCACGTCGTTGGACGTGCTCTTTCCACCACTCTTTCTTGAGGTTGTTTAAGAGTTCGACACCGTATGGACCAAAGTCGTACATGCCGGCCATGCCGCCGTATATCTCGGAGCCCGGATAGATAAATCCGCGTCGCTTAGCGAGACTTATAATCGACTCCATCGTTATGTTCGTGCCTTCAGTCATGAAAAAAATATAGCACGGAGAGGCGGATTTGTATAAAAAAAGCCGCGATACCTTGGTTGGACTACCCAAGATACCGCGCTCGAAATCCGACTGGCCCTGTTCCCGTGTCCGTGGTCGCCGGAGAGTTCGCGACCTCCCGGCAAAACCCTAACTGTCGTTTTTTGGACGACGATTGTATGCGACAAGCATTGCAACCCCAGAGATGCACCTCCCCGGGCCGAAGCAGAATCGCAGACCACGTAGGACGAGAAGACCGAAGAACCAATCAAATTCCGCTCATTATAGTAGCACGCTTCCTTCTATTTGGCAATAAAGCCATTAGAACCCTTCCTCATTGAGTTTTTGAGCCAGTTCCTCGGCCGTTTTTGAGAGCTTTTTTGGCACATCAATCAACACTTTGATGCGGAGTGCTCCTCGGCGTCCTCCCCCTGCAGGGACACCTTTTGTTTTAAGAGTGATTTCCTCTCCATGCTGTATGCCGGCTGGCACCGTGACGGAGAGGGTTTCTTCGAGCGTTTCGACATTCCTCGTGGTGCCGAGAAGCGCTTCAGATACCTTGATTGGCATGTCCATCACTAAATCAAGTCCATCTTTCTTAAATGTTTTGTGTGGCTTCACGCGAATCTTCACGTAGAGATCCCCCGCAACACCGTTTTGAATCGCTTCACCGGCGCCCGAGAGACGAATCATCTCACCGTTCTCAATGCCAGCAGGAATTGCGATGCGAATATCTTTTTCGCCCTTCGTAACTCCGGCTCCTTTGCACTCGGTACACTCGACGGTCGGTATCTCACCTTTGCCGTTACACTTTGTACACGTGGTGACGGTTGAGAATGTGCCAAACATCGATGTGCGGTTCTCGGTGATCTTTCCCTTTCCTCCACACATGGAGCATGTTTCCATCTTGCTTCCTGGTTCGCCTGCAGTTCCTTTGCATCGCGCACACGTGTTTGTTTTTTTGATGACCATGTTTCGCATGCCACCAAAGACTGACTCTTTAAAATCTATTTCAATGTCTACAGAGATATCGCGGCCCCGTCGTGTTCGTGAACGTTGCCCGCCGAACATGTCGCCGAAGATATCACCAAGGTCAAAGGAGAATCCTCCGCCAGCCGCTGCGTCAGCAAATCCAGAGAAGTCAAAACCTTCCGTGTTGAATCCGCCAAAACCACGCGGATCAAATCCTGCGCCATTCATGCCAGGGCCCGCGTTGCCAAATGAGTCATACTGTTTACGCTTGGAGTCGTCAGAGAGGACGCCGTATGCTTCGTTGATTTCTTTAAATTTCGCCTCGTCACCTCCTTTTTTGTCGGGGTGGTACTTATGCGCGAGGGTACGGAACGCTTTCTTGATGTCGTCCTTTGAAGCGCTCTTTTCAATACCCAAAATGGAGTAGTAGTCCTTTGCCATAAGCGCCTATTATGCCAGTTTTAAAGGATATTTCAACAAAATAATTTTGTTAAACTTTCCATAAACTCACTGAAATTGTTTTAGTCATGAAATTTGATAATCCTTATAAAATATGGTAAATTCCGAACGGATTCTCAAGTACATTTACAATCCA
>CAZWLQ010000016.1:0-17520 GCA_964634615.1 uncultured Candidatus Saccharibacteria bacterium
CGACGAATTAAAGAAAATGTTGGCATCGAGCGAGACTCCCGCCGCAGCACCCGCAGCAGGACCGACTCCTCCCCCAGGACCAGTCGGAGCAACTCCTCCACCAACGCCGCCCGCACCAGTAACACCTACCCCTTAAACCATGGATCAAAAAGCAAGAGATATTATGAAAGCGCAGTGGGAGAAGCTCCCCAATGAGATTCGTGCTGCAATCTTGGCAACGGATCTGCAAGAAAAGCTTCGCGCTATGGCACGAAGCCGCAGTCTCCGCGTTGATGAGGCGGGGATTGTCGAAAACGAGACCATGCTTGTCCTCCTCGGCCTCGAACACCCAAACGACTATGTTTCTAATCTTGAGCGTGAACTCCACGTATCTCGAGACGTTGCCGAAACAATCGCAAAAGATGTGAATGAAAATGTTTTCATGCCAGTGCATGACGCGATTATTGCTCTCCACAAAAAAGATGCGGTACCAGCGACCGATACACCTTCACCGCGCGCGGAAACCCCAACAAAAACTCTCGAGGCGGGAATTGCCGCGACGAAGCTTGGCGGCACCACGCACCTTGCTCCTGACACACTCCGCATGACGGAACCAGCAGCAACACCAAAAGCATCGCCGATTGTACAGAGCGGCACATACACGAAGGGAACTGATCCGTACCGAGAACCTGTTCTGTAAAAAACTACGCACAAAATCCTGTGCGTAGTTTTTTCTTTGCGCTATCATTGCTATATGCGTTTTGAAGTACCTCAATTTGTCGACATTGAAGACAAAATCTTCGGCCCTCTCACGTTTCGACAATTCGTATACCTCGCTGGTGGCGCGGGCGTTTCTGTTGTGTTGTGGGTATTCCTTCCAACAATAATTGCGCTCCCACTGATTGCCGTTGCTGCGGGTTTTGCGATTGCGCTCGCATTCTACAAATTCAACGGAAAGCCATTTGTGTTCGTTATCGAAGCGGCACTTCGCTATGCAACCGGCGGCAAGCTCTATATTTGGAAAAAAGAGGTAAAACCCGTGACCGCACAAACGCGCGCGGATTTACCGGCCGAAGGACTTGCGGTTCCACGACTCTCTGACAGCAAGCTGCGCGATCTTGCCTGGAGTTTGGACGTCCACGACTCCCTCTACAGCGATACGAAAGAGCAATAAACAGAAGAAAGTACGCTACAATATATCAATATGGCGCAGCCGAAGGCACAATCTGCACAAAAATTCGTTCCCATCAAAGAGATTCGAAGTGGCACCGTCGTCTTGACGGACGGCTCCCTCCGTTCGGTACTCCTCGCATCATCTCTCAACTTCGCACTGAAATCAGAGGACGAGCAGACCGCAATCATCATGCAGTTTCAAAACCTCCTAAACACCCTCGAGTTTCCACTACAGTTTTTTATAGAGTCCCGCGAACTTGATATTAGGCCATACCTGGCGCTTCTTGAAGAACAGCTGAAAGAACAAACCATTGAGCTCATCAAGACCCAGACACGCGAATACATCGAGTTCGTCAAAGGATTCACCGAAAACGTGAACATCATGTCGAAGAGTTTCTTTGTGGTCGTTCCATACACACCCTCTGCGATCAAGAGTGGCTCCGGCGTTGGTGGCATGTTGAGTTCGCTTCGCCCAGGAAAGAGGGGTAACGCGCAAACACGGCTTGATGCTTTTGAAGAGAGTAAAAGTCAGCTCGATCAACGCGTTGCGGTTGTAACACAAGGGCTCTCGCGTGCGGGGATTCGCGCAGCGCAACTAGGAACAGAAGAATTGGTTGAGCTGTACTACAAACTGTTCAATCCTGGTGATTCGGAGAAACCAATCAAAGTAAACGCATAAACTATGGGATTTTTTGAAAAACTTATCGGACGAAAACAAAAAGATGCGCTCGAGCTAACACCTGTCTTGCCGAAAGACATCTATGAGGCGGGTGTGCTTGAGCTTCAGGACGTGCTTGCACCGTCCGCACTGAAAATTACTCCGCGAGAGCTCAATTTGGGTGAAAAAATTGTTCGAACATTCTTCGTTATCTCCTATCCGCGTTTTATTCCCGATAACTGGCTCTCGCCAATCATCAACCTGGACAAGGTTTTTGATATCTCCATCTCGATTGTGCCGATTGAAACCTCTTCGGCGCTTAAAGACTTCCGCAAGCGCGTGGCCGAAGTACAGAGCCAGATTCACGCACGAGAAGAGCGCGGAATCGTGCGTGATCCGATGCTCGACGCTGCATACCAAAACCTTGAGAATCTCCGCGACCAACTTCAACAGGCAACCGAAAAACTTTTTGATGTTGGTCTCTACATTTCTGTCTACGCCGACAACGAAAATGAGCTCGATAAATTGGAGTCGGAAATCCGCTCGGTGCTCGAATCGCGCCTAATTTACTTGAAGCCCGCACTCTTCCAGCAAGAACAGGGCTTCAAGAGTGTCCTGCCAATCAACAAGGACGAATTATCGGTGCACAGCAAGCTAAACACGTCACCGCTCTCATCTTTCTTCCCATTCGTCTCCTTTGACCTCACGTCGGACAAGGGAATTCTCTATGGTGTGAACCGCCACAACTCATCGTTGATTCTTTTTGATCGCTTCTCGCTTCCAAACTACAACTCGGTGACATTCGCAACGTCCGGTGCCGGAAAATCGTACGCAACGAAGCTCGAGATTCTCCGCACACTTATGTTCGATACCGAAGTGATTGTGATTGACCCGGAGCGTGAATACGAGTTTATGGTTGAGGCAATGGGCGGTCGCTATTTCAATATCTCACTCACCTCCGAGCACCACATCAATCCGTTTGATTTGCCTCCAGTCAAAGAAGACGAGGAGCCAAACAATATTCTTCGCTCACACATCGTCACCCTCGTAGGACTTTTCCGCATTATGTTCGGAGGACTCTCTCCCGAAGAAGACGCTATCATTGACCGCGCATTGACCGAAGTGTACGCGCTCAAAGACATCACGGGCGACGCGGACTGGGGAGCAGCACAACCACCGCTTCTCTCCGACTTCGAATTGGTGCTTGCGGGCATGGAAGGCGGCGAATCGCTTGTGACACGTCTCACGAAATACACCAAAGGAACATGGTCTGGGTTCATCAACAATCCATCGAACGTCGACATCAACAAAAAATTCGTGGTGTTCTCGGTGCGCGACATGGAAGACGAGTTGAAGCCGGTCGCAATGTATTTGATTACACACTACATCTGGAGCGCGGTACGAAAAAATATCAAAAAACGCCTTCTTGTGGTGGATGAGGCGTGGTGGATGATGAAGGCGGATGACACCGCGTCGCTTCTCTTTGGTCTTGCAAAACGCGGTCGCAAGTACTATCTCGGTATCGCGACCATCACACAGGACGTGGGGGACTTCCTCCGTTCACCGTACGGACTTCCAATCATCACCAACTCGTCAATTCAGCTTCTGTTGAAACAATCACCATCATCGATTGACCTCGTGCAACACACGTTTAATCTCACTGATGAGGAAAAATATCTCTTGCTTGAGTCAGAGGTGGGGGAGGGCATCTTCTTCGCGGGCCTCAAGCACGTCGCGAGCAAAACCATCGCTTCTTATACCGAAGATCAAATCATTACGTCTGATCCGTCTCAGCTCATGGCTATCAAAAAGGCGCGCGCAGAGTTTCGTCAAGCACAACAAGGCCCCGGTGCAGCACCCGTAGTCGCACAAGGCACACTTGGAACAGGCGAGCCGGCTCCCGCAGGCACTAATCAAAGCGCCGCTTCCGGTATAGAATTAAAGAACGTTCTCTAGGAGAGCGCTCTTATGGATCAACCGAAGAAAGAACCTCGAATTAATACCGTGAGTGCGGTCCTCATGGTCTGCACCGCACTTTTGTGCGATTTGGCTGGCCCGATTGGCGCTGTGGGTGCTGTCGTCATTTTTTTTATCTGGTTCAAGATAAAGCGTGTTCCGATTTTGACCACCAAAAAGATAGGGAAGCAGGTGGCGAACCTTGGATTGAACGGAATTGGTGAAGTGGCTTCGGCTGGTGTGTGGGCTGGCGTAACGGTGGGTGTTATACTCACAATAGTCTTTAGTCGTGCAGAGGATGCCGGCCTTGATCTCTTAAAACCAGAGAATTTGAAAAATCCTGTTGGCCTCGTGAAACAAGCCGCCTCAAAAGTAACCTCTAGGAGCGGTGTTGGGAGCGTATCGAATCCAACGCGCGATGCAATTACTCCGGCGGAAGGGCGGGTCATCCGACCCACAGACGATCGATGGTCGCAAAACGTGAAGCCGATTGCTCCAAAACCAAATGTTGATGGTCTACGTAAAGCAGCATAACTATATGAAATACGTCTTCGGCGCGCTCTTCATCCTCTTCGGAATCTCGTACATCACGCACGCACAAGTGAACGTGACCAATGTCGCTGTTTCGGCGAACGTTGTGCTCGTGTGGGAGGCGGAAACCTATGTACCGCCATTTTATAAGGGCAAAGCACTTCTGCCCGATGGCGCCGATGTGCGAATTATGGCCTTTCCTCCAGCAAATCTTGGAGATGCGAGCGCGCTTTCCTACACCTGGAAAGTTGATGGTGAGGTTATTGATACCGCATCAGGTGTTGGACGAAGCTTTTTCATACAACGAAGTGATGTGTTTGGTGGTTCAAAACTCATTGTTGTTGAGGTGTCGAGAGGTGGAACAAAAGTTGGTACCGGTGTCGCCCGTGTTCCTCTGGTTAAACCTTCTGTCGCCTTGTTCTCGTCGCTTCCTCTCACAGGAATTCTTTTTGGAGGAGGTCTCGATGCCCCACAGGGCGACGAGGTGACTCTTGAGGCATACCCCTTGTTCTTCAGTGTTGATACAAAATCAAACCCAAACCTTACGTACGACTGGAGTATTAACGGCGAGCATGTTTCGAACCCCTTGGGCAACAGTGGCAGATTAACACTTCGAAAAGATGCGGGAGGAGCGGCGCACGTTGGGTTATCTCTTCAAAACGAAGTGCGTGTTCTTGAAACAACAAGTGGTAGTATAGATATTGTCTTTGAAGAATAATTATGCGGCATTCCTCACTCTTTTCAGGAACACACTGTGCCATCCTCTGCGGCGTACTTTTCTGCCTACCTCTCCTTGCGGGAGCAGCGACAACAACCGACTACCTGCTCGTCAAAGACCTTCCGTTTGTTGGAAAAACTGAAAGTATTGCAAGCTATTTTAATGGAATCTTTCGTTTGGGGCTTGGTCTTGCCATTACATTTGCAGTATTGATGTTGGTGGTGAACGGTATTAAATACATGGTGTCCGATGCTGGAGGAGATAAGGGGAAGGCCAAGAGCGGAATGACGGCGGCAATCATCGGACTCCTGATTGTCTTCGGCTCGGTTCTTATCTTGAACACCGTAAATCCCGAAATTACGAAATTCAATATAAGCGAGACCATACGACGAACAAAGGAGGCCGTCCTCAAGGGCCAGGCCGCAAGCACCATGCCTCCTGCAGATCGCACGCTGTGGCCAGACGATACGACCGAGCGCGGATTGCTTGGTGGAACATGCACAATAAAAGGAAGATGCCCTTTTGTGAGCGTCAACAAAAAAAACTGTACCTATGTCGGTGAAAAGGACTGCACGAGTGTCTATGGGCTCTCGGGAGATACCATTGCTTCAATACTAAATCTTTCCCTAAAATGCGGCGGTGTGGGGAGCCGTGGTTGTGATGTACAAATCACTGGTGGAACAGAGTACTGGCTACACTCGACACATGGGGGAGGAAAAACGGTGGATTTAAGCTCTCGTGCAGACTTAAATCAATACCTTGGCGGCATTCCCGACAGCTGTGGCGATACCGTCAAAAAAGACGGTATTACCTTCCGGTGGGAAGACACGACGTGCCCTAAAGAATGGAATGTGACCGGCGACCACTGGCACGTGACCTTCCCGTAATACTCTGATGCGTAAATACTACATCATTCTCATTGTCTTAGTGGTTGGGCTTGCAATCGCAGCCGCGGCACTTTTTGTTGTATCACAGTCGCCAGAACCCGAAGCAACCATTGAGCCGTCGCCTCGTGGGTTCTTTTCATTTTTTGGTCGACAGCTTGGTTTTGGTGATGAGCCAACCGACCAAACTCCTAATCAACCTGGGGTTTCTGTTGATGAAGTCCGCCCAACTTTCAGACAGCGCCTGGCGCGTGAAAAAATGATTTTGATTTCAAACGATATCATCTCGGGGGTTACGTTTACCGCATCAACAACCGCAACGACAACAAGTATGGGCCTTCCCGCAACAACAACGATTGAATCTGCGCGTTTTGTCGATCGGAAGACCGGAAATATTTTTGACCTTTCACTCGAGACAGGGGACACACGACGTGTAACCAACACAACCATTCCCCGCATCCAAGAGGCGCTCTTTGGTGTGAATGGCTCCGCGGTCGCGCTTCGCTACCTTGCATCCGACAACGAAACCATCGAAACATTCGTAGCACCGCTTTCAATTGATCCGTTCGCATCTTCGACCGAACTTATCGGCACCTTCTTTCAACAAAACATCCTTTCGCTTGTCTTTAGTCCTGATACAAACGAATTGTTCTATCTCACCATCACCAACACCGGCGCAACGGGACGTATTGCTTCGCTTGCTGGCAATAACGCCCGCACCATCTTTTCTTCGCCGCTTACAGAGTGGATAGCGTCATGGTCTAACCCATCGTCAGTTTTTCTCTCCACAAAGCCTTCGTACGTTGCTCCTGGCTTAACAAAGCGAGTTACTGTTGCGGCCGGCGCTGAAACCACTGTACTTTCTGGTACTCGTGGTCTAACAACGCTTCCAAGCCCTTCCGGCACGCGCGTTTTGTATTCATCGTCAGACGGCACGGCGACACAGGCATCCATCTACGACACAGGAACACGTACAAGCTCTCCGATGCTTCTTTCGACTCTTCCTGAAAAGTGTGTGTGGGTTGACGACGACCGTGTTATCTGTGCGGTTCCAAGCACACTTGATGCCTCACTCCCTGACTCGTGGTACCAAAACAGCGTTTCATTCACTGACACATTTTGGATGTTTGATGCCAGCACTGGACTGGTCGACTTCTTGTTCGACCCCAAAGAAACCCCGGCGGAAGCGCTGGTTGATGCCACCAACCTTGTGCTTTCACGCGACACGACCGTCCTCGCGTTTATAAACAAAAAAGACCTGCACGGATGGGTTGCAGATCTGACAATCAGTAACTAGCGAGACGCGAAAAAGGTTTGAGTTTTTGTTATTCGTTCTTCGCTTTTTGTAAATTTTTTCTGGTCCACAACTCTTGTCCAATCGAGAAGACGTTGCTCGTGACCCAGTAGAGAGCGATGGAGGCAGGAAGCGCTGCAGCGATGAAGACAATAATCACAGGGAAAATGTACTTCATTTGGAAGTGAAGACTTTTTGTGAACTCTTTTCCAAACGACGGCTTTGCGTCGTGCTTTGCTTCTGGTGGTTTTGCAAACTGCGCCTGGAAGAATTGTGAGACGCCGGCGAGAATCGCAATCGGAATGCTCTTTACGGTTACATCAATAACTCCGAGAAACATCGTGCTGACACCCTCTGGGACCGAAATAAATGAGTAGAGGTGGCTTGGATCAACGACGGGGAGACCGGAACGGAGGAACATGAAATAGAGGCCGAAGATAATCGGAATTTGAATGAAGAGAAAGAGAATGCTCGCGAACGGATTGAGTCCGCGCTCCTTGTAGAGGGCCATTATTTTTGTCGCCTGCTCTTGCGGATTGTCTTTGAATCGCGCCTTAATTGCATCGATTTCGGGCTGGATTTCCTGCATCACAATCTGCGTTCGCACCGATTTCTGCGCGAGAGGAAAGAGAATCAATCGAACAATACACGTGAAAATAATGACGATGAGACCGAGGTCGGCGAAGGGGAGCGCGTGCATGAGCGCGACCATACCGTTGTAGAGCGGGGTCGTGACGAGCGTACCAAAGATTCCGGTTGACATGATGGAGCTATTCTACACAAGTGTGGCCCTCTTTTCAATCGCGTGTCTTGCATCGGTGAGCAATATGTTGATTTCTCCGGAGAGAACTTTGAATGGAACCGTGTGTGCGTCACGTTTTGCAAAGAAAATATATGCGGCGGGAAGAAGTGTTTGTTTCTTTTCGTGTTGAGCGAGGGCGTCATACACGCGCCGCTTGACCACATGACGATCAACCGAGCGTTTGGCGACTTTTTTTGAAACCTCCACGCTTACAGAAAACCCGTTCTTTCGTGGTGCGCTCACCCGAAGTGAGAAGTGTTCGGTGTGAAAAACCGACCCCACACGATGGTCGGTTTCAAATTCTTGCCGCGTTATTCTACGGCTTTTCGGAAGCATAAAAATAAAGGATGAGATACAAAGAACAATATTCTCATGCCTTGTACTTTGTACTTTGTTTAGACCGCAAGCTTCTTGCGACCCTTCGTACGACGGCGAGCGACCATCTTGCGACCACCTGGAGTTTTCATACGGACAAGAAATCCGTGGGTCTTTGCTCGTTTTCGTTTTTTGGGTTGGTACGTTCGTTTCATGGTGGTGGTTTGAGTATTGACTTGTCTTATTCTTTGTTCTTTGTATCTCTTTCTTCAATTTGTTACCCACACATTATTAACATAGTTATGTCCTTCTCACAAGTTGGGATGTTGCTCGCTCGTGCGTATAATGATGCGACACTATCTCATCATCACATGACACTACCTACTCCTACCGACACAAAAACACTTTGGAAGCACGTTTTGGCAACGGTTGAGGCATCGGTATCGAAGGCAGTTTTTCGCACCTGGTTCAAAGACACCCACATTGTGAAGATTGAAGAGGGGGCGGTATTCGTCGGTGTGCCAAATCTCTTTGCTAAGGACTGGATCGCCTCAAAGCACCATAAAACCATCCTTAAAACGCTTCGTGAGCTCTCGGAGGTGGTTCGCTCTGTTGAATACATGATCTCAACCAAAGCGCCGGAAGACAGCCCTGTACCCATTTCAAGCGAACAAACCGCTTTAGGAACATCCTTTGGAGAGTTGCCGCTCAAAGACCTTTACATCAATAAGGTCGATAACCTTAATCCGCGTTACACCTTCTCGTCGTTTGTCGTCGGCTCCTTCAATGAGCTCGCGTTCGCGGCTGCGCAATCAATTCTTGAGCGCCCAGGAACCCGCTACAACCCATTTTTTATTTATGGACAGACAGGACACGGCAAAACACACCTTATCCAGGCGTTGGGAAATGAAATCCGCAAGCGTTTTCCTGATAAAAAGGTCTACTACGTGACGAGCGAGCGTTTTTCGCAGGAGTTAGTGAACGCAATTCAGACCAATTCGGTCGGTCCGTTCAAGGAAAAGTACAAAAAGTACGATGTGTTGATTATGGACGATGTACAATTCCTCTCTAGCAAGGAAAAGACCCAGGAGGAGCTCTTTCATATCTTCAACGATATCTATGAGAAGAACGGGCAGGTGATCTTTTCATCGGATAGACACCCAAACTACATCCAGAGTATCGCCGACCGACTCAAGTCGCGTTTCAATGCGGGTATGACCATTGACATTCCATCTCCTGATCCGGAGTCACGTATGGCGATTGTGAAGTCAAAGACCGCAGAGCACGGCATCGTTCTTCCGGAGGATATTATTTCATACCTCGCGACAACGCTTGATGGGAATATTCGAGAGCTTGAGGGAGCATTAAACTCGATCCTTGCACAAATACAGTTCAAGAAGCGCGATCTCTCATTGAACGAGGTTCGTGAGATTGTAAAAAACAATATTAAGCCGAAGAAAATGGTTGCGGTGAAGGATGTGGTAAAAATTGTCGCTGGTTTCTATTCGCTCGATGAAGAAAGTATTTACAAGAAGAGTCGAAAAAAGGAGGTGGTTAAGCCACGACAAATCATTATGTATCTTCTGCGAGAGGATTTTGCGTTGCCGTATCCAACCATCGGCCAGAAACTTGGTGGGCGCGATCACACAACGGTGATTCACTCGTACGAGAAGGTGAAGGAGGATTTAAAAACCGACCATCAGCTCGAACAGGAAATCGCACAGCTTCGAGGTATGTTGTAGATGGTTCATTCGAAGTAGTGGAAAAGTCTGGGAATAAATCATTTATAAAGCATGAAGAAGTTGGTACTAAGAGAGTAATAGCGTGTGTATGAAATGTAGATAAAAAGAGTCCTTGAAGATATGTTGAAAAATTGCACACAGAGTTCACAATCTAGTCCGAGTACAAAAACGAATAACCAATGAAAGAAAAAGTATTACAGAGGGCTCTAAAAAATATTTCTCCACATATCAACCGTACTAATAGTAATAATAAGTTTTAAATTAAATAATAATCTCCACACACTATGAAATTCACCATCAATAAAAACGAATTTCAAAATGCCGTTGCGAAGGCGGAGAGAATTGCAGGTAAACATCTCTCGCTCCCTGTTCTCAAGTGTGTGTTGGTTATTGCCGAAGGGAAGGAGGTTGTCCTTCGAGCAACAAATCTTGATCTCGCGCTTGAGGTCCGAGTTCCGGCATCGGTTGAAATCGAAGGGGTTGTAGCGCTTCCTGCGGACACCCTTTCGGGGTTTCTCCACACAACGCCACACGCAGACTCACTTGAGGTATCGACTGAAGACTCGCATGTTGTGTTGGCAACACCAAAAACAACCACAAAGATTCGACCCCTTAATCATGAGGATTTTCCAATTATTCCTGCGATTCCGACCAAAAAAGTGTTCAGTGTTAAGGGAAGTGAGTTTGCAAATGGTCTGAAGAGCGTGTGGTTTGCGGCATCGGCATCAAGCATCAAAGCAGAACTCTCAAGTGTGTATGTGTATGCTGATGGTAATGAACTGGTGTGTGTGGGGACGGATTCGTTTCGTCTTGCAGAAAAGAAGGTGCAGGCAAAGTTCGAGGGTGAATTTGAGGGTGTGTTAATTCCACTCAAAAACATCGGGGAGGTGGTTCGTCACATTGAAAACACGGGAAATTCAATTGATGTGATGAGCGACGGTCACCAAATTGGTATCACCATTGACGGTGCGTACCTTTCATCAAGAATTATTGAAGGTGTCTTTCCAGATTACCGCCAAATCTTGCCGAAAGAGTATGAAACGCAGGCGATTATTTTAAAACAAGACATGATCGATGCGTTGAAGCAGTCACGCATTTTTTCAGATTCGTTCAATAAAGTTTCTGCGCGTTTTGATGTGGCGGACAAGACGATTACGCTCACCACAAACAACAACGACACAGGGGAGAGCACCATTACACTCGAAGGTGCACTAACCGGCAACTCGCTCGAATTAAATTTCAACTACGCGTATTGGGCGGACTCACTCCAATCAATTAAAACTGACTCAATCGCTATTGAGCTTGCCGGACCAGGAAAACCAGCACGTATCCGCTCCGTCGGAGACCAATCCTTCACCTATATTGTGATGCCGATGAATCGATAAGTACAAATTCGTATGGAAGGCATTCACGGATTTTTACAGCGCTACTTGCACCTCACCCCACCAGACGGTGCGGTGCGGAAATCACTCGTTGAGGCATTTAAAGATATTTTAAATATCACAATTGATCAGCGAAAAATAAAAATTGTTGGCACGGTTGCATACATTGAGATTGATACAACAACCAAGTCGATGTTTTTTATACACCAAGAAAAGCTTCTCCGTCGCGTGGAGGAGAGACTCGGCAAGAAGGCGCTCACAGCGCTGCGATAGACTAGTTGCCCACAGTTACCGTTCCTGCATCGGCGACGCCGTGTGAAGCAGCCCAGGCGCGCACAGGTGCCTCCCAATATTTGAACTGAGGATCGTTCATCGGGTTGTTCGGAGCATCACCGGTTGGGTTATCAGTATCAACCCAGTAGAGGATTGAATGAACACCGCCTTTCACACGATTCTTGTTGCTCCCAACAAACTCACCACCCTGCCAAATTCCACGGAGAACTGGTTTTAAGTCGTCGTAGTCGTATTCGGGAGATGTAAACGCCTCATCAGGTCTCGTTGCAAGTGCTGCTTCCATAATCTCGTGCCACATTGGTGCGATGATGAAACCAGCAACCTTCTTTTCCATCGGGGTGTTATCGTTGTTTCCTGCCCACGCACCAACAACCAACGATGGTGTGTACCCGAGAATCCACGCGTCTCGATAGTCATTCGTGGTACCAGTTTTTGCTGCAACATGTTTGCCAGGAAAATAGAGCGATGAGCGTTCGCCGAATGCTGGTGTTCGAGCGGCATTGTCGGAAAGGATGTCGGTGATTTGCAACGCAACATTCTTTTCGATGACGCGGAATGATTTTTCCGAGTATTCCTCGAGCACATTCCCTTGGCCATCTTCGACCTTAAGAATTACGACTGACGGATTGCGAATACCTTCGTTTGCAAAGACACCATATGCACCAGCCATTTCGAGCAAGGTCACCTCACCACCTCCGAGCACCAGGGTGAGTCCGTAGCGTGCAGGATCCGCGAGTGTTGTGATGCCGAGATCGCGCGCGGTCTTAAGAGAGTCTGCGATGCCCGCAAGGTAGAGCGCCTTGACCGCAGGTATGTTCACTGACTGTGCGAGTGCGTCACGAATCGTCATTGGACCGCGGTAGACACCATCGTAGTTTCCAGGACTGTAGCAGTTGCCCTCGCTTGTGAGATTCGAAACACTGCAAGCGGTTGAGAATTGTGTTGGAAGATCAAAGAGAATAGTGTCCGGTGTATATCCCTTCCTGAAGGCGGTTGCATAGACGAAGGGCTTAAATGACGAGCCCGGTTGACGTCTTGCCAGTGTCACGTTCACGTTGCCGTCGATTTCTTCGTCGAAGTAGTCACGGGACCCAACCATCGCAAGAATCTGCCCGGTTTTTGGGTCGAGTGCGATTGCGCCAGCATTCTCTGCATTAAATTTTTCCTGGTTCTCGAGTGCGCCGCGGTTGATAATTTCCTCCGCTTTCTTTTGCAACTCGAAATCGAGTGTTGTGGTCACTTTCAGTCCGCGTTCCTCGATTACATTCTCACCATATTTTCTTTCGAGATAGTCTTGCACATAAAAAACAAAATGAGGCGCCTGCAAACTTTGCTCCGGACGAGGATTAAACGTCACCGCCTCTTTTTCAGCGGCCTCGCGCTCCTCTTGTGTTATGAAACCAAGCTTCTCCATGCGTGAGAGCACAAGGTTTTTGCGCTTCTCAAGTGCATCGGTGTGTTCACCGTACGGTGAATAGTAGGTTGGTGCTTGGGGAAGCGCTGCGAGGTATGCCGCCTCGGCAAGGGTCACATCCGCGGCACTTTTGTTGAAGAATCGCTTGCTTGCCTCTTCGACACCATACAAACTTCCTCCCCACGGTGCCTCGTTCAAATAAAGCGCCAAGATTTCTTCTTTGGTAAGCACCTGCTCCAGCTTGATTGAGAGCACCCACTCCTTTAGTTTTCGGGTGATACTTTTTTCTTGGGTGAGAAGAGAGTTTTTGACAACCTGTTGCGTGATGGTTGATCCTCCCTGCGAGAATCCGATTGACACAATGTTCGCGAAGACCGCACGAATGATTGAAGAAAACTTTATACCGCCGTGCTCATAAAACTCCGCGTCCTCGATTGCGACAACCGCGTTCTTGACGTTTCGCGACACCTTGTCAAACGGCACCACGGTGCGCTGAAAGCCCTCGTGAACGTCAAAAAGAAGTTTCTCGCCGGTACGGTCGTAGATTTTGGTCGATTGCTCAATTTTTCGATCCTCAATCACATCAAACTCCGGCAAACGGATGGATGCGGCCCACAAAAAGAACCCACCAGCGACAAGCGCAATAGCGGATCCGACCAAGAGAAGAAGGGTGTGGCGATTATGTCGTGTTGTATGCATAGATTCACCATGTATACCACGAATGTGGTACACTGTCTCCTGTATGAAGCGAAAAAAGCCAGTCATAACAAGCCAGGAAGCCATCGAAGAGATTTTGTCACGTGGCGTGCATGAAGTGATTGATGCCAAAAATCTCCGCGCAAAACTCCTCAAAGGAACGCCACTTCGCATTAAGCTCGGTATTGATCCGACAGGGGAGAATATTCATATCGGACACGCCGCACCACTCTTGAAACTTCGCGACTTTCAGGACCTCGGGCACACAGCCGTTTTAATTATTGGAAACGCAACGGCGGAGATCGGTGACACATCAGATAAGGAAAGCGAGCGGCCGATGCTTTCAGCGGCAGACGTGAAAAGAAACGAAAAAACGTACCTCAAGCAACTTGGAAAAATCATTGACCTTTCAAATACCGAGGTGCACCACAACGCGGATTGGTTGAACAAGGTGAAGTTTCGCGATTTAGGAATGATGGCGGATCAATTTTCAGTTTCGGATTTCATTGCGCGCGATAATATTAAGCGCCGCATCACCACAGGAACGCGCGTATCGCTTCGAGAGGTGCTCTATCCGATTATGCAGGGGTACGACAGCGTTGCGACTCGCGCTGACGTAGAGCTTGGTGGCATCGATCAACGCTTTAATCTTCTGGCAGGACGAACGCTTCAAGCACATGCCGGTCAGGAGTCACAAGATGTGGTGGTGCTCCGCTACATTACTGATGGGGAAGGGAAGAAGATGAGTAAGAGTATGGGTAATACCATCAACCTCTTGGACACACCAGATGATATGTATGCGAAGGCGATGCGAATTCCTGATGGTGCAATCATCTCTCATTTTGAAATCGCAACCCGCGTGCCGCTTAAGACTGTCCAGGAATACAGCGCACGATTAAATGCAGGTGAGAATCCAAAAAACATCAAAGTGATTCTCGCAACAGAGCTCGTCAGGATGTACCACGGGGCGAAGGCCGCAGAAAAAGCACATCAAACATTTGAAGCACTCTTTGCACAAGGAAACGTTAAGGAAGAGGCGCTTACCGAAATTCCTGCAGATTCCGGCAACGACCTTGAAGCGATTGTGCACGAACACAAACTCCTCCCATCAAAGTCAGAGTTCAGACGACTGGTCGTGGGTGGTGGCGTGCGCAACCTTACGACAGGTGAAAAGATTACCGATCCAAAACAAAAAATCACCATTCCGATTTCATTGAAGCTTGGCAAGCACCGATTCATTAAAATCGTCCTTCGCCGAAAGAAGAAATAAAAATACCCCCGCAACGCGGGGGTATTTTTATTCGTTACGCTGCTTCTTCAAACTCATCTCCCTCGTCCTCACCGAATCCTGTTGTCTCGTCAGAATCGGTTTCTTCCGACTCGTCTTCCGCAGTTTCTTCTTCGACCCCCGTATCTTCGTCTAAAAGTATGTCTGACATGAATATGTCATTCATGGTACCTATATGCTTTAAATATCCTCGTAATGTCGTAGTGAGCGCACGAGCTTTCGTCCGTGCGTCATCTTTGTACCAAAAACTATACCCACATGCAATAAAGGAAAAATAAACCTGTGGATAGCGGTCGCTCGCCCTGCAATCTTTGGAAATACGCGTTGTTGCATGCTCGCACCACACTCACACTCGACTTCGCAGTCTCCGTGAGTTTTCCAAAGATTCAGAACTCGCTCCTGTGTTTAATACAAATACAAAAGACAGAAAATAAAAACACAAAACTATTTTTTGTTGCACGCAAGGTGCGTGATGGCAATCGCAAGCGCATCGTACTCATCATCAAGTCGTTTTGAGGAGTCAGGAATTTTCACCAAACGCTTCACCATATCAGTGACGCTCTCTTTATCACTCTTACCGTAGCCGGTCACCGCAAGTTTTATTTCGGACGGCCCGTATTCAGCGACAGAGAGTCCTGCGCGACGCGCTTCATATAGAATGACACCCCGAAGTTCGCCAACACGCATCGCAGTTTTTTGGTTGTTGGTAACAAACAAAGATTCAATCGCAAGTGAGTCTGGTTTGTGCATCGCAATCACCTCACGAATTTTTTCTCCCGCAGAATATAAGCGATCAATAAATTCCCCCTTTGCTGGAGTGAAGCATTCCGAATGGACGTATGTTTGTTTTGATGCATCACCAGAGAGAAGTGCAATGCCCAATCGGTCGTATCCAGGATCGATGCCAAGCGCCAGCATACTATTCAGCATTGATAAAAACATTCTGCACATCCGGATGTTCTTCGATCTGCTCAAGCAAGAGCGTGAGCTCCTTCCACTGGTCTTCGGAGAGGGGAACGGTGGTTGTCGGTTCAAACCCCTCGCTCGTTTTATTGAATGCCCACATCGCAGAGCCGGGGTTTGCGAGCTCGTAGCCATTTTTCGAAAGGAGGTGTTTTATTTCCGCTGACGTGCGGTTCTTGCTATCAGTCAACCCTTCGATGATTAAGGCACATCCGCCTGGACCGTACGCTTCGTAGACAACCTTCTCGTCCGCAGCGCTTTCGGTCGCGCTTTTAATCGCGCGCTCAATATTGTCTTTCGGCATATTCTCGCGACGCGCACGATCAATTGCCGCTTTGAGTGACGGAGAATTGAGGTCGCCCTTTGCGAGACGTGATTCCACCTGAATCAACTTTACGAGCTTGGTGAAGATTTTGCTCCGTTGCGCATCGGTCGCGCCCTTCTTTTCTTTAATTTGGCTCCATTTATTGTGTCCGGACATGAAAACGGCGTTAGGGTATAGAGGATAGGGTATAGGAAAAGACACAAAAAAAGAAACACCCAGTGTGCGAAGCGCACGCTGGGCGAGGATTTACCGACGACTCCCTCGAAAGCATTGTTGTCGGGTGTAGATGCTCGGGGATGGGCGAACCATCTGGGGCTTCGGCTGCTCGTTGAGAAGACGGGCACTCGAGATGAAACTTGCTCTTCGGATGAAGCCGCTTTTCGTCAGAGCCGGCGCACGATGCCGAAGGTCGACGAGATACGTTATGACAAGAGGGTTATCGGGGTTTGTCGTGCGGTCAACGAGTTCGACCACATAACGATGGTTCGAAGCTCGCTCCGCGCGCACAACCTCAGCAGCAGCAACTCCGCCATGATACAGAGATGTCCTGATATCCACCGCAAGATCTCTCGAGGCCCGTCTCTTGTGGTGGCCAGAGCCACACCCAGCAAGAACCAGAAGACCAACTTGGTGAAGACCAAACACACTGACAGGCAAGAAACTCTTCACGTCAGACTCCTTTCGAAGGGGCATCGTTAAGGGGGAACAATTTGAGACGATAATGCACTCGCGCCTACCTTCTGTCAAACAAAACAGCGTTCTCTAATTCTGCAGAATGTTGGAATAAAAAAGAAACACCCAGCGTGCGAAGCGCAGGCTGGGTGGGAATGAGAGAAGACGCTGTCAGCTTAGGAACTCACAATCGCCGGATGACTCTCGGGAGCGTCGGGCACCGCCGTTCGCTCGGGGAGTTGCGTACCCGGAACACGGGGACGAGGGTTTGAGCGCGAATCAATGCCGCAATCAGCCCACCAGACACTCTGAATCCTTGGACGAGGGGGCTTGGGCCCAGAAGCTTCGCCCGCGACCGCCGAGACGCCGTCAAACATCTCAACGACCTCTTGCTCGGTTGGGAGCGCGCTCACCGCTCGAGGCAGTCGTCGGGG
>CAZWLQ010000017.1:0-9881 GCA_964634615.1 uncultured Candidatus Saccharibacteria bacterium
ATGTTCTTGAGGAAGACTTCAAAACCTCCCAGTACGGGAAGATAGTGTAAAACCGGCATTACGATTCTATGATCACGTTTCATCCTACAATTTCTTTTAGGAGATACATCAGGAACTTTTTTGTTGCTTCGCCTGACCCCGAACCCCGCCTTTTGGCCTTGTTTCCAGGCCATGATATCACATTGACCGACTCAGGCCGATCGGCACTCGCGCTCATCATCGAGACGCTCGGACTCGAGCACAAGCGCATGGCAGTGCCCGCATATCTCTGCGACAACCTCTTGCCGGTACTTGAGCACTACCACATCACGCCCGTCTTTCTTGATATCGACCCGCTCACCTATCAACCGATCGAAAGCGCGTACGAAACCTCGTGCGATGCTGCGCTCATCGTTGCAACATACGGAAAACTTCCGAACGCATCAATCATTGAATCGCTCCGCAATCGCGGAACGGTCGTCATCGAAGACTGGGCGCATGTAGCACTTCCCACAGCACCAATCGATCGCATCGATGGTGACGCGCGCTACTACAGTCTCTCAAAAACGCTTCCTGTTCCCGATGGTGGGCTTGCGATAATTCCTAAAGGTCACGTTTCTGCAAGTACACTTGGACATCCAACGCTCACCATCACTGCAATCAAAGATGTGAAGAAGCTCTTTTGGTTCAACACTGCAGTCATTACATATCTCCGGCTTCTTTTCTCACGAAATAAAAAAGGTTCTCACGCGCCTGCATGGAACGGTCTCGCACACATGCGACGTTGGTCACGACGATATCTTGGTCACGCGCTCAATCAATCATCACAGAACGGCGGATACTGTTACCCGATCCGTGTGAGCGATCCGCACACCGCACAGTGGCGATTATTCAAAAACGGCATCATCGCCGAGCGCCTTTGGAATCACCCCATCATCGACGTGGCCTCCGAAGCTTCAGCGAAGGAGGGTGCTGCACACATTAAACGAGATAAGTTCCCAAATACAAACGAAGCTGCACAGCATACAATCTGTGTACCGATGTGGCATATACAAACTGAAACCGAACGCGATACATACATTTGTGAGGTGTCACAGATAGTTGCTGCCAGCTAAATTTGTGTTGTATTTGCTGAGGCAACACCTCAGCGGGCCATAAATTAAAAACGCCCCGACCGAAGTCGAGGCGCCCGCTGAATTGCGGAGATGTTTAGGCGAGAGTGCCCGTGGAGAAAACTACGTGGTGCGAGGAGCGAGGAACACGAAGCCGAAGCCGTGAAACCACTGTTCCTGCGGGTAGCCGATGTAGGCGTTCAGCCGCCGACCGCCGTCGTACCGGCTGACACCGAGCAGGTCGAGGCCGCCAGCCACGTCAGCGACGGGCTCGTGCATGACGATGAGGGCGTAGGATCCCATCTCCTCGATCTCCTTGTCGGTGATCGATTCGCGGAGCAAGGGCGCGACCTCGATGGGCGGGGTCAGGTAGCCGCGGCGCTTTGCCTCGGCACGGACATTTTCGTTCGTCCGATCAGCGTCGGTCGTGAACTCCTCGCCCTTGATGACGACGAGATCGTAGACCGTGCCAGTCGTGGTGGTGAACGCCGCGTTACGCAGGAGCTTCTTCGCGTGGTCGCCCACACGGAAGCCCTTGCCATCGAGGCGGGTGATCCACTCTTCGCCAGTCTTGCCGACCGACGTGAGGGACTGCCAGAGTGCCTTGGCCACTTTGATGATCATCCGTCCGCAGTTCTTCACGAACTTCGTGATCTCGCCGCCGTTGCCATCGATGACGGCCTGCGCTTCGTTGGCGTCGAGCTGGCTCCAGTCGATGTTCGATATGAGAGCCGCGCCGAGCGCTACTGCTTGTTCACGACTGACCTTGCCCATGAAACTTCTCCTTACTGTGGGGCTTCCGTTCCTGACGCGAAATGCGCAGGTGGCTGACCTTTCACCACAGCTTAGAAAGCCCTAATTTCAAGGCACTTTAAGCTGTGGTGACCACGCGTAGTTCTCAACGTACTGTCTGAGAACATTATACGTTCCAAAATAAGAAACGTCAATATTTCTCTAAAACACTCTCTTCCCAATGAGTTTCGTGGCTTTGGCAAGAAGTGAGAGAGGAATGCACCTCCAAAGTGCACGCAGACTGGAGCGTTGTGCACGTTTTCGAGTTGCTGCAGCTGCAATTGTATAGAGAGGATGTGGAATTCCGCGCCATCCTTCTTTAAAGACTTTGAGTGCAGAAGCATTATTTGCGCCACCGAGAAATGCGTACTCCTTTCCCTGTTCTTTGTAGTGATTCAGGGCATAAAAAAGAAGATGGTGTGCAGCACGGTATTTTTTTCCTACACCATCAAGTGCGCTGATGAAATAATGAACGTGTTTTCCTGATGAGCAGAACACCGACGCTCCTCGGAGGGTGCCATCAACAACAAGGACAAAGACGTCTTCTTGAGAGAATCGTTTGAAGGCCTCGAATGGAAGTGCTAATGCGCGCGCGTTTCGCATCGTAGACAGATAGAGTTGGTACACCGCCTCAAGATCGCTTGGAACCATTGATCGAATCAATGCACCTGCCGGAAGTTTCTCTTCAACGATATGTCGGAGCGTCTTGCGAAGAGCTGCGATATTGAAATCGGCAAGTGCAACCTGAAAATCGGTGATGTCCGTTTCGATTCCTTCGGATTGTGTGACCGGACAAAAATATTCATGAACGCGAAGGGTGATGGCATTACCAAAACATGCCAGCACGTCACCCTTGAAGTCAGCGAGCGGAAGCTGTGTTCCCCGAAGCGATACAACATCTCCACCATCAGAAAAAAGCGTTGTGGTGAGTCGTCCGTTTATTTCCGCAAATCGAACCGCGTAGTCATTTCTGTAGAGAAAATAGCGAAATCGTAGGTACGGAAACGCTTCCGTAAGTGCTCCTTCCCACGCACGCGTGAGAAAGGGCGAGCGATTCTCGACGAGAGCGCTCCACTCACCTACATCAGTGATTTCTCTAAAATTATTCTCCATGGTTTGTTTGTGCATATCGCTCCGCACACGCGCCCATCGTCATCACTTCAATCGCTCCTTCGTCACGTGCACGTGCAAGGTGCTTCAGCATATTTTCAAAAATATCAAATTGTGTGTCGGTATCGTATGAGAAGTTTGATGGATGAAACCAGAGGTGAAATATCTTTTTCTGCTTCGCTGCAGCACGAATCCCCCATACAAACTTTCGTACCGCTTGGGCTGGTAGAAGAATCTTCTGAATACCCTTCCTCGATACCAGAAGCAAACTGTCAGGAATATTGATGAGGCCGCTTGGATGCCGTTCGGGCATCACGGTCTTTGCGGTTGGAAGCCAGTAATCAATACCACGACCAAGCGCCCACAAACGGTAGGGTAAAAAGTAGTACCAGAGGCGGCTTCGTCCACGGAACGATGTGATGCCGTGATTTTTTAGAATGGCGTGATGCGCTTCCCTGTTTCGCGGAAATATAAACGAGTTGAACGGGAGACCATGTTTCTCATGCAAAAGTTTTGCACTCCCAATATCAACGGTTGCTCCCGAATCATCGACTGTGTCGTAGAGGATATGCGCGTACGAGTGACTGCCGATTTCGTGACCGGCAGAAGATTTCTGAATTCGCTTGATGAAGCCATTGGTATCACTCCACGCACTATCGGTATCCACTCGCTCTTCAAGCAGTTTAGCAACGACTGCCCATGTTGCAGGAATGCTGTATTTTTCAAAAAGTGTAATCAGGCGCTCCGTGATGGACGCCTCATTTCGTATGCGTGTTAGATTTTCCGGCGTATTTCTTTTGTCCGAGACGCCCCACGCGTGCTCGTAATCAATACTGATGATGCAAACGCCCTTTTCCATGAGCGCAATACTACCACAACTTCACTTGTATTCGCGCGGTGTTACCTCAATGATGGTATACGATGCTGCATCGGAAACGTTCGGATCACCTAACGCATCACGCCGAAGATAACGCAAAAGAAATATAATTTCGACACCAAGAAGCGCACAGAGAAGTGTTTCGAGAATGTAGAGGAGCATAGAAGAAATTACTCTATTTCTTCGGAGCCGATGGACTGCACTTCTTCAGTCTCAACTCGAGCACCTGAAGGGTATTCCAAAACAACCGTGTCTTCGTCGTCAAAAACAACGCCTGTTATTTTTGACGAGAATTTGACCGAACCACCGGCGGTAATCACTGTTGCGTCAGGCATCACAAACAGTGCATCTTTGAGTGCGGATCGAAGACGAAGCGCCGCTAACCTCCACCCTGACAAATCGATGTCTTCATTGGTGCCATTTTTGATCTCGACATATCCGCGCTCTCCAGACTTTCTTGAAACGATATTCACCTGCGCAGGAAGAATTGTCACAAGCACTTTATCTTTTGAGCGCTGACTATCACCTGACACTCGAAGAACCGCGGTGTACGTGCCGGGCTCTTCATACACATGCGCCACCTCCTTGCCCTTTCCCTTTCCGCCGTCGCCAAACGACCACTCATAGTGCGCGGCACTCAATCGAACGTTTTTGTCTGAAACGGCATATCCCTCAAATTGAAGTGCGGCGCGGGCGATGCCGATTGCGTCCTCTCCCCCGTACGCAAACACTACTTGTTTATATCCACCCGTTACAACTTTTTTCTTTAACGTTGCCTGTGTGGTGCTCGTGCCGGCAACCTCTCCTGGCGTTTCACTGGCAATTGTGGTGTTGGTCGTTTTCGGCGTTGGGACACCTGTAATCCAGCCACCATCTCCCTGCCGTTGCGGCGTGTCTTTTGTCGTATTGTTACCACCAAGCCCTTCCCAATTCGCTCCACTGGTAAGCACGCTGACTACGACGCCCTCGCCATCGAGCACTCGGAGTGTCTCGCCGACATTTCCTAAATCTCCGCTGTAGATTTTATCGGCGGCAACACCAGGAACGCTTTGGTCGTCGGTACGTTCGAGAAGGTAATATCCACCGGCAGGAATATTTCCTGAAAGGGAGATTGACGGCGCGCCATCGTCCGCAACAAGTTTCCATCCGGTGAGCGACACCGTGTCGGGACCATCATTCATGAGCTCTATCCATTCATCGGTTGCAGAGAGTGCCGTGCCCATCCATGCGATCTCGTTAATAAAGACGGATGCGTTCGCAAATAGAGGAATAGCGAAGAGGAGCGCAACCGCGGAAGAAAAAATAACTGTACGCATACGCGCACAGTAGCAGACACACCATAAAGACCGGATAAAAACTATTCCGCGTTTTTCGGCGTCCTGTCCGCGTCTGTCCGCGACTCTTTTTCAAAAAGCTTCTGGAGAACTTCCTTCGGCACTTCAGGAATCTTTGGTTCGGGTTGTGGTGTATGAGATGCGGGTTGCGGGTTGCGAGGCGTGGGATGCGGGTTGCGAGTTGCGGGATGCGGGTCGCGAGGTGCAGGATTCGAGTTATTGGGTGTTGGTTGTTGTTTGTTGGTTGTTGGTTGTGGAGCTGCTGGCTTCTGCACCACGTGGGTTTTTGGTCGGTTGTCTTCTCGTGGCACTACTCTTTCCTGTGTCGGCGGATGCGTCGCTTCGCGTTTCGGTGCAACATCTTTCAAATCATCAGAAATCTGTTCACTTTTTTGCAATACCGCTGCGAGCGCGTCACGAAGGTCGGTCAATCGCTCCTCCGTCGGACCCTTGCTCTTCTTTTTATTTTCGTTGGCTTTCAAGCGCTCAAGTGAAACAACCCGACGAAGCTCTGCTTCACGATCCGGTGCTGAACGCTCTGGCTTTCTCGCCTCGCGCGGGGCGTCGAAGCGCTGTTCGGGCGGACGAGGGGCACTTCGTCCTTGCGTGCGTCCTTGATCACGGTTTCCCCCATCACGCGATGGACGCGCGTCGCTTCGTTCGCTTTTTTCTCGCGGACGTTCTTTTGGAGGAGCATCATCTCCCTCTTTCTTGTTTTCAAATGATTTTTTATACCAACCAATGATTTGCTCTTCAACCTGCTCGCGTGGTCGTGAGAATTGTTCTTGAGAGCGACCGATTGAAACGTCACGATACGAAATGTGCGGGCGCTCGATTGGGACCATCGTGTGCGCAGAAAATGGCGACGATGCCATGCCGTCAATCATCAATTTTAAATAAATTTGCGCAAAGCCAAGATTCACCAAATCCTCTGCGGTGAATGCAGGGGCGTATTCCTTCTCGAGGTATTCCGCGTCGGTTGCGCCCACACGGAAGGTCATCATGGTGCCGACGTTGCCGAAGACCGCCGCGCGCACCTCTTCGGACATCTGCTCGATGTATTGGTGCGCAATCGTTAAGTTCAGTTTGTATTTTCGCGCTTCAGAGAGAATGTTCGCAAATGATTCGTTCGCGAACGACTGGAATTCGTCCACGTAGAGGTAAAAGTTTGGAAGTTTTGCGAGATCCTCTTCTCGACGGTCCGCGCGAGACATCGCCGCAAGATAAATTTTCGTAATCAACATCGAACCCAGGAGATTCGCGGAGTCTTCACCGATTTGTCCTTTCGAGAGGTTGATGATGATAATTTTTCGCTCATCCATCATCTGTCTGATGTTGAAGGTGGATTTTGGCTGACCGATGATGTTGCGAATGACAGGGTTTGCGGTGAATTGTCCAACCTTGTTTTGGATTGCGGGTGTTGCTTCGGCAGCGAATCGTTCGGTGTAATTCGCGAACTCATCTTCCCAAAACGCGCGTACTCCCGGGTCGGTCACGTGCGACACGACCGCGAGACGGAATGCTTTGTCCGCGAGCATGCGATTGATTCCAAGAAGCGTTGACCCTGGGAACTCAAGGAGAGCGAGAATCGTGTTATTCAAAATGTACTCCATACGACCGCTCCACGCATCAACCCAAATCTTCTTGAACGCGGACATCAAGCCCGCTGCTACCAAGTGTCTTGTGTCGGGACCGATATCTTCCATCACGTTAAAGCACACTGGGTTTGCGAGGTCGAACGGGGCGAAATAGAGAACGTCGTTCACGCGATGCTCCGGAATGTAATCGAGGAGAAGGTCAGCAGTTTTTCCGTGTGGATCGAGGAACGCGAACCCTTCCCCGTTTTGGATATCTTGCACCGCCATGTTCTCGAGAAGCGTTGACTTACCGGTGCCGGTCTTTCCGATGACATAGACGTGGCGTGTGCGGTCTTGTGCTTTGATGCCAAACTTGACCCGCTTGTTGCGGAAGTCTGTCTCGCCGATATAGGTGATTCGATGTGGATCGTAGTTCATCCGAGTAAAGAGCGTCGTGGTGTCAGTATTCAGTATACGATATGCAAAAAGGAAAAGAAGACCGCCCCGGCGCAAGAATCTGCGTCGGAGCGTTGGTCGCCCTTTGAAACTTGAGAACTACTCGTCGCCGGCCTCACGACACAGATGGAGTCCGACCTTGAGTCGGACGAACACCCAGTCCTGACCCGCAGCCACCTCAACCGAGATGGTGGGCGGAATCAAGTCGTCATGCTCGACGTCTCCGCCCTCGCGAATCTTTCGGCGAAGTTCCAGGGGAAGGGCCTCCAGATCGAGGCCGTCGTTCGCAATGGAGTCGACGTCGAGAATCGCTCTCAACCTCAAGGGCTTCCGTGCCGACTTCTTGGACTTACCCATGAGACACCCGTACGCGCGACGTCACCCGATACTTCCTGCAGTCATTTGAGTCGTCGAAGAGCGTTGCCGTGTAGCCGTAGGGATGAGCGGCAGCCCGAGCCATCATGTCCACCCCCGCGAGTTCCGCGGGAGTGGTTTTGACTCCTACCCACAGGGGCTCCACAGGTTCGAACTTGAGGTTCTTCTCGTCACCAGAAAAGAAGTTGAGCCATCCCCTGTGGTACTGGATGACTACACCTTCCTTCATGACAAAGGTTTGTGGTTGTTCGGAAAGCATCGGTTCAGTCACTTCTTCACCTCCGAATGATTGTTGCGAACGCCGACGTTGAGCTCCGGACGAACCCGAAACTCCATCGAATTGAGTTCCCTGTGTCGCCTCACCTCGTACCCGCCCTTGAGGAATGTCGCCTCGAGGATGTCGAGTGTTTCCTCTTTGATGGATACGCCGTCAAGTGGGACGAAGAACCGTCCCCAGTGATCGAGTTCCCCTTGGATTTTCTTCACGAGGATTCTTGCATGTCTCTGCACCTCGTCGTGAATCTCGTGCGTTGAAAGCGCACTCCTTTCGAGAGGTATTGCCTTGACCGTCATTCGACCTCCTTGGGATTGCTGCTTGCTTCGTTGTATGGAAGAAACGTCAAGCGACGATTATTTTCTGAAGCTATTTATACCAAAATATTTTTGATTCGTCAACCTCAACCGACGTTACTCGCTGGTTGATGACGTAGGAATGCTGTCAGTATTGAGTGCCGCTTTTGTGTACGTGTTACCCGCATCCCACAGAGCCCAACTGTCGAGCCCCGCATCGTAGGTTGCTTGCATCTGTGCGCGAACCATCTCCGGTGTGTACGTTGCGCCCAAATCAAAGTCTTGGAGCCAGGGGCGGAGCTGATCGGGAGAAATGACCCCTCGTCCCTTCTTCGCTTGCGTTCGTGCCAAAACAACATCGGTCGATGTGCTGTTTGATGTCAAAGAATCGCTCATCACACGTGCACGTCGCACCGCGGTATCCATTGAATATTTAACAATCTCGTATGGTTGTGTCGCAGGTTTTGTGATGCCGATAAATCCAGAGTTGTAGTGGGACGGGTACACCATCGGCATCACGTAGTCGAAGTATGGAAGCGCGCGCTCAATCACCTGGCCAATACCCAAGTCATCGGTGTTGGTGGTGGTGTAGCCAAAAAGATCCACCGACAGTGCCGGCGACTCATCGAAATCATCAAATGGTTCGGAGAGTTCGGCATAGAGATGGGCAAAGAAGCTTTCGAGCACGTCTGCTTTCGGCTTTCCACCCGAAAGTGTAAATGCGATGTCCTTCATGTTGCCGTCTGATGGATAGCGCACGTAGTCGTAGTTGATTTCGTCGAATCCAATACGGTAGCTTTCTTTGGAGAGCTCAACGACGTAGTCCCAGTAGGCATGCGCGCCGACATCAATGAACGACAATCCTTTGTAATCTTTCCACACGGTGCCATCGGATTCTTTCTTCACCGCGAGTTCTGGGTGGAGTTTTGTATAGTAGGGATCTTGGAAAACCGTAATGCGCCCAATCACATAGATATTCTTTTCGTGAAGGAGCTTGATGAACTCTTTCATGTCTCGCGCACCACAGTCGGGAGAGACCGAATCAGCAAGTATAGGATTGTCAGTGGTGAATGCGATGCGTCCCGTGAAATCTTTAATATCGATTAAAATCGAATTCAATTCTGTTTCGTCAACGAGCGCAACTAACTTGTCACGGAAAGACGGAGTTCCGACCACACACTGCGACATGTAGATGGTCTTCACCGACTCCGGCGTTTCGATATGCGCGACTTCGGGGACTTTTGGCTTTTCTAAGATTGGCAAAATATCAAGGACGCTCTTGTCGCCTTTTGAATACGTTGATGCGCCAACATGAGGAAGTGCAACAAAAACAACAATGAGAAGCGCGAGCGCTCCTGCACCAACAATGCCTTTGTGTTTGTGCCGCTTCAGTTGTTCCATGCGTATACGGAAGTATACAGAGCGTGCGGTGTTTTTCCAAAATTTTGAGTCCATGTGACAAAGATTGCGAGACTATGTTAGTGTGTCGGTAGACAGTACAAAAACAGTTCAACCCTGGAGGAAACTGCATGCGTGTAGGACAAGGGACGGCGGCGCGTGTGGCGCCACCTCAAGAGGTGCACGTATCGATCCGAGGCGCGGTTCTGAACGCGCTTGTGGAAGCAGGTCTGCACGGCGAGACCCGAAGCAGACTGCACAAGCGTCTCTCGATGCTTGCTCCCGAGGACATCGATCGCGC
>CAZWLQ010000017.1:9981-16262 GCA_964634615.1 uncultured Candidatus Saccharibacteria bacterium
AAGATCTTCGTGATCTCTCTCGCAATCGAGACCTTTCGTTCCGCCGATCCGAATTCATTAAGTTCGCCCAAGAGTTTGATGATGCGGTGCGGAGATTCGTACATCACCACCGCGCGCTCTGTTTCTGCAATCTCTTTGTGCAATGTCTGTCGTCCTTTCTTGTGCGGAAGGAATCCGAGGAACAAAAATTCTGTTTCGGTGATGCCTGCAATCGAAAGTGCTGCGGTAAGCGCCGACGGACCTGGGATTGCGACGATCTTTGTGTCAGGCTTCTCTTCGCGCACATGCATAACCACGAATCCTCCCGGATCAGAGATGCCAGGCGTCCCTGCATCAGATACCAGCGCCACATCCTTCCCTTCAGAAAGGATTGTTACGACGAGTTTTGCCTTGCCACGCTCGGTGCGCGCGTTCAAGGACATCAATCGGGTCGGGATATCATACTTTTCACACAATCGTTTTGTGACGCGTGTATCTTCACAAAAGATGACGTTCACCTCTTTGAGAATACGAACGGCGCGGAAGGTCACATCTTCAAGATTTCCAATTGGAGTTCCGATGACGTAGAGGGTGGCGGGTTGCATGAAGGCCAGTGTACCGTCGAACCATCAAAAAGCAATTTGATTGACGCTCCGTCAAAAGAAGTGTAGAGTGCTCGTCAGGATAGAACACAAACGCAGGTATTCTCCCGGGAGGGAGAAAGGAAACACGCCATGTCTCGCAGCAAGATTTTTGCCGCAGTCGCCATCGCCCTCCTGTGTCTCGGCACGTCGCCGGCCAACGCGCAGGAACTGGGCTTGCAGGGGCGCCCAATCGGGTTCTCCAGCCGCATCAATTTCGGCCTGGTTGGTGGGAGTGGCTACGATATCGGCCCCTTGGCGAACGTGGAGCTGGGGTACAACACCGCTCACACCCGAAGCAAGCTTCTTCTTGGGGGTAGCAACGCCTCCAAGAAGCAGACTGATGGATCGTCCTACAACATCACAGGGCGGTCTCAGTACGATTTCTCAAAGAGTGGCTCCGTGGGTGTCGGACTCCTCTACGGTTGCTTCGTAGGAGAAGCGTTCGACTCATGTGCGTTGCGTGCTGAGATGTTTGTATGTCTCCGCACCTGGACGCAAGAGTTCTGCGGAGGAGGCGTCGCTTCCCTCATCGACGACCACGACCTGGGAGGATTGAGTTTCAGCTGGGAATACGAGTTCCGGCGGTCTCACTACATCAAGTTGAACTTAACCTCTGCTCGAAGTCGAATCCAGGGCGTCGCCGGGATGCCGGGGTTTGACGGAGTCACTGGGATGAGTGACGAGTTCGTCGGGACCGGGAACTACGCCGCCCTCTACGGCAAGAGTTGGTAGATTCTGCTCACCTGCACCACCGCGCCGTCCCGCACTCCGGGACGGCGCTTTCACATTTCATATAAGAAAAGCGCCCTGTGCTACAATTCACCCGATGAAAAAGGCACATTTTGTGGGCATCTGTGGGGTTGGTATGAGCGCCACCGCAATCCTTCTCAAAGAAAAAGGATGGTCGATCACCGGCTCCGACGCTGGCTGCTACGAGCCGATCAAAGGATATCTCACCACACACGGCATCCCTTTTGCTGACAGCTTCTCTACTTCAAACATTCCTTCTGATGTTGATCTTGTTGTTGGCGGCGGAAGCGCAAAGCTCGCTGACAATGAAGAGATTGTGTACGCGCGCGAGCACAATATTCCGGTCACAACATTTGCTGAACTGCTCGCTGATATTTCACGTGATCAAGAAACAATCCTCGTTGTCGGCAGCTACGGCAAATCGACGATGAGTTCACTCCTTGCACGATGTCTTGCCGAGAACGGAAAAGATCCGAGCTGGTTCACCGGCGCTCCCCCCCTCGGCCATAGCCCGGCCACGGGCGAGGCAGTTGGCGGTGGTCTTGCATCACATTTGGGCAAAGGACGATTCTTTGTTGTTGAAGCTGATGAGTATCCGACATCCGGAATCGATAAGCGCTCGAAGTTTCTCCATTTCAGAGCTGACAACATCATGCTCATTGCAGGAGAGCATGACCACGTCAACGTTTTCCCTACCCACGAAAGCTATCTTGCTCCATTCAAAGAGCTGCTATCGCACGTTCCAGAGAACGGCACCATCACCGCGTGCATCAACGCGGGCGGCGTCGCTGAACTAGTTGAACCTCACCAAGAAAAAACAATCACCTATGGGCTTCACGCTCATGGAAATCCTGTCTGGAGCGCACGCGATATCACTCGTGGAGAAATGACGACCGCGGTCATCACCAAAAACAGTGAGAACATCTGCACCATTACCACAAGTCTCCTTGGTGATCACAATATCGAAAACATCGTCGGTGCTGCTGCATTTTTGATCGGTCGAAATATTCTTACACCTGAAGAATTCGTACGAGGTGTCGCCGCGTTCAAAGGTGTTGCACGACGGTTGGAGAAAAAAACTGAACGCTCACAGGTTCCGGTGTATGACGGTTACGGCTCGTCGGTTGATAAAGCAAGAGCGGCAATTGCCGCAATCCGAGCGCACTTCCCCGATCGACGTCTTGTGATCGTCTTTGAGCCACACACGTTTAGCTGGCGCAACCGTGCAATGCTCCATTGGTACGACAACATTTTCACCGATGCGGCGATCACGCTTATCTATCACCCTGCAACGATCGGCGTCGGCAATCATGATCAAGCAAGCCACGAAGAGATTGTCGAACGCGTTCGCGCATCAGGTGCGCAAGCTGTGCCGATCAATACACCTGAAGAATGTCTCTCGAGACTTGAAGAGATCGTCGAGCCAAACGATATCGTACTCATGCTCACTTCAGGCCCAATGGACGGACTGGTCGAATCAATTCCAAAGATGATTGAAGAGAAATTCCCATTCTAGCGCAGCATTCCCATGAAGATTTTCAAAAGCGAATTTGCACATTCCTATAAAACCTATTCGTTTGGATACTGCGAATATGCAGAAGTTGAAGACGCTGACTCTTTCGCAGATGTCTATGCGGAAGGTTTTCTCCCCTATTCTGGCACCAAAGGTGTGAAGCGAACGTGCTATCTCGCGCGAAGCGCACGTGTCCGACTCGCTGATTTTTCTTTCTCGAGCGAGAATCGTCGTATCGCAAAACAATTTGATGGACAATTTACTAAACGATCAATTCCAATCGAAGAGTTTGATACGAATGACAAAACATTTCTCGCATTTTGTGCTGACTATTTTTTGAAACGGCACGGCGAAGGCGTGATGCCCGAAGAGCGTCTCCGAACAATCCTCGACGCCGGATTTATTACACATATCGATGTCTACGAGACCAACGACACTCGGATAGTTGGCTATGCGCTCATGGTGAACGATGTGACCATGAGTCACTTTTGGTTCTCGTTTTATGATTTGGAGTATGCATACAAATCACTTGGCATGTGGTTGATGCTCGACGCCGCTCGCACTGCGAAACAAGAAGGAAAGGAATATTTTTATGTCGGCACCGTGTATGGAGAGAAGGCGCTCTACAAAACCAATTTTGAAGCGCTCGAGTTCTTTGATGGTAACGTGTGGAACCGCGACATCAAACTCTTGAGGTCACTTGGTCGCCTTGATGCGGAACACGTTCACGACGGTATGGATCGCTGGAAAGAAACCCACGAACATTTTTAAAAAAGAAGGCCGCCCTAACAACAGGCGGCATTCGAGAAGAACCGGAACCGAAAACCATCTTCACTACGTCTCGAGGGGACGGTAGACCACGACGTGATTCCTGTCCTTGTCTCCCCGTGATGCGCTCCACCACGTGAACTCGCTGTTGTTGGTTCGTCTGTCGGTTGCAGTATCGACACCGTCCCATGCTGATGCAACCACTGACGCAGCGAACCCGAACTCAAAGAGTTGCGATTCGATCAGATCGGGCATCGAGAGCGAGAGTCCGCGGGAAGTTCCAACGAAGGTGGAGTGCCCCCAGCGCTTGGTGATGTGTTCGTAGAGTGCCTTATTGCTATCTCCGTAGGTTGGGTGATCGTGAGGATGCAGGAAGCTTCCCCGCCCAATACCACAGAGAATCCAGGCACTTGCTTCACCGATCGGCGTCTTAATGAATGCCGTGGCGCGCTCTACTACGCCCGGACGGTTCACAAGATGCCCCTTCCCCTGCAACCAGTGCCGTGTCACCAACGAGTCCCGACCCGCATGCATCACCAGAACCAAGTCACCGGCTTCCATCACAACCGTCGGACAGTCGGCCGAACGAAGCCAGAAGGCATCGCCAGGCCTTAACCCAACGACGGCGTCGGCATGCACGCCGTAGAAAATATCAATACCAGCGTGCTTGTCGTGATGAGGAAAAAAGCTCGGATCCGCAAGAACGAGTTCGGCGTTGAACTCCTCCCCGTTCACTGCGAAAATACGCCTCACGCCGCAGTGCGACAGATGCGTCGCCATGCGTTGTCGCGTCTCCTGGTCGGCGATTCGGCCGAGATCACTTGCCCGGCCGAAAAGCTTGACGTGCGAGCTCCCACAGATGCTTACCGAGGTTGGCTCGATGAGTGCAGCCCACTCGTCGGGTCTTGCAACAGCCAGCGCTTCGCTCATGATGATATTCCTCCATGTGGTAGTTTTCGGTTATAACCTGGTGCGACTATATCACAATGCGCTTCAAATGTGATGGGATGTGAACGAGAATGTCGTATGGAATAGTTTCACAGAGTGCCGCGATATTCGCCACAGAGTTTTTTGCCGTCGGATCATTTGAAATCGCAACCACCCGCTCTCCCGCTTGTACATTGGGAACATTCGACACATCGATTGAACTCATATTCATCGAGACGCGTCCGATGATTGGACACTCGGTATTTCGTACGAGCATTGATCCTTTGTTTGAGAGTCGTCGGTCAATGCCTTCAAAATAACCAACGGGGATTGTTGCGATGGTCATGTCCTTCGTCGCAGTAAACGTGTTGTTGTATCCAACTGAATCTCCCGCTTGTATGTTCCGCACCGATGCGATTTCAGTTTCTAACGAGAGCGCGGGTATCAAATCGTTCTCATTCTTCAAAGGAGAGACACCGTGCTGACCGATGCCCAAACGAAAGACGTTTGCTTTGATTTCGTCTGCAAGTGGAAATCCTTTTGTTGCTGCGACGTGATAATACGGGATGTCACCGTGCGCCGCGTCGCAGATACCTCGTGCGCTGTTCCACGCTGCAATCTGACCCCTGGTAAATGCTGGATCATCTCCGTCCGCGTCGCAGAGATGTGTGCAAAGCCCTTCAAGGAGGGTGTTTTTATTCCCCTTGATGAGCGAGAGCGCTTCGGAAAGTTCATCGAGTGAGACACCTTGCCGATGCATGCCGGTATCAACCTTGAGATGGAGTGCGATATGAGGTGCGGGATACGAGTGGCGGGATGTGAGTTCTTGTACGTGTTCGAGTGAAATCGCCGTGAAGGAGACATCGTTGAACTCTTGTGCTGCACGAAGAATATCCTCTGGTCGGACATACCCCAACACAAGAATATTTGTGGTGATTCCCTTCCCACGAAGTACACGGGCTTCGTAGAGCGAATCAACCACTAAGAATGCGACGGCCGAATGGTTGTTGAGAATCGTCGCAACCTCCAGTAACCCGTGTCCGTAGGCATTGCTCTTCAAAACCGGCGCGAGCTTCGCCTGTGGAACCAGTTTCGCGAAATACTCGATATTGTGGAGAATCGCGTCTTTAGAAATACGAACCGTCACAAGAGGTTCGTAGACGTTTTTCTTTCGGAAGAGATTGAGGAGGCGTTTCACCATGCCATTGTAACACTGGTCTTGTGTACGGCTTTATCCTTTGACATATCAAGGATTCTTTCTATCCTTAGCTGATGATTCAGCCCGAACTTTTAGAGCTTGCTGCCAAGGTTGGTCAGGGTCTTGCCACAGCGGGCGAAACAAAACTTTTCATTGTTCAATTCCAAGCACGAATTGCAGAGATGCGAGAATTTATCAGTACGCTTCCCAAGCTTGCATAACTCATCCCGTACTATGAACGAACAATTTCCTGAATCCCCCGTATCTGAATTTGAAACCCTTCGCGAGGCCGTTGCTCAAGAACTTGAGATGCTTGAACAAGAAAGTGCAAGAGTAGACATGGCAGCGCTTACCGAAGAACAGACACGACGTTTTGAAGAAGAAAGGAAAAGGATTGAAAGACTCCGAGAAGCTGCTGCGCTCTTCGAGTAAGATATCCCTTGTGTGATACCATGCCCTCGCTGGGCACGTGGCGAAATTGGTAGACGCGCTACGTTCAGGT
>CAZWLQ010000018.1:0-14664 GCA_964634615.1 uncultured Candidatus Saccharibacteria bacterium
TGTTACGGGTTTCGAAATTCGTGCTTCGGATTTCCGCCTCTTGGTGGTCGTCTTGCTTACAATATATGTATCTAAAGAAACTTAGTTCTAACGATTTTTCAATGAACGGCCGATATCTCGTTCTACCGCCTGCTTCGCAAGCTTTTCTCGCTTGTCTTCTTTTTTCTTACCGCGGACGACCGCAAGGGAGACCTTCAGATATCGTCCTTTATTATACACCGAAATAGGCACTACTGTCAACCCCTTCTGTTTCTTGATATCGGCGAGCTTGGCGAGCTCGGTTCGTGAGAGGAGGAGGGTGCGTGGCTGATGCTGGTCATACGTCTCCTTCATATTCTTTGGTTGGTAAGGCTGGATGTCCATATTGAGAAGTTCTGCTTTCGTACCGCTCACATCTACATACGCACCATCGAGCGACGCACGGTGCGCGCGAATAGATTTCACTTCGCTTCCAGACAAAACGATACCCGCCTCGATGGTTTCAAGGATCGTGTAGTCGCGACGTACTTTTCTGTTCTCGATGCGTTCCATAAGAAGCAGAATATCAGATTGAGATTGAATATGCGCCTTCTTGAATCGTCGAATAAAAGGTATACACTGCCATCAAGCTTGTTCACAAGGAGGCCACACATGGAGAGCCCAAGACGGTCGCGACACAACATTCAAGTCCTCATCAAGGGAATGGGGGTACTGGTGCTACTCCCCGGAGATGCACCTCCGCCGGACTGGAGGAAGGTCAGCGAGATCATCCGCATTCCGGTCGTAGGCAAGGAGGAGGGAAGCTTCGAAAATGAGATTAGGGGGATTCGGATGCTGGACGGGGCCGCTGGCGCTCCCACTCACAATGCCTTCCTCTCATATCTCGTCGAGAGAGCGTTGTTGGAAGTCGGCGTTCTGCGCTATCACTGACTGCGATCCATCGATTCAAAACCTGCCCACGAAAGCCCACGCGCTTTTCGTGGGTCTTTCGTTTTGTGCGGTCGGTAAAAGATTCCTGTATACTGGACAAACTATGGCCAAGAAAAACCGACAACTTCCTCCACAAGCACCAGCTCCACAAAAGCCAAAACCGCCCCGTGTACCAAAAGGGAAGGGAGTCAACCCAATTCTCTATAGCGTGCTCGTCTTTTTCCTCCTTGCGGGCGCATACACATTTCTTTCGCGAAATACCGAAACCACACAGATCGGCATCTCAACGCTGGCCTCACAGGTTGCATCGGGAACCGTTGAGTCAATTTTGATCGAAGGGAATGTCCTTACCATCACGACCAAAGATGGCGTCGAGCAGATTTCACAAAAAGAAAATGGCGCGAGCTTAAGTGAAACGTTGGCAGCGTATGGTGTCACCGCAGAGCAATTGCAGAGTGTATCGATTGAAGTGAAACAAGAATCCGGCGTGTGGTTTTGGATTTTGAATCTTGCACCGATTTTAATTCCACTCATCTTCATTGGATTTTTGATTTGGATGATGACGCGACAGGTGAAGGGGGCCGGCATGCAAGCATTTTCATTCGGTCAATCGAAGGCGCGCTTCTTTGATCCAAAAGACAAGCAGAAGGTGACGTTCGCGGACGTTGCCGGCGTGAAAGAAGCAAAAGAAGAGCTCCTTGAGATTGTCGATTTCTTGAAGAGTCCAAAAAAATTCGCGGACATCGGTGCGCGAATTCCAAAGGGTGTTCTTTTGATGGGTTCTCCTGGCACAGGAAAGACGCTCCTTGCGCGTGCGGTTGCAGGTGAAGCGGGCGTTCCGTTTTTCTCCATCTCTGGTTCTGAATTCGTTGAGATGTTTGTCGGTGTCGGTGCGTCGCGTGTTCGTGATCTTTTCCAGAACGTGAAGCGTGCAGCACCAGCGATTATCTTCATCGATGAGATCGATGCGGTTGGTCGTGTACGTGGCACCGGCGTTGGCGGCGGCAACGACGAACGCGAACAAACACTCAATCAAATCTTGGTTGAAATGGATGGTTTTGAACCGTCTGAAGCGGTGATTGTGATGGCAGCAACCAACCGTCCTGACGTGCTCGACCCAGCGCTCCTTCGCCCTGGCCGATTTGACCGTCGCGTAAAGTTAGACCTTCCAGATCGCTCTGACCGCGAAGCGATTCTCGCCATTCACGCACGAAAGAAACCGCTTGCAGAAGATGTGGTTCTTCGCACAATCGCAGAACGTACACCAGGATTCTCCGGCGCTGATTTACAGTCGTTGATGAACGAGGCAGCGATTCTTGCAGCGCGCGAGAGCCGCACAAAAGTCGCGCAGTTTGATTTGATTCGCTCAATTGAAAAGGTGTTGCTAGGACCCGAGCGTCGAAGCCACATTCTCTCTGACCGTGAAAAGAAAATCACTGCGTATCACGAGGCAGGACACGCGCTCGTCGCATCGGTGCTTTCTGAAGCCGATCCGGTGCACAAAATCTCAATCATCTCTCGTGGTCATGCCGCGGGGTATACACTCGCGCTACCAATCGAAGAGAATCGTCTCTTCTCGAGCAAGGCATTTCTTGATCGCCTTGCGATGACGATGGGTGGTTACGCAACCGAAATGCTTATCTTTAATGACACCACCACCGGCCCAAGCAACGACTTGCAAGTCGCAACCGCAATTGCACGCGATATGGTGACACGCTACGGCATGTCTGATTTGGTTGGTCCCGTTGCGCTTGTTTCTGATGAAGGCCGCACACATGTCGGTGGCATTTTTGTTGAAGGTAAAGAGTATTCTGAACACATTGCATCGATTGTCGACAAAGAAGTCGCTCGTCTGGTGGGGGAGGCAAAGACACGAGCGCACGACGCGATTGTGAAGCACCGAGCCGCACTTGATGCGATTGTTACCGCGCTTATCGAAAAGGAGACCCTCGAACAACCCGAGTTTGAAGCCATTTTGACGGCGCACGGTATTCCGGTGAAAAAGGACGCTAGCGTCGAGGCAAAAAAGGTATAATATTTTTGTATATGTCACCAGAACAACCACCACAAGAGAACTCCGGTTTTGCTTCCGAATACGTTGAGACACCGACAGAGACTCCGCTTGATGAGGCAACTAAGGAAAGAATAAGACAAGACTACGAAAAACTCCTTGCTGCTCGAGGCGAAACAAACACTGCTTTCACAGAGCCAGAAATTGAATCGCCTGAACGGACTCTTGCGATAACTCGTAATACAGACGCAAAAACAAACACCGTTACCGGAGTTTCTCGCGATACAATTCCAACTCGCGAGATGACAAGAGATGAGCAGCGAGAACAGGATCTTGAAAGAATCGCAGAACACTACGAGGGCGGTTTTGAGGAAGCATTCAATAATCCTAGGGATCTGGTAGAGAGAATGTTTAAATTAAACCACTTTACAGAAGCTGAAGTGAAGGATAGGACTGCACTTAATTTCGTTAAAAGCAGAAGGGACTCTCTTTTAATTAAGCGTGGTTTGATGAAGGCAAAAAGTCGACACAACCCTCTTTTGGGCCCGCAATAGACTCCTTCAGAAGAAACTCCTTGCAATACCACACGATGTGTGGTATTGTTCTTAGTACCAGTTTTGTTCTATAGATTTCCGTTAGGTTTTTCCTCCTTTGTGAGGGTAGTCAGGTAACCTCGATGTTCTATACAGCAATCTGAGGTTATCACTATCCGCGCTCTCTGTTTTTTCAGGTCGCGCATAATCACACATATGTATTCATCATCCCGAAAGACGGGAATCCGACGCGTTGTTAACTCACGCATCAGAGACCCATTCGAACGCCGAGGTCCCGCACGTGGCGGTCCTTCACGCGGAAGCTCACAAGGAGCATCAGCAGGTTCATACAATCGTCGTCCATCAGCTGGACGCGGCGGTTTTGGCGGTGGCCGAGGAGGTGCCGGTAACGGACGCCGTCGTGGTGCCGGCCAGTACATCGACATCGCGAAGTTCGTCCACACACCGGTTGAAACGACGCACACCGAAGCGCCAGAGACACCACGTCCCTTCGCGCACTTGATGCTCTCGCCACGCATGATTCAGCTTCTTGAGTCGAAGGGCTACGCAAACGCCACCCCGATTCAGTTCGAAGCAATTCCATACATCCTCGAAGGCCGCGACCTCATCGGCAAAGCAAACACCGGAACAGGCAAAACCGCCGCATTCCTCCTGCCATTGATTGAAAAGCTTTCACTTGATCCAAAAGAACACGCGCTCATCATTGCACCGACCCGCGAACTTGCGATGCAGATTGAAGCAGAATTGAAAAAGTTCTGCCAAGGTCTTCCGCTCTTTGCTGCGGTCTGTGTTGGTGGTATGCCGATTGGAAAACAAATCGCCGACCTTCGTCGTGCGCCTGCGTTTGTTATCGGTACGGTGGGTCGCATCAAAGATCTCGCAGAAAAGAAAGCGCTTCCGCTCTCTGCATTCGGCTACGTCGTCCTTGACGAAGTTGATCAGATGCTCGACATGGGATTCGTTGACGACATCACGCGCATCATGAAATCGGTTCGCGAAGAACGCCAAACGCTCTTCTTTTCGGCAACTATGCCACCGAAGATTCGTGAGCTTACTGCAAAGTTCTTGAAAGACCCTGTTGCTGTTGAAATCGCAGCACCGCACAAGACCGTGAACATCAAGCAAGACATTGTTCGTGTTGCGGATCGCGCAAAGAAATTTGAAGAATTGGAACGCCTTTTGATGCGTCCAGAACTTGAGAAGGTGCTTGTGTTCTCTGAAACCAAGCGTGACGTGGAGCGTCTCGCTGTTGAGCTCAATAAGCGTGGATTCTCTGCAGAATCGATTCATGGTGACAAACGTCAGCGTGAGCGAACACGCTCGCTTACACTCTTCCGCGACGGCAAAGCAAAGATTCTCGTTGCAACAGACGTTGCTGCACGAGGACTCGACATCAAAGATATTTCACACGTCATCAACTATACCGTTCCACAGACCTACGAAGACTACGTCCACCGCATCGGCCGAACCGGCCGTGCAGGGAAGGGGGGTGCTGCCTACACCTTCGTCGAGTAACGCGGAACTCGCGCCTGCCTGCCGGCAGGCAGGGACAGTACACAGACAGACGCGGAAAATACCGCCTTGCCAGAGATGGTGGGCGGTATTGACGTTTAAAAATTCTTCTGGCAATGTTCAGTTCAGATCAACTACGGCTTCCATCCGTCCGAAACACGGATGAGAAAGGACAGCGATGCCAACGCCCCGAAGGAAGACCTCTCTCGTCAGACGAACTCTGCTCAAGAAGGAGGTCGAAATCTTTTTCACCGCAGGAGAAGACCATCTGTTTGGGAAAGTCATTGCAATCGAAGGTGATTTCCTTGTTCTAGAAACAAAGGATGCAAACGAGCAGGTGAGATACCTCATCAACTACACGACTTCCAACGTCGTCTCCATCAGAAACGTGGTCAAAACCTTCTTTCATTGATGAGCGAGAAGAAGGGATGGCCGTCATCACACTCCATAGAAGTTCCTCTGCTCATTTGGTTCATCATCTTCGTCGTCATACCCCTGACCTGCAAGGCGTGCTCGTAAGCGACGCCGCTCTTTCACCCCGCAACGGCCCCGCGCTGTTTGCGGGGCTTGTTGTTTCTATTTTTGGTTTTCGATGCGGTCGAAGGCGAGCAGCGCAGAGATATTGTGTTGGACGTAGTCAATGCGGATGTCGTACTCATCGAGCGTCTCGTGGAATCCACCGATGGTTTCGCGCGGTGCGCCAATTTCTCGAACTTTTTGTGAGGTGAATTGCGTACGGAGTGTAAAATCAATACCGGCTTTCATCGCGTCTTTAGTGATCATGGCGTATGCGAGGTCGCCAGAGCGCATGAATATTTTGTACGCGGCACCCAATCCTTCATTTCTCGTTGCGGTTGGTGTTGAGCGCGGAGGATTGTAGTATCCGCCATTCCAGTCTTCCTGCTCACCGGTTAATCCTTTGTGCTGTATTGAAACAATTGCATTCACTAAGCGCTTGGTGTGTTCGAGATAGTCAGGTTTTTGTTCATCCGCATACAATTCATTCAACGCGTAGAGCATCCAGTGATCGTGGGGGAGATCATTCGTCGCAATGTTTTTGTCTCGCACGTTGATGATCCAATCTGCCCCTTTGTGTGCAGCGCTCATCCATGTTGCATCGTTCGTGAGTTCCGAAAGTCGGGCGAGTCCAAACATTGCTTCGCCGGGATAGTATTCAGAGACAAAGTCAGAATCGGGTACCCCCTTCGCATCCATTTTGTAGAAAAGAAACTCACCGTTTTTTGCTTGGATTGCTGTGATGAAGCGTGCGATGCCTTCTGCGGTTGCGAGATCGTCACGAGAATCAGTGACGCTCATATATTTTGTGAACGCAAGGAGCGCAAGACCGTTGCCACCAAGTTTTATTTCATTTCCCTCAATCACACAGGACGCATCTTTATACACAGGGCAGGGGATGATGGACTCGCGGAGGTAGTGGAGCGCACGTTCTGCGGATTTTAAATACTTGGTGTCATTCGTTGCCTCATAGAGCTCAAGCAGTGCATATGTTGTGCCTGCGTGACGGAGAATGTTGTACGAATCTGATTCTTCATCCTTGACTGGGTCGTACTCATACACAAATGAACCGTCCTCGTGCATGTGGGACGCAAGGTACTCGCCACCGAGCTTTGCGGCGGTGAGATACTTTGAACCACCAAAAAAGAGACTGGCCATAACAATTAATATGATGCCTGCGGCGGCAAGAATAAGGGGAAAGTTCTTTTTGTTCATAGAGATGAGTATAGCAAGCGTACCTGTCGTCACGAATCACTAAGCCTTTTGTTCGCATCTCATGCTCCAAAAGTCTAAGTGTTCGCGATTCTTACAGAATCTGTACACCTTTTGGATACTTTTCTACACGCTATTCGAAAAATCTCTCAAAAGGTCTTGCGAAGCTCCAAGTATTCGCTTCTCACCCGCCTCGCCTGTCGCAGTGCGACATGGCTCCGGCCCGGACAGCTAAAAAAGAGTGCGCAAGCACTCTTTTTCTAAACGCTGTCCGCCCGCTTGGATTCGAACCAAGGACCACTAAGGTATAAGCTTAGCGCTCTCACCAACTGAGCTACGGGCGGGAATCGTCTAGGGAGACTATATCATCGTTTTTAACACCGCAAGAATACTGGTATATTCATTAAACATGCCAAGTGAGAACTCGGTCACAACAAGGCGCATTATTCAGGTCTTCCTACAATTTTTGAGGAAGCGCCCTCTTCCTTTCGTCGCCACAATTTTTTTGGTGGTATCTGCAACAATCGCGAACACCGTAGCGCCCCTATATTACAAAAAGTTTTTCGATGTGTTGGGTGGAGGGCAGGACGTTTCCCCGACACTTCTCGCAGTCGCGTTTTCAGCCCTTACCGCCGCTTTCTTTTTCAAGATTATTCGCTGGGTAGCGTGGCGTTTGAGTGAGGTGGTTGCAAACCCAATGGTCGGCAACATAATGGCCGATCTTTCCACATCGTCATACCAGAAGTTGATTAGGCATTCATACGAATTCTTCACCAATACGTTTGTTGGAACCGTCACGCGTCGTCTCGCACGCTTTTCAAGTTCATTCGAGGGGATTTTCGATGAACTGACGTATCAGCTCATTCCGCTCTTTCTTTCGAATATCATCATCTTTTTCGTCGTGTATCAACGTTCTCCGTTGATCGCTTTCATTCTTTTTGTGTGGATGGCCATTTTGCTTTATGGAAACTACGCTGTCATTCGCTGGAAGCAGAAATATGAAGAGATGCGAAGCCAGGCCGACTCAAAAATGTCCGGCACACTATCGGACGGCGTCACCAACAGCACGACGATCAAGATTTTTTCTGGTTTTGAACATGAGCAGACGCTTTTTGAATCCGTTGTCGATTATGCCCGCAAGATACGCTTGTTCACATGGAGTATTGATGCCCTCATTCATTGCGTCCAAGGACTTCTTGGTATTCTTGTTGAAATCAGTGTCATGGTTGTTGCCTTCAAGTTGTATCGTGAACATACATTGACGCTCGGAGACTTCATACTTTTCCAAACCTATATCCTTACTCTCGTTGAGCAAATCTGGGGCTTTGGTCGTGTGATAAGGAACTTGTATAGATCGTTTGCAGACGCGAAGGAAATGGTAGAAATTCTTGATAAACCATACGATGTTCAGGATGCACCAAATGGCTTGAAGCTTGAAGTGACAGAGGGGAAAATTGCATTTGAGCATGTGGCATTCAACTTCAACGAAACGCGTTCAGTACTCAAGGATTTTTCACTCGCTATTGCACCACACGAGAAGGTTGCATTCGTCGGTCCATCAGGCGCAGGAAAAACGACGGTCACTAAACTTCTCTTCCGTTTCTATGATGTGACAGAAGGGCAGGTGCTGATTGATGGACAGAATATTGCGCACGTGACGCAGGAGAGTCTTCGTGACGCGATTGCCCTGGTGCCACAGGATCCGATTCTCTTCCACCGTTCACTCAAGGACAATATTCGCTATGGACGTCGCGATGCAACCGATGAGGAAGTCTATGAGGCGGCAAAGAAGGCACACTGTCATGAGTTCATCACATCACTTTCTGAAGGATATGACACCATGGTTGGTGAGCGTGGTGTGAAGCTCTCCGGTGGTGAGCGTCAGCGTGTCGCAATTGCACGAGCGATTTTGAAGAATGCGCCGATTCTTGTGTTGGATGAAGCGACATCAAGTCTCGACTCCGAATCCGAACATTTAATTCAAGATGCATTGCAGACATTGATGGAAGGAAAGACGGTGATTGTTATTGCACACCGCCTCTCAACCGTTATTAAGATGGATCGCATTGTCGTGATTGAAAACGGAGACGTGCGTGCATCAGGGACACACGAACAGCTACTCAAAAAAGATACGTTGTATAAAAAGCTCTGGTCTATTCAGGCGGGAGGGTTTTTGAAAGACGCGGACTAATCTGCCTACTAGCAGACGCGAAAGCAAGGCAAAACGATACCCCGAACGTACATGCACGTTCGGGGCGGGTCGTCATCTCTTGAATGACGCAGAAGTAACCTCCGGATCCACCGATCTAACGAGAGGCAGGAGATCTTGTGGTCCAACGGGCTCTGATGGTGAAACGGTATGTGACGTATACGTGTCATACATATCTGACAATGCAAGAAGTTTTTCAAGCATCCTGCACTGATAGGCAATACGCGCGCGTTCATTGTGCGCCTGTAGCGCAACGACAAGTTCCTGGTCGCTCTGCTCTTTCCAGGTAACATCGTCTCCACGACAGTAAATCTCGTACTCACTTGTCTTGGTGACGCGAATCGTCGCGCTTGCGAACGGCCCACCGAAGTTTGAGAAGACGAAATGCTTGTCGGTACCAAAGACAGCCAGGCGCTGTGTTGTGTCGTACCAACGCGTGATTGCGTGGTTGTACTCACCCTGGGAAACCGAAATCTCAAGCGTAGGCACTTCGGATTCCGTAGGCGTTCCGAAGCTCGTCAACAAGGCAAGAAGAATCACCAGAATCATCGTCACTCCTTTCTGCCGCCGGTTGGTACTGCTCTAGCGCCGATTGTGTTCCTCACGGCACAAAAGGTCAATGATGCTACATTACTCAAAATGAAGCTCTTCTCGAGAGGCGAGGGCCTGTGCAAGAAGAGGGTAGTGCGAGAGTTCGCGGTCTTTTGCGACGAGTGTCTGTGCCTCGTTTCGTGCGGCCTCAACCATTTTGATATTTTGCAGTGCTTCCATACCAACGTCGGTGATGCCCCACTGTCGCGCGCCATACAATTCTCCTGCGCCACGAAGTGCGAGGTCGTGTTCAGCAAGCTCAAAACCGTTCGCTGCCTGTGTGAGTGCTTTCAAACGCTTGAGTGACATTTCGCCTTTGGTTTCGGTCAGAAGATAACAATATGCTTGGTCGGAACTTCGAAGCACGCGTCCGCGGAGCTGGTGGAGCTGAGAGAGACCGAAGCGCTCTGCGCCTTCGATGATAATTGAGGTGGCGTTTGGTACGTTCACACCCACTTCAACAACCGACGTCGCGACCAGAATGTCAATCGCACCATCAGAAAACTCTTTCATGGTTTTTTCTTTCGTCGTAGGTGTCATCTTGCCGTGGAGAATGCCAAGTTTGAATTCAGGAAACACCTCACGCTCGAGACGTCTTGCTTCCTCGGTTACCGATTTCGCACGAAGTGCCATTTCTTTTGCCGGATCCGGTTCATCAATACGTGGACAGATCACATACGCTTGCCGGCCAAGTTTTACGCGAGCTCGGATCGCCTCATACATTTCTTTTCGTGCGCCCGGTGTCACTAATGTGGTAATAATCGGTTTTCGTCCCGCCGGTTGTTCGTTGAGGAGTGTTAAGTCGAGGTCGCCGTAGACCGTGAGTGCGAGGGTGCGGGGGATTGGGGTTGCGGTCATACTCAGAAGATGCGGAATGAATGCGGACTCACGCGGACCTGACGCGGAAGTAGTACGAGCACCTTCATATATGATACGTTCGATTTTCAAATCGTTTCCTCCGAAGTTTGCGAGAAGTGCAAGAGAGTATTTCGAGCCCTTGAGATAGGACCATACTTGTTTCTTTTCGCGTGGTCCGAGAAATGGGAGTGATTTAAGTTCAAGAATGACCTTATCATCAATGACAAAATCTGGTTGGTAGATCCCAACCTGTTTTTTTTGGTAAAAAACAGGAATGCGAACCTCACGGTTAAAACTCAACCCTCGTTTCTTGAATCCTTCCTCTAAAGCCCGCTGATAGATGACTTCCTTGTGTCCTAACCCCAATTCTTTCCGTACGTTAAAGAGAACATCTCGGATGATGTACGTGAGATCTTTATACAAAAGTTTCTCGGCCTCACTCGTTTTTGGTTTTTCTTCCGCGTTCTGTCCGCGTTCTGTCCGCTCGTGTCTGCGTACCAGCGCCATGCGCTGGTTGGTGCCGAAGCGATGTTGCTCATCAATAATCACGTACGCGAGGTGTTTGAACTTCACCGACTTCTGAATCAAGGAGTGCGTTCCGATTAAGATTGGGATTTCGCCATTGGCGACCCATTTAAGGAGTTGCGTGCGAGGGATATCGGTCCAGCCGTTCGGATTTACTTTCGAGGGGAACTTTTTGCATCCCGATGAGGTGATGAGGCCAATTTGGATTGGGAGATTGCGGAAGTATTCAATGAAGGATTCGAAATGTTGGGTCGCGAGGATTTCCGTTGGTGCCATGTATGCAACTTGGAGATTTCCGAAATCTTTGGTGGCATCGGGTCTGCTGGTGACAACCGCATGTGCGGTTACCGCAGCGACGAACGTCTTTCCTGAACCCACATCACCTTCAAGCAAGCGCGACATCGCGTGAGGCGACGAAAAGTCTTTGAGGATTGCTTCGATTGAACGCTCCTGTGCTCCGGTTGGTTTGAACGGAAAGCGTTTGGTGAAAATATCACGATGCTCGCGACTATCCGTGATGTTCCACGAGGGAAGCGCATCTGCTGCCGCACGTTCTTGCTGTCGCTTGAGTTGGATCAAAAATACTTCTTCAAACGCGAATCGTTTGCGTGCGGCTTTTGCGTCTTTCTCATCTTTCGGCGTATGAATCCAGAGAAGCGCGGTTTTCAGTGTCGGCAGGTTGTATCGCTTCAAAATATCTGCAGGAATCGGATCGTCGAGCGTATCGAGAAATGTGGTCGTGAGAATTTTTTGGAGTGCGTGGTAGAACCAGCGAGAGGTGACGCCTCGGCTCTCCGCGTACACGGGCCATAGGCCCGTCGCGGACAGACGCAGACCGGACGCGGAAGGATCGGACGCGGATGAGTCGTCAGTAAAAAGTCCGGTAGGGGATGTTGGAATGAATGAGCCGTGCGGGATTACTTCAATCTCCGGGTTCATCATTGAGCGACCACTGGTGCGCTCCGTTATTTTTCCTGACACCTTCACCGATGAACCTTCTGGAATCATCTTTGCAATGTAGGGCTGGTGCAACCACGTGAGCGATACTTTGCCAGTGCCGTCGGTTAAGCTTCCTTGCGCCATCGGCCGTTTCGACTTCCATGATTTTTTTGCGACGATTTTTCCCACCGTGCCGTAGAGTGTGACTTTCTCGTTCGCACCGGCTTCGATGATCGTCGTGCCTTCACCGAGCGTTCCATAGCGGACAGGGAAGTGATAGAGCAAATCCTCAATAGTTTTAACACCAAGCTTTGCGAGCGCTTTCTTGTGAAAGTCGTTTAGACGAAATGCCTCGGAGAGCGGGTCGGTCAGTTGCATCACTCTATTGTACAGGAGGCCGCATGAATTCTTTTTGAATTGATCCCGTAGTAGATTTTGTCATTGCGGCTCCGCCGCAGCACCGTAAGGTGCGATGCCAAAACTCACTACCGGATTGACGTTTTTCAGGTCGAGGCGTATGGTATCTGCAAACAGTTCCAATCAAGGAGATTCCAATGGAAGATCAGACTCCGCTAGCGAAGCCAGATCGAATGAGGTTTCAGCTCGTGGTGAAGCCTGGTAAACATGAGTTTTTCTTTTCGGCGCGTACTTTCGATGAGGCGTTCGAAAAGACGAAGGTCTACCTTCGACGGCTCGAACAATCACTGAGAGCAAAGGGTTTTCGCAAGAGGCGTTGGGCACTCTTGTTTACTCGCGATCGTGATCCGTTCGTCCTCGACATGTTTGAGATCTCACCCGAGTTCTGGAAGTAGTGAATTCTTTGGCTCTAGTCAACCGCGACCGTAAGGTCGCGGTTTTCCTACGGAACGGGGCTTTGACTTTTGTATACAGCGGGAGCATGCTTCGAACCAGACTGGTTCATTGTGAGCCGGCAACCAATCAACAGCACGCGGGCCTAGAAAACCCGGTGCCAGCTGTAGGAGGCTGATCAATGAGAAGCAAAGAGGAATTGTTTGACAGTCACGGGTTCAAGGGCTTCACGTCGAGTGAGCTCTTGGAGCTTCAGGAGAAGTTCGTCCAAAGTCGTTTCGCGGAAAAGACGTGGTTCAACCGCCCCGACATCGAAGAGTGGTTTCACAAACGAGAGCAGGCGCCGATCGAAATCTCTGAAATCGAAGTCTGGAGGGAACTGCTCGACTGCAGTCGCAAGATTGCAGGTCGTTTCGGGGAGTGCTCGGACAAAGAGGCGATTCGTCGCTACGGAGCGCGGTACCCGGTAGATGTCAAGAAGCTCCCGGAAGATTTCTATGAAGAGGAGGGAGCATCCGCCATGAACGTTCACCTCGATCACATGGTCAAATCCGGCCTCTGGGATCTGTACATTGGTGACGGTGTCACGTGCCTCGGGAAGTTCTCGGATCTGACTCTGATTTTCGAGCACGCTTCTGCGAGTGGCTGTGGCACGTGGAGACTTCATCACATCGAAGCACTCCTTTCAATTTTCCTTGCCCAAGCATGTGGGAAGGATGACCGACGACTCGCAGCCGATGTCTTTCTCCGAGAGACGCTCGGACGGTGCATCGCGCACGTTCGTACAGAAGCCGAAAAGGATTTCGCTGCCGCTACTGCGGTGAGTCCTGACGGAAACATCGTCTGTGTCGATAGAGTGCTGCTTTTGTCCGAAGGAAGGAACGGGTTCGGACGGTTTCCGTCCAGCATGTTTTCTTCTCACAAGATCTTTCTGGACAAATCAGCGTACGAACGTCTCCCAGGCCAGTTTTCGGAGCAGGAGTTGTTCGAGAGGTGCACCATCTTGAGAGAAGGAAGAGACGTACAATTCTTCGCCTCCATGCGAGAGGGCAGGACTTCGAGTGACGTGCTTTGTGTGTCGGCCGGATTTCTTGCTCCGGCAGTGCCTCGCGCCTGACACTGATTCACTGGGTATTTCGCCCCGTTCCGCATTGCGGAACGGGGCTTTGACTTTTCCACCGACTATCCCCGGAATCGGTTCAAAACCCTTACAGCGCTTGACAGGGTAGTTTCGGCCGTCTATAATTGCGGTCACTGTCTGAGGGGATGGTATGTGACTGAATCGGGCGAAGAACCCGATTTTACATTCTGTCATTTCAGAGAGTGCGTACTTTGAAAACTAAATAGTTAGATGGAGTACAAATACTCTGCTATGTGCCACCGCGCATATGCAGAAAACTCCGTCTATTCCTAAACAAAAAACTCTCTATATAAGCGTCGGTGTGTATGAGCTACGCACTGACAAACACAATGTAGCGAAAGAAAAAAACTTCGTGTTGTTTCTTTTGTTCCGTTCTAAATTCTTATGTAGAGTTTGATCCTAGCTCAGGATGAACGCTGGCGGCGTGGATAAGGCATGCAAGTCAAGGGGGCCCGCAAGGGCAACCGGCAAACGGGGTAGTAACGGGTGGGAACGTACCAAGAAGTCGTGAATAACCAGTCGAAAGATTGACTAATACACGATAGTCCCTACGGGGTAAAGATTTATCGCTTCTTGAACGGCCTGCCTCGTATCAGCTAGTTGGTAAGGTAATGGCTTACCAAGGCTATGACGCGTAGGGGAGGTGAGAGCCTGACCCCCACCGATGGGACTGAGACACGGCCCATACACCTACGGGTGGCTGCAGTCGAGAATCTTCCACAATGGACGAAAGTCTGATGGAGCGACGCCGCGTGATTGATGAAGTCCCTCTGGGACGTAAAGATCTTTTATGAGGGAAGAAGTTTATTGACGGTACCTCATGAATAAGAGGCTCCTAATCTCGTGCCAGCAGGAGCGGTAATACGAGAGCCTCGAG
>CAZWLQ010000019.1:0-12540 GCA_964634615.1 uncultured Candidatus Saccharibacteria bacterium
GGCAAAGTCGTCCGTGACAAGGGCGTCAAACAAAACACCAAGGAGCGTATTGTTCGACCGCTCCATAGCCAGCCGAAGTCCTTTCGCAGACGACTCTCTTTGGAGTTTGTCGAACCTTGCGGAGAGACACGTATTGCTCTTTTCGGCAGCGGCGAGCAGTCGGCGGAGGTCTCTTGTAACGAGAGTAAGAAAACCGGCAATGAGGACGACAAAAACCGCGTATACGGCGAAGAGCGGAAAGAGATATGTGTTGGCCACACCAAATGAGACCAAAAGTAGTGGAGCAATCGAGAACACACACAGCGTTATCAGGAGCGAGTTGCTACGGTTGCTACGAATGGTGGCCAATAGTAGGCGCTTCTTCACAGGCTTCTCCCTAAAGGTTCTGTTCCTTTGCGGCCAGAATGGCCAGAGATCAACAACCTCTCTCAAGGAACAATTCAAAAAGACTATGCGCCCCCACCGCATTTCTGTCAAACAACACAACATTCCAATGTTCTTAAGAACATTGGAATGAAGAAAGGCCCAGTGCTACGGCTACAGAAGTGTCTCGCCGTTCTCGCGGGCGATGTGACGACGACCCTCTTCGGTAATCATGCGACCACGAGGGGAGCGTTCGATGAATCCAAGTTGTAGAAGAAAGGGCTCGTGTACCTCTTCAATAGTTGCCATGTCTTCTGAAAGCGATGCTGCCAATGTTGAAAGCCCAACAGGACCGCCATTAAATTTATCTGCAATCAGCGTGAGGAGTTTGCGGTCAATCGGAGTCAGGCCTTTTTCATCAACGCCCAAGAGCTTCAGTGCTTTTCCAGCAACATCTTTCGAGAGCGGAGCGCCTTCGATTTCCGCAAAGTCGCGCGAGCGTTTCAAGAGGTAGTTTGCGGTGCGCGGTGTGAAGCGGCTTCGTTTTGCAACCTCATGCAAAGCATCTTCGTGCGCTTCGACGCCTAAAATCTCCGCGGAACGTTTGATAATCGAGAAAATGTCTTCGTCGGTATAGAAGTCGAGGCGAAATGTCCCACCAGAGAAACGACTACGGAGCGGCGAAGAGAGAAGTGCGATGCGGGTTGTTGCTGCAACCAGTGTGAACGGTGGGAGTTCAAGCTGCACCGTGCGCGCAGACGGACCTTTGCCGATGATGATATCCAATCGTCCCGACTCCATTGCCGGATAGAGCACTTCTTCAATCGCACGATTCAGTCGATGAATCTCATCAATAAAAAGAATATCGCCCGCCGAAAGATTAGTTAGGATTGATGCGAGATCTCCCACGCGCTCGATTGCAGGACCCGATGTAAGTTTAAGTGACGTCCCGATTTCTTTTGCAATCAAGTGTGCAAGCGTGGTTTTCCCAAGTCCTGCCGGCCCATAGAAGAGAACGTGTTCAGGGGATTGTCCGCGACGCTTTGCTGCGGTGAGTAGTATGTGCAAATTGGCCTTGATTTGATCTTGGCCGACATAGTCATTCCATGCGGACGGGCGAAGTGCGGCATCAAGCGACATTTCATCGCCGGTTGGGGAGAGGGAGTCGCCATCCCCGCCAGGATTCCCTGTATTTGGAAGGTCTTTTGGGGAGGTACTTGACATTATAGAAACACTATGCTAGACTGCCTCTGTACATTGATACGGGCTTTGAAAGCCACAAAAAGTGGGCTATAAATATAGCTCTCACGAGATTCTTCTAAGAGGTACGAAAAAGAGCAGATGAGAAACCTCTAAGTAACCTTCATGCCTCCCGCATGCTCGTCTTCAGTGAGGACTTGTTGGTTGATTCGACTTGTCGAGCCAGCGAACAGTATCCTTAACAGATAACGTGGTGTTGCTTAGAGATTTTTCCTCTGGTCACCGTCAGATACATAGATAAGTGTACTCCTGTTTTTTAAAAAAGAAAGTCCGCGTGTGCACAGTTGTGCAGCGCGACTTTTTTGTTATGAGATGTCAACAACGCGCGCAATTTCTTCAAGTGTTGTGAGCCCTTCGAGCACTTTTGCAACCGCATCTTCGGTGATGGAAAGAAATCCTTGATCGGCCGCCGCTTTTTTAATGTCACGTTCGGACGGATTCATTTCAACAGCATTTTCAACCGTCTCATTCATTCGGATTGCTTCAAAAACACCCAAGCGTCCCTTGTAGCCGATACCCCCACAGTGCTGGCATCCCGCGCCCGCTCTCCAGATCTTTTCACGTTGCAGTGTTCCCACAAGCGTCTGATTTGCCGCTCCAGCAAGGATTTTTTCAATGGTCTATTTTTCCTTACCCTCAAGTGGTGCCTCCACACGGCACTCGGGACAAAGTTTTCGTACGAGGCGTTGTGCAAGTGCGAGTGTAACCGCGGAGCCCAGTGTGCGCGAGCTCACGCCAAGGTCAATCAAACGAGGGAAGACACCCGCCGCAGAGTTTGTGTGGAGTGTTGAGAACACCAAGTGACCAGTCAATGCTGCGTGGATTGCGGTTTCCGCTGTTTCACTATCGCGGATTTCACCAACCATGATGATATCGGGGTCTTGGCGAAGCGATGCACGAAGACCGCTTGCGAACGTGTATTCTTTTTCAGGATCAACCTGCGTCTGCACGATTCCCTGCAAGTGGTATTCAATTGGGTCTTCAATGGTGATTATTTTTACTTCCGGCTGGTGCACTTTCTTAAGAAATGCGTACAAGGTCGTCGTCTTACCAGAACCTGTTGGTCCGGTCGTCAGAATCATGCCGTTTGGTTTTGCAATTTGGCGTTCAATCTCATCGCGGAGCTCGGGACGCATGCCAAGCGCATCGATTGAGACCGCAATCGTATCGGGATTCAGAACACGCATCACAATTGACTCGCCGTATTGCCCCGGGAGTATCGAGGTGCGGATTTCAATCTCGCTTTCGGAAAGCTTGATAGAGAAGCGTCCATCCTGGGCCTCGCTTTGGAGATTCAGCTTGAGACCAGAGAGGAGCTTAAGGCGCGAGAGGAGGAGTCGGTACGTTTCGTGGTCGAACATCGCAACATCCGTCAATAAACCGTCGAGACGAAGTCGCAAGCGCACCTGTTTTTCTTCCGGTTCGATATGAAGGTCGGACGAGTGGGTTGCAAGTGCCGATGCTAAAAGCACTTCGACGATGCGCGAGGTGCGAAAAGCCTTTTTTAATTCCATCGTTTCTTTAATGTGGCTCTTCACATCGTCGATACCCTTCACCTCGCTGATGAACCTTGAAATGTCTTCGCCGGACACGTCGAGCATGCCACGCGTACTCTCTGACGTGAACGACATGTCTTTGTATCGATCCCATGCAAAGTTGAGACTCTTGTTTGATACGAGGTAGAGTGATGGGACAAAACCACGAGACGTAAGCATCTCGAGTGCCGCGCGTGTCTGTGGTGCGTCAGGGTTATGTACCGCAACGTCAATCGCTTTGTTGATGCGGTTGAATATCGCCATGGCGGCTTCGCGCGCAACCGATTCGGTTAAGAGTATCAATCCATCGCTGTTGATTGGGAGCGTCGTTAAATCAACATACGGAAGGCCGTACTTTTGCGAGAGCATCTTCATCGCATCTTCCTCTTCGGTTTCTCGAAGTTGTTCGTATTTTCGCTCCTGCTTTGAATCATCAAATGCAACCATTGCTCCCTATAGTAACAGAGAGATTAAAAACATTTTAGAGTGCGCTCTAAAAAGGAAACCCGCCGAGGAAGCGGGTTCCAGGGCGGGATGGTGACAGTGGGGAGGCGGGTCAGGTTGCGGACACTGCCCGAGGAGGTGGGTGCTCGTCACGCTCTATTCGATTGAGGATTCGTTGCAGGTAGGTCGTTTCGACGGTGCAACAACGACCCTCGTTTTGCAGGATTCGCACCTTGCGGCGAGCCAGTAAGACATCTCCCGCCTTGCCATAGAAGCCATGCCGGAAAAGCGCGCCCTCGATCCTTTCGGCGTCGAGCAACAAGCCCTCCACTTTATTGGCAAGGGGCACCGCCTGAATCTTGAGTGGAGTGTTTCCGTCAACTGAGACGGCGCGTTTTGGGCGGACGAAGATACTGCGTAACCACGTGAGCATCACTTCTCCTTTCGAGACCGTCAGGGAACTAATCGACAAACAATATAACTTTTTTCACAAAAAAGTCAATCGTTTCCGCGGTGGTACAATCACACCATGAACACACGAACGCTTCCTTCAACAGACGAGCTGGCGGTTTTTGCAGGGGAGTTGCTCGCCGGTCTTTCACCGCGCAGCGATGGCAAGGCAACTGTCTTGGCGCTTTCGGGTGATTTGGGCGCAGGAAAAACCGCATTCGTGAAAGCACTTGCGAAACACTTGGGTATTGAGGAGCACATCACGAGCCCAACATTTGTGATTATGAAAAAATACGAACTACCCACACCTCGCACCTCACAACCCGCCTCCTTTTTTCACCTCATCCACATTGATGCATATCGTATGAAAGATGGACACGAACTCGAAGTCCTTGGATGGGACGAACTTTTGAATGATCCAAAAAATTTAATTGCGCTTGAGTGGCCAGAGTTGGTGAAAGAGATTGTTCCTGATGATGCGATTCAGATTGCGTTTGCGCACGTCGACGAGAACACCCGGAATGTGAGTCATTTATAAAAACAAGGCCCCGTCAGCTGACGGGGTAAAGCGGAGAACAAGAAGCGGAGACGGTTACGCCGCCATCGCCATGCCGGTCAAGAAGGCCTGAAACCGGTCTTCGAGATCACACAACTCGGCTTCGACCGAGCACTGTTCGTATTTCGTGATGAGCGTGTTCACCTCATCACGAAAAGCGCCTGCTTCCGACCCACGAAGGCGAGCCTGGTGCAGAATCTCCAAGCATCGCTCGAGACGCCTCAATGCCAAAGCTCTCTCTTGTTCGTACAAAACTTCTCTGCGTGTGAGACCCATGCTCTTACCCTCCCTGGGCGTGGTTGTTGATCCGAACGCAGAATACATCGTTTAGAGAAAGAATCAAGGGCTCTTCACGGTGATACAATCCATATATGGCAGCAAAGAAAGATTCATCGAAGGGTAAAAAACAGCGCATCGTGCTCCTCGACATGCACGCAATCATGCATCGTGCATACCACGCGCTTCCGGAATTCTCGACGTCAAAAGGCGAACCATCCGGCGCACTCTATGGACTCGCAGCGATGCTGGTGAAGATTGGTACCGAACTAAAACCCGATCACATTGCCGCGGCATACGATCTTGCGAAGCCAACGCACCGACACGTTGCATTTGATGGATACAAGGCGGGGCGCATAAAAGCCGACGACGCACTCATAACGCAGATTGAGCGAAGTCGTGATGTGCTCGCCGCATTAAACATTCCCTCATACGAACATGAAGGATTCGAAGCGGACGATATTTTGGGAACGATCGTTGCGCAGACAAAAGAAAACGACGCGCTCGAAGTTATCATCGCAACCGGTGATATGGACACGCTCCAGCTGGTCGACAAGAAGCGGGTGAAAGTGTTTACGCTCCGCAAGGGCATCAACGACACAATTCTCTACGGCTTTGACGAGGTGGTGGCGCGATACGGCTTTACCCCTGACCTTTTGCCCGACTTCAAGGGGCTTCGTGGTGATCCGTCTGACAATATTCCCGGCATTAAAGGAATTGGTGAAAAGACCGCGACGACACTCATCACCACATTCGGCGGTATTGATGCCATCTACAAAAAATTGAAAAAAGAAGGCGACGCCTTCACAGCACCAGGCATCACACCCCGCATTCGTGAACTTCTGAAGGAAGGTGAGGACGAAGCGAACTTCTCAAAACTCTTGGGAACGATCCGCCTCGATGCGCCGATCACGTTCTCGCTTCCCGAAAAAACATGGCGTGACGGTGCGGACGTGGTTCGTGCGGTCGAACTCTTCACCGAACTTGAATTTCGCTCGCTCGTTCCCCGCATCAAAACACTCTTTGGTTCGGAAACCGCCCAGTTGATTCCAACCACCGATGAGCCGACCGAAGAAAAAGTGCCAATTGACGAAACACTTCACAACGAACTACAGGTGCTTCGATGGTTGGTTGCATCCGACACCACAAATCCGACGGACGACGATATTTTTTCATATACAAAAACAGAAGATCCAGAAAAAGCACACGCAATTCTTCTCAAAGATGTTGAAGCGAAGGGCATGCTTCCGTTGTGGAACACCATCGAGCGCCCGTTGATTCCAGTTTTGAAAGAAATGCACAACAATGGCATCCGACTCGACCTCTCGTATCTCAAGGGGCTTTCCGAAACGTATCACAAAGAGCTCGCCTCGCTTCAGAAGCGTGTTTGGGAACATGCGGGCAAGGAGTTCAACATCAATTCGCCGAGACAGCTCGGTGAAATTTTGTTCGATACTTTGGGACTGAAGGGTGGAAAGAAAACATCAACCGGCCAGCGTTCAACACGCGAATCCGAACTGGAAAAACTAAAAGACGAGCATCCAATCATCAATGAAATTTTCCGCTACCGAGAGTTACAGAAACTCCTCTCGACCTACATTGACGCATTCCCGTCGCTTGTCGGAAAAGATGGACGACTTCACACCACATTCGTGCAGACCGGCGCAGCAACCGGTCGTATGTCATCGCAGACACCAAACCTACAAAACATTCCGATAAAGACAGAGCTCGGGCGTGCGGTTCGCGGCGCGTTTGTTGCAGAGAGGGGATACATGCTCGCAACGTTCGACTATTCCCAAATCGAACTTCGCATTGCGGCGATTATGTCGAAGGATGAAAAGTTCTTGCAAACATTTAGGGACGGTCTCGATGTGCACACGAGCGTCGCATCAGAAATGTTCCACGTTCCGGAGAGCGAAGTGACCGCATCGATGCGTCGCACCGCGAAGGTTATCAACTTCGGCATCCTCTATGGCATGGGCGCGAATGCGCTCGCACAAACCGGCGGTATGTCACGTGCTGATGCACAAAAGTATCTCGCAAATTATGAAGAAACATTCAAAGGTCTCACTGAATTTATGCAGACCCTTCGTGGTGACGTCCGCCGAAACGGCTATGTTGAAACACTTTTCGGTCGCCGACGATATCTTTTAGGAATTCGTTCGCCGCTGCCACATCTCCAAGCTGAAGCAGAACGCCAGGCGGTGAACGCGCCGATTCAAGGAACATCAGCGGACATCATCAAACGCGCGATGGTTATTTTTCATGAAGAGTTTGCACACGAACGTGCGGAAGGGCGTGTGCGACTCGCGCTCCAGATTCACGACGAATTGATGTTTGAGATTAAGGAGGAGGATGTGGAACGCATTGCCCCGCGACTTAAAGAAATTATGGAAGGTATTCTGACGCCGGAACAAACATTCGGCGTGCCGATAATCGTAGAGGCGTCGGTGGGGAGGAGGTGGAGTGAAATGACAAAGTTTGCTCCGCAAATCGCGGATTAACGCACTTGCCTGCCGGCAGGCAGGGATAAAAATTCACGCAGATAAAACGCAGATGGGGACGCGGAGAAAAACTTGACAGCAGGCAAATTATATGTAGAATGGTCATCGAAGTTAGCCGTTGTACATTCCATTGTTGTGGGCAACCCAGACCAAGGAGGTCTTGAATGGACGCTCGTGAGACGTGCGAGGAAAGGTGGAAGAAGATGTCGGTGCAGGAGCGGCGAGTCTTCCTCGACAAGCTCTCCGAATCGACCGGTCGTCGCCCTAACTGGTGGGGCGGTAAGACCAACGAAGAACTTGCGGAGCTCAAGCATCACGAGCTTCCCGACGACCTTGGTGGCCGCCTCATGATGGCCTGGACCCCCGAAGGGTTCGCCGTCGCCGAATCGGAGAGGGTCGAAGGTGAATTGGTCTTTGTTGGACTCGATCCTCGGCTCGATCTTCGGACGGTCAACTGACCACCACCCACCGCTGTTCGAGATTGCCGCCCTTGTGGCCGCGCTCGGGCGGCGGTTTCTTTTTTGCATACCGTGCTATTTCTGCTAGGGTGAGAGCAGAAAGGAGACATGTCATGCAAGCATCTATTTTGACCCTTGTCGCCGACAACCTCGTTCCCGTGGTGGCCACACTCCTCGTTCTTCTCGGCGGATGCTTCATGGTCCTTGGGGCCGTTGGCCTCTGCCAAGACTTCAAAGCAAGGCGGTGTTCATGAGTGGAATGGACGCGCTCATCATCCTGGTTCTGGGAGTTCTTGCCGCGATTGTCGCGACCTGGCTTCGTCGCCGCAAAGGGCCCTTTAGGTAGGGCCCTTTTACATTTCGTACACCCTATACCCCAGTGGCTAGACCCTATAAACTATCCCCATGCTTCACGTTTTATATGGAACCGATAGAGATGCCGTGCTCGCGTCACAGCGCGATCTCTTAGCGCGCGTCAAAACAGAAAATCCTGGTATCGAAGTGTTTTCGCTCTCCGCAGAAAACTATACTCCGGAAGAACTTGATCGCTACATCGGTTCAAGTGGCCTTTTCAATGAAAAACATATTGTGATGCTTCTCGATCTCCTTTCAGATGACGATTACAGCGAGAGCATGCTCGAACACCTCGAAGCAATGTCGACATCAAAGAATATTTTTATTGCGCGTGACGGAAAACTTGGTGTGAAAGTCATTAAGGCATGTATGGAAGCGGCGGATGCATGCGAGGAGCTTGCGCTTCAAAAAGGAAGCGAGGAAAAAGCATTTTCAATCTTCTCTCTCGCCGACGCGCTTTCTGCTCGAGACAAAAAGAAACTCTGGCTCTTGTATCAAGAAGCGCTTCGAGAGGGGATGTCAGCAGAAGAGATTCACGGACTTCTTGTGTGGCAGATGAAAACCCTTTTTGCGATTGAGAAAGGCGCGACCGAGGGCATCAAGCCGTTCGTCTTAGGAAAAGGAAAACGCGCACTCGCGAATTTCAAAAACGATGTTGATGACCGACTGTTCGAGTTGATTTCAATCTATCACGAGTCACGCCGAGGCGGACTTGAACTCCCCCTCGCGCTCGAGAAATTTATTTTAGCCCTCTAACGTGATGCCAGATAACTAAGAAGAACGGTTAACAACGCTGCCCCAAAAGCAGCTATTTTTAAAGGAGTTAGAGGCTCTTTAAAAATCAACCAACCAAGAAGTAGGCCTATAGAAACAATAACTGCCTGCCAGAGAAGAATAACAATACTGAATTGGTTGAATTTAAAAGCAGCAGCAACGGGGATTGCAACGAGTGCGTACAGAAAGGCTCCAATGCTCAAAAGAGAAACAGTGCTTAACTCGCTCTTTTTAAGAAAAACATCCGCCAACAAGGTGACGCCAACCCCGACAACCAAAAGAGTTATTGTTTGCAAAAATTGCATACTGTCCGCCCGGTAGGGATCGAACCTACGACCGTCTCCTTAAAAGGGAGCTGCTCTACCGCTGAGCTACGGGCGGTTAACAAGGGCTATACGCAGACGTAAGCGCGGGTTTTCGAAAAGAGATCAGAAAAGAAGCTTGTTTTCTTTTCTGGTCGATTTTGAGAAAACGGGAGCGCACGCGTCTATGTTTCCCGACTGCCCCGCCTGTATAGTATTTTCTATACAGGCGGAATGTAAGCACTGTACAGCGAAAACCGATTCCTGACAATTTTTGTTTTGTGCTATATGCTACGTGCTACATGACTCTCGTTATCCTCGACAACATCCGAAGTGTCTACAACGTCGGTTCGATTTTTCGCACCGCCGATGCTGCGGGGGTAGAAAAAATATATCTCTGTGGAACAACACCCACACCACTTGATCGATTCAACCGTGCACGAAAAGACCTCGCAAAAGTTGCGCTTGGTGCGGAAAAAACTGTTCCGTGGGAGTACACAAAAACCACAGAGGAAGCGATTAAGAAGGTGAAAGCAGATGGCGCGCACGTGGTCGCGGTTGAGCAGTCGCCAAAAGCAATTTCGTATACAGAATTCAACCAAACAGGCGAGTGCGCGTTTGTCTTTGGGAACGAAACCGAGGGTGTTTCAAAAGACGTGCTCGATATGTGCGATACTATTGTTGAAATTCCGATGCACGGAGCAAAAGAGTCGCTCAACGTATCGGTCGCAGTTGGCATTATTCTTTTTAGATACACATCATGAACCCAGAAAAACCAGTAGGAGAGATTTTCAAAATGGAAAGGTTCCCGGGAGGAAAGAAAATTTCTAATGCGGAAGGAGAAATCGTAACGATTGAATTCGATTTTCCTCAAAAGAAATTTAGTCTCAGAAATCGCGTCGTCATCAAGCGGGCGTATGCGCCAGTCATTGAGGGAGAAACAGGAACGATTATAAAACTCTTCGAACCAGGAACCGAGGGCAAAACAAGTGACGTTATTCAGGTAGAGCTTAGTGATGGAACGAAAATATCTTCAAAACCAACAGAGATAGATGTTATTGCCGAAGAGTAGCTCTCTAAAACGGTATAAGAAAAAGCGCCGGAATACTCACGGCGCCTTCGAGTGCGGCTACGTCTCACGCGTTCGACTCAATGTGTCGGGGGCTTCACGACGACGTGAAGGGTTGCCATCCGGCCCGACGACGTTGGAACCTCAAGAACGTTCAGGCCGTCTTCTTCCACACGGTGCGCCACCATGGAGCTCCCAGAAAAGAGAATTCCTGTGAGGTATGACGTTTTTCGGGGCGCGCTGTTCGGATGAGAGGTGTCCCGAATCTCTCCTCTCTCCAGAATCACCAGCACATTCCTTCCACTGATCGCGATGCGCGATGGCGTGCCCGAAACCTCCAGCACGTCTCCGATGGGGGACACGATTCGTTCGATGTCCCACGTTTGTAGGGCTCTTTCGAGGGGTAATTCGCTATGCACGGTATCCTCCAGGGTAGCGTGGTACTGCTCTGTCGTGATTCTGCCAGAAAGGTATCCTCGGGTCTAGTACCGCGTCACATCAACAATCAATCCGTTCTCATCAAAAAGGACAATCGCTTCGCGTTCTTCGCGCCACACATCTTGTCGGTTTGCGTTCAAAAAGATATACCACGTGTCGCCAAGAAAATCGGGATCGTTTTTGTGGAGTTTTACACAACCGTCATAGGTCGAGTACTCGCGGATAAATGAGCGACATTCGCGCGTGATTGAACTCGGCGCGTCACCTCGTTCACACGACGCAACATCTTCGATTGCCTCCATGCATTCGTCGTACTCGTCTTCGTCATCAAAGTCGTTGTACGCAAGATCAAAGCGTGCAAGGTCCTCGTCTTCAAGCAGTGGACACGATGTGTAGGGGCTTGGTGTGAAGCGGTTTTCGTGTGCAAGGTATCCGATACACTGATTCGTCAAGAACGAAGTTTTGATGCCTGCAGCGCCACCACTCGATATGTATGCGGTGTCGCCAGGAGAGAGATAGATATCGTCATCAGAAAACCACGGCCGGCTGCTTGTGAGATAACGCACGCCCTCGGGAATTGTTATTGCACGACCCGACACCAAACTTTTCAGTCGCCATCCAGTGATATTGATTGGTCGCGCAAAATCGTATGCGGTGTAGAGCGTAAGGTATTCTTCGTTTCGCGTGTCAGCGTACACCGCTGTTGCTTGGAGATCAACGAGGTCGCGGTAGGGGGAACGATTTTCATCCTCGAGCGCCTCTTCGACAGCGTCTTCGAGCAAGGCGAGTTCGTCTTCGATGCGCGCAAGCTCGCCGGTTCGGTATTCGCTGTCACTGATGGCTCCGTCGTTGTTGTCATCGTATGAACGGTTGTACGCGCTCCGCTCCGAGAGACCCTCGGCAGTTTCATATCCCCCCGAATCAACCAATGAAAAATCTGCGTCACCAAGAAACGAAACTAAAAAGATTCCCGCGATGACTATAAAAATAACTTTAATGAATGAGAGCATACGGCGTGATTGGGTATAGCCACTAGGGTATAGGGTCGCGCGCCTATTATCAAACAGTGTTGTCGGAGAGTGTTGACGCGCGCTTGGACGCAGAGTAGTGTTCCTCATCAGAACGGTTCCGAAAGGGGATACTCATGCAGCTTCGGTCATGGCATCGCTCGGGCGAGACACTAGGAGGGGTAGGACGATGAGGCAGCTCGTGTTATTTCAAATCAGTATGGCGCTGATTGGCGGCGTTGTGGCTCTTGTGCCAAACGTCGCCACCCCAGCAGGCATCGCTTTTTTCCTTTGTCTGTTCGTGACGTACACGGAAGACTCTGTGGTAGAGGCACGACGTGCGGCGACTGCTCTCATGACCTCGGGACTAGCGTTTGTCGCGGCGATGTATATTCCAACTGAAATCTGGAATGTCGCCTGTCTCATGTCACTCCTGTTCCTCACGGGCTTGCTCGATGAGCCAAGTGTAAGTGACTTCTCTGCACCCCTCGCAGCACTCTTCATAGGGCTGCAGTGGATTGGCGTATATCTTTCGTTCCAGCATGCGGTAGTTGGGCCCGCGTTTCTCGCTGCAGGAGCAATTGCGCTTCTCGCAGTAACCCGCGAGTTCGTTTTCTGGAGACGTCGGAGGCGGGAACTCCGATAGTAGCCACAGGGCCGGCACCAATGCATTGGTGCCGGCCCTTTCCACATCTATCTCGCGGCGGATACCTACGTGGTCGTTGCGCGCCCATGCAATCTTATTCGAGG
>CAZWLQ010000020.1:0-11704 GCA_964634615.1 uncultured Candidatus Saccharibacteria bacterium
AGAGTGTTGCCCTTGTAGTTCAACGGATAGAACAACTCCGTCCTAAGGAGTGGATGTAGGTTCAATTCCTACCGAGGGCACATCAGCTATCCTCTCGCGAGAAATCTCCCCAGCCCCCAGAAACGTCCCGCATCGAAAGCGTGGATGATGAGAAGCCCAATCGCGTATACCACGTGCTCATCAACGATGTAGGCGTGTTCGTTCGGATATGGAAACTGCAGAATCGGAAGGTAGTACAGTGCCATCAAGATGATGCCGAGCACTGAGGTGAATCGTGTGAACACCCCGACGATCAGCGAAACGCCGATTAACGTGAGTCCCCACTCATTCAAGAAATCCACAAAGGGCAAAACGTTTGGTTGAGCAAAAAACTGAAAGAGTTCGGGAAATGTTTTCGCGCCGGCAATGTATCCTGCCGATGTCCACGACGCATCGAGGATTTTTGTAATACCGGCGTAAAAGAAAAGCCAACCGAGGGAGACGCGAAGCAGAAAGAGGGAGATTCTTTGAAGCATGGTTGTATACAGAAGACTTATAACTACCTATAAGTATAGCAGTATTTGCGTTGCGCGTATCAAGATGTGCGGGATACGAGAATCCCAACACTGCTCTAAAACAGTGTTATGAATTGGTGCGGGATACGAGAATCCCTGCCTGCCGGCAGGCAGGGAACTCGTGTCTCAACCTTGGCCCCAAACAATTTTGTGGACTGGTGCGAGTAGCGAGGATCGAACTCGCGTCTGATGCTTGGGAAGCATCCATTCTACCACTGAACTATACTCGCAAAATTCTAACTGGACTGCGATTTACAACGCACTCGCTTCACTCGCGTGTACATCGAGAAGAAGGTCGCGTTGTACCACTAAACTAATCCCGCCTTTACTCCCCCTTCACGTAATCATCGTCCATGCCCGAGAACCATGTTTTCATACGGTACCAAAAACCGTGTCCTGTGGGCAACGGCTCCTGCTCGTCGTCGTCGGAAAGGACAACAATCACTTCTTCTCCTGCCTTTGCGACGCCAAATCGTTCTCGTATTTCTGCCTCAACGCCGACGTCAGTCGAAAGTTGATCGATCTTTTTAGCAAGGAATGCTTCGCGCATCTGAAGTTCGTCATAGGCCTCCCGACTCTTTTGGAGAGCTTCTTTTGTGTGGCGCGACTTTTGATACATATCCCACGCGTTGTATCCCGCGATAATAATAAAAATACCGATGACAATAAATGTCAGTGGCGAATAGAGAAACCTACGCGCTCGTTGCTTCTCATGGAAATCAAGGTTGGTGCTTCCACGTATCATGGTTGAAAAAAAATCGAGAGAATTGTACTATACCACGTATCAATATTATGCTGTTTCAGAAAAAGACACAAAAAGCGGCGAAGGTTGTCTGGATGATCATCTGTATTCTCGTGATTGTCTCCATGATCATTTTCTACGCTCCCATCTTTTAGTTTTTAGCGGATGGAAGTCATAGCCACTCGGGTATAGGATCTCGAAATTTGAGTGATTTTTTTCTAGTGGCTATTTCCTTAATGACTACGAGCTATTTTTGACCATTTCAATGAATACATCATTCGGGATGTTCACCTTGCCTCGTTCGAGCATCTTTTTCTTTCCTTTTTTCTGTTTTTCGAGAAGCTTCATCTTTCGGGTTATATCGCCACCATAGAGGTATCCCGTGACGTCTTTGCGCATGGCCTTCAGAGTTTCCGACGCGATGATGCGACCCTTCGCGCGCGCCTGAATTTTTGTAACAAACAACTGCTTTGGAAGGACTTTCTGAAGCTTCTCGACCGCCTTTCTTCCCTCTTCCTCGACACTCCTCTCGGAGATTACGCGTGCAAACGCGGTCACGGGCTCATCAGCGACGAGAATGTCCATACGAACAACATCCGCATCCTTCATGCCCATCATGTCGTATGAAATTGAAGCATAGCCAGAGGTCGCGCTCTTGATACGATCAAAAAATCCACGCATCAGCTCACGGAGCGGCATTAGCAAGGTAAACGAAATGCGACCGTCTCTGAATGTCTTTGACTCTTCAACCGACGCTTCGTACTCATAGAAAATCTGCACGAGTCCGTTCACATACTCTGCGGGAGTGATAAGGTGCGCTGCAACCCACGGCTCGCGTATCACCGCTGCTGTGCCATGATCAGGAAAGAGCGCGGGAGAATAAATCATGTCGGAATGCCCATCCTTGTAGACAACCTCATACGTAATTGACGGCGACGTGACAACGAGCGCAAGATTCGATTCACGTTTCAACCGCTCGGTGACAATTTCCAAGTGAAGCATACCGAGAAAACCGCAGCGAAACCCGCGCCCAAGCGTGCCCGATGATTCTTCTTCATACGAAAGTGATGAATCTGAAAGACGCAATTTTTCGAGCGCCTGACGAACAAAGTGAAGATCATCTTGGCTTTCAGGAAAAACACTCGCCCACACGACCGGCTTTGGTTGCTGGTATCCAGGAAGTGCTTCCGCCGGATTACGATCGAGCGTCACCGTGTCACCAACTGAAACGATACCTGGCTTCTTGATACCGGTTACGATGTAGCCAATTTCTCCCGGACCAAGCGATTCGGTACTTTTTTCTTGTGGAATAAACACGCCGACGTCCCCAACAATAAAATTTTCATGTGCTTCTTTAAAGAGCGCTTTCTCCTTTGCAACAATCGAGCCGCCCATCATGCGAGCATGCACGACAATACCTCTGTGGTTTGAGTAGGTGAAGTCAAACACCAGCGCTTGTGCCTTGTCGCCGTGTGATACGGGCGCAGGAACACGCTCAATGATTGCTGCCAAAAGCTCTTCGACACCCTCGCCGGTTTTTCCAGAGACCTTAAGCACCGTATCAGGATCGCAATCGAAGAGCTCAACCATCTCAAACATGATATCGTCCACCCGTGCAAGAGGAGAATCGATTTTTGAAATCACCGGAATAATCACAAGCCCCTGTTCGCGCGCCATCGAGAGTGTGGTCAAGGTTTGCGCCTGAATACCCTGCGTCGCATCAACCAAGAGGAGTGTTCCCTCAACCGCCTTGAGTGCCCGTGAGACCTCGTAGGAGAAGTCGATGTGTCCTGGAGTGTCAATGAGGTTTAAGACGTGTGTAGCACCCTTATACGTGTACTCCATCCGTACCGGAGCCATTTTGATGGTAATGCCGCGCTCGCGCTCCAAATCCATCGAATCGAGCATCTGATCACGCATCTGACGCGCTTCAATGGTGTGGGTATGTTCAAGAAGCCGGTCAGCAAGAGTCGACTTGCCGTGGTCAATGTGAGCGATTATTGAGAAATTGCGGATGTTTCGTATGTCCATAGAAGCAGCGTTCAGAGAAAAACTATTTCGGAACTACAGTTCTTCAGGTGCGGGTGCAATGGGAGCGGCTTGTTTCCAAAGGCGCGCATGAAGCGTATCAAATAATTCATCGAGCTCTTTATTGCCAAGCGCTTTTAGTGTTGCCGCCCACAGGAGGATACCACAAACACCTGCAATCGCACCTTCAAGAAACACGTGGTATGCAATTGAGAGGTCAAACAACGGAGCAACGAGACGCAGTATCAAATATGCTGCAGCTCCACCAAGGATCGATGCCGCTGCGCTTTGCCAAAACGTACTCGTAACTGCCGATGGAATATGACCACCGAAGTCGCGACGGAAGAGGAGCCAGAAAATGCACGCGGAAATAATCAACCCTATCGAATACGCGCCGGCAATGATGATAACCGAAGTCGAACCAACATCGCTTACACGCAGCAAAGAATCAAAGAAGAAACGGATTTCCGGAACTGCTGCAAAAAGCTTGATGCCGCCGTATGCAAGAAAAATGGTAACGATTGACGTGGAGACAGTAATCAAGAAGGGGCGAAGTGTTTTTCCTGCTGCGTAATATCCGCGAACGAAGAGAAGAATCAATCCGTGCGCGACAAGCGAAATTACAAAGAGCGCAAGCGTTGCTGCGGTCAAACGTGTATCCGCCCAATCGAATGCCCCCGAACCAAGAAGTGTTCGAACGATGTGTGCACGAAGCACAATCATAAAAACAAGCGCCGGGAATGACCAGAAAATAACATGCCTAACCGCACCGAGTAGTTGTTCCACAAATGCCTCACGCTCCCCCGCTCCAAAGAGTCGCGAAAGTGTCGGAAATGCTGCGACCGAATACGAAACACCAATCAACGTCAGCGGTGCGAGATAAAGATTGCTTGCAAAGGTAAAGACGGTAACCGATCCTTCGCCCAAGGTTGATGCAATACCAAGCAACAAAAGAAGGACGATTTGATTGAACGCGAGGGTTGCAGTGCGTGGCAACGATACCGTAACCACCTCGACAAGCGTTTTAAAATTAAACCGAAACGTCAGCCGAGGCATCAATCCTTCTTTGATAACCGCGGGGATTTGTACTGCAACATGGAAGAATGCACCGGCAACAACACCCCACCCGACCCCGGAAAGACCGTACGTTGGATAGAGAAACATAACGCCACCAAGAATGCCGAGGTTGTAGACGATTGGCGAGAGCGCGTAGACAAGAAAGCGACCGGCAATTTGGGTGACACTCGCAAGGATATTCGAGAACCCAAGCAATATAGGAGAGAGAAGTAAAATACGGGTGAGGTGTATAAAAAGATCCTGCTCTGCTGCCGAAAACCCTGGATAAAAATGTCGTCCAAACTCTGGTGCATAGAAACCAACGACCGCACATGCAATGATCACAAAGAAAAAGAAAAACGTGCTCACTTCAGAGAGAAAGTGGCGCGCGTTCTCTTTTTCTCCATTCTCAAGATACCTACTCAAGAACGGAATGAGGACGAACAACGACACGATGGATGCAAGCGATGCAAAAATGAGATCCGGAATGCGGAAGGCAGCATAGTAGACATCGAGCGATGAACTTGCGCCAAAAATATGAGCAAGCATGCGATCGCGCAACAATCCGAGCAAAAGGGAGACGAATGAAAACACGGCAATGACATACGCTGCTGCATGCATTCCGGTGACGTTTTGCGATAAGAATGAGACCAGACGGCGAACCATAAACTCGTTGTGTGTCTTAGTATGATATCAGAAATAGCGTGTTCCTTCTTCACGCACAGACGCCCCGTTGGTGCGGGGCGTCGTGTGATTATGGTGTGCATCTATAAGCCGAATTCTGTTGTCGATAGATATGTATCTAGGATGATGATTGCTCATCACCTCAAGCGGCACTTCCCAAAAACGGGACACGGCCTTGCACGTAGGTAAGGATTTTGCCGTTTCATCTCATTGTCGCCAATGAGATATTCCACTGGGGAATCCCTATCCTTTCGGAATCGGGCGTTTCTGCTCGCACCTCTATGCTCACGCACGACGGGCGTTACCCGCTACCATCCTCTCGGCATCGCATAAGCGATGACGGACGTGTTCGGACTTTCCTCACCGAGCCCTCAATGAGAGTTCGGCGCATCTACCCGATGCAACCGAATACAGTATACAATATTTCCTTGCCTCTGGGAAGAGTGCCCAAAACGCTACCACTCAAGCTGTCCCCCGGTCTTGTACTCGGTGACACGTGTCTCAAAGAAGTTCTTTTCCTTACGCGCATCGATAATCTCGCTCATCCATGGAAACGGATTCTTCGCACCATAGACTGGCTTCAAACCAATGCGCTCGAGGCGACGATCTGCAATGTGCTCGAGATATTCAGCAATCGATTGCGGTGTTAGACCGATGATTCCTTTTGGAAGCGCTTCGTACGCGTACTTTGTTTCAAGGTCAACGGCTTTTTTAATTTTCTCAGTGATATCCGCTTTAAATTGCTCTGTCCAAATTTCTGGATTTTCAGCAACGATTGCATTGATGAGTTCGGAGCCAAACGCGAGGTGAATCGTTTCATCGCGGAGAATAAATTGGAATTGTTCTCCAATACCAATCATCTTGTGACGACGAAGCATCGAGAGCATCATCGCAAATCCTGCGTAGAAAAAGATACCTTCCATAATGACGTAGAACCCAACCAAGTCATGCACGAAGCGCTGGATATTTTCTGTGCTGTCTGTCTTAAAGGTGTCGTCGAGAACCGATTTGGTAAATCCAAGCACAAAGTCATCCTTTTCTTTGATTGATGGAATCGTCTGATACATGTTGTACACCTCATCGGGATTCAGTCCCAATGTATCGCACGAGTAGATGAAGGTGTCCGTATGAATTGCTTCTTCATATGCCTGGCGCAAGAGATACTGTCGACATTCCGGGTTGGTGATGTGCTTGTAGATTGCGAGCACGATATTGTTCGCGGTCAACGATTCCGCGGTTGAGAAAAAGCCGAGGTTGTACATAATCATGTGGCGTTCGTCGTCGGTGATTCCCTTCTCTCCGACCGCCTTCCACATCTCAACATCCTGCTGCATAGACACCTCTTCAGGAACCCAGTTGTTTGCAACCCCGGTTTTATAGTATTTACGCGCCCACTGATACTTCATCGGAAGAATCTTGTTTGGGTCGACACCTGATGCGTTGATGATTTGTTTCTGGGCCATAACTGAAAACGGTTAGTCGGGTAGAAGTGTTTTTACTGACACGATTCGCACGTTGGATCATCGATTTTGCAAAGCTTCAACGCGCCCTGTGCTGGTGCAACCGACGCGGCAACTGGCACGGGGTCACTTGCGGCGAGTTCTGCCTTGATACTATCAACCGCTTCTTGCGCAACACTGCGTTCCTTCACGGTCGATTCAAGTTGTTGCTTGTCCAACGTGACGGTGCTTTTCTCAATGCCTGACGCAGCGAGCGTGCGGAGATAATACGTCGTCTTCACACCCATCTGCCACGCGAGCTGGTACACATCGGAGAGTTTTGCGCCCGATGTGCCTGAAAAGAAAATATTGAACGACTGACTTTGATCAATCCATTTTGCACGATATGCCGCCACCTTCACAAGATGTGCCGGCTCAATCATAAAGACCTCTCGGTGTTTTTCTTTTATCCATGTGGGAATGGACGAAATACTCGTGAGATCTCCATCAGCACCCTTAATCATTTCAACCATCTCGCTGTTCCACAAACCTTCTTTTTTCAAGTCATCAACGAGATACGTATTCATGACGATGAAATCACCGGCGATATTCGCTTTCACGTAGATGTTCTTGTAGATTGGCTCAATCGTTGGAAAGCACCCCGCAATATTTGCGATTGTTGCGGTTGGAGCCATCGCCATACAGTTACTGTTGCGCATACCGTGCTTTGCAACCGATGCGCGCACAACACTCCAATCAAGCTTACCGGTGAGTGAGACAGGGACATCCTCGCCACGATCGTCTGCAAGCATTTTCAGCGTGTCTACCGGGAAGATGCCACGATCCCACTTCGAACCCTTGTACGTCTCGTACGTGCCACGCTCTGCCGCAAGTTCGGACGATGCAAGAATCGCGTAGTATGAAATCATCTCCATACTTGTGTCTGCGAACTCAACGCACTCCTCGCTCTCGAAATTGATGTTCTGTAAAAACAAAGCATCCTGAAAGCCCATGATACCGAGGCCAACCGGGCGGTGACGCATGTTCGACTTTTTCGTTTCTTTAATTGAGTAGTAGTTGAGATCAATAACGTTGTCGAGCATGCGCATCGCCGCTGTTGCTGTCTCTTTAATCATTGCCTCATCGAGCTTGCCGTTCCTGATGTGTGTTGCAAGGTTGATTGAACCCAAGTTACAAACCGCAACTTCATCATCAGCGCTATTGTTGAGTGTGATTTCTGTACAAAGGTTGCTGTTGTGAACGACACCAACGTGATCCTGCGGGCTACGGATGTTCGATGAATCCTTGAAGGTAATCCACGGGTGTCCGGTTTCGAAGAGTTGCGTCAAAATCTTTTTCCAGAGATCTCGCGCGCGCATCTGCCTGCCGATACGAAGCTCACCTTTCGCCGCCTTCTGTTCATATTCTTCGTAGCGCTTGGTGAACGCGCTTCCATAGAGTTCTGTGAGATCTTTTGCTTCATCGGGCGAAAGGAGTGTCCAGACTCCGTCATCACGAACGCGTTGCATGAACACGTCTGGAATCCACAGTGCTGTATTTAATTCAGGTGTGCGTCGGCGTTCGTCACCGGTGTTCTTGCGGAGCTCGATAAATTCTTCGACATCAGCATGCCATGGCTCAAGGTACACTGCACACGCACCACGTCTGCGTCCACTTCTATTGATACCAACCACAGTCGAATCGAGAATTTTAAGGAACGGGACAACACCGTTTGAATCGATATGTGTCGACTTAATCAAAGCACCGGTTGCACGAAGCTTGGTCCACGCATACGCAATACCTCCGTCGTAGCGAGCCATGTTCGCATAGTCCTCGTATGATTTGAAAATACTGTGAAGATCGTCATCAACAACGCCCAAGAAACATGAGGAGAGCTGCGAACGAACCCCACCGGCGTGGAACAAGGTCGGCGTTGAGGGTACGTAACGGAGTGTCGATAGGAGGTTATAAAATTCAATTGCACGCTCTTCCTTGTTTTTTTCAACCAGGGCAAGACCCATTGCAATGCGCATCCACATCATTTGAGGCGCCTCGAGGAAAACGTGGCGTTTGCGGTTCGTCTTGTCGCGAATGAGATAGCGGTCTGAGAGGGTTTCAGTTCCAAGGTATTTCAAGAGGTCGTCACGACTCGGATCAAGATTCGCGGCAAGTGTGTCGAGATTGAATCCCATCATCCGTGGGTCAAGAAGTTCAAGTGCCACTGCGCGGGCAATTGATTGTTTAAATCCAGCACGGTATGCATCCTCAAAACCTTTCGTGCCCGGCGTTGTTACGTCCATGCAATCAGGGTAAATAGAAAGTTCGAGCGAAAGACGTGACGCAAGTGTCGCATATGCAGGATCGCGCTCAATGAATGAGCGTGCAACGAGTGCAACCGTGTGCGAGACATCGCGCATCGACATACCTTCATACATCTCTCGTTCCGCTTGCATGATAAGTTCATCAAGGTTGATGTCGGCCGCAAGATCACGTGCTGACGCAGAAAAAATACCACGAACAAATTCTCGCGAGATCGTAATACGCGCACCGGAAGGTGTCGTCACAAAAAATTCTTTCTTCTCGATTTTTTCCTGTACTTCTTCTTGTTTTTCTTCTCGAATCTTTTGGTGTTCGTACCGATACACGATGTACGACTTTGCAACATCAAAAAAACCACGTTGCATGAGTGCTCGTTCCACCAAATCTTGCACTTCTTCAACCGATGGGATGTATGTCTCCCCCATTACTCCCGCGCGTGCTACCAAATCAGCAACAACGATATCCATCACGATGTCCGAATCCTTTTCGTGCTTGTCGCCGGTTGTACATTCGAATGCTTTTGAAACTGCGTATATGATTTTTTCTTGTTCGAATGGAACAACTTGTCCGCGGCGCTTACGAATTTCTCGAAGGATTGGGTGCATGGCTGTGGTGGATAAAATTTATATGAAGTCTTATAAAATAAAGATAAAATCTTGATTCACCCTTTTCTCATAAAGTCAGAAAATGCCCTCCTTTCTTGTGCGAAGGTAATTGTAACGAAAACTATCTGTGGACGCTCGGTGGATAACTGCCCTTTCTTCGTCACAGGACGAAAAAAAGAGAGCGTCTAGTCTTTACAGGAAGCGCTTCTGTTTTAGAGGAGTGGTTTTTCTAAACACGAGCCCTTTTTGAGATTGTGCGACCCAAAAAAACCAGCTTTTGCTTCGATGACGTAGCGTGCCGGGACCGAGGGAGCAAAAACCGTCGGATAGGTCTCCGGTGACACGTTTCGTGCAAGATATACGATACAAAAGTCGTCATTCAGCCACGCCATGTCAATCGAAAAGAGCATGTCTTTCATCCAGAAGCCAAAAATACCTGCTTCGTTGAAGACAAACAGCATGCCAGCATCATCTGCAAGCCCTTCTCTACCGCTTAAACCCCGACTGCGAGATTCTGGAGTATCAACAATCTCCACGGTCAACGTAAAACCATCGATATCAATACTCGTTATCTTATTTGAAGAGCTTCCAGCACCTTCTGAACCTCCTTTTGTACGGATTATATCGAGAACAGTGACAAAAGCGCCGAGTGCAACAAAAATACAGAGAATTGTGAGTGTTTTTCGCATACGTCCAGTATAGCAACGAACGAACAACCCTCCATTTGAAGGTGGTGATAAATAATTTTCATAAGTTCTCGATTCTTACAGAATCTGTACACCTTTTGGATACTTTTCTAACACTGTTTGAAAAGTCTCTCAAAAGGTCTTGCGAAGCTCCAAGTATTCGCTTCTCACCCGCCTCGGCGCTTTCTACCAATGGCGCGCCTCCGGCCTTCGATTCCAAAAGCATATTGAATCTATAAGTGCGGGCCCACGAGGAATCGAACCTCGACCTTCTCTTTTGGAGAGAGAAATTCTACCACTAAACTATGGACCCGGAACCCCTCTACCGTACAACAAAAAAATGGCTCTCGCCACCTTTTGTTTTTCTTCGAAACCGATGGTTTCTACTTCTTTACCTGCTTGTACATGACTCGCTGGCGAAGTGTTGGATCAAACTTTTTGAGTTCGAGACGATCCTTATTCTGAGCACCCTGGCTCTTCTTGCCGCGGCGCGTCAAATACACGTGGTCGGATTTGCTTGATTTAAGTTTTATGAGTGCGTCTTGTGACATGGAGGTATTGTAACAGAATTTAGGAGATTGACAACAAGAAAAATCTGGTGGGATTCGGTCATAAGTTTCTAACTTCCTCCTTCTGCTTTGCAAAGTCACACAGTAACAATAAAGGTTTATGATCGGAAACCAGTACCGGTAATATGGTGAGTGACTCTACAGCAACGATATTGTTAGTAAATATATGGTCGAGTGTTAAATTTTTGTTAAAACCTAAACGTGAAAGCAACCAAACGAGCTTGTTGCCCAGATTGCTTGGTTCAATATGGTAGCTCGAATAGGTTGGTTTGTTGTTGTTTATAAGTTGAAACTTGTCAGCCAGTATTTTTCTTTGCGTTCCTCTTTCGTTTTTATTAATTGTATTGAAATCACCGCCACCGACGATAGGTGCGTTTGGATAATGAGTGGAAATTTCTGTCAATCTTTTTTTGATAAGCAAAAGAGACTTTTCTCTCGTTTTAACTTGCAAAAATGCTGGCAGATGTAATGAGCACAGGACAACGAAAGATGAATTGGTTTTAAATACCGCAATGAGAGCGCCAAATGTTTTAGTAACCCATTGAAGTACCGGACCCGGATCCAAGTCAATAAATTCTGAGCTTACAAAATCGAAGGTTTTGTTAAATACAATCCCAATCTCATTTTGTTCACCGGCCTTGTTTATATGTCGCAAAACCTTATATGAATAACGTTCCCAAAACGCATCGTCAGTTTCTTGTGGCATTTCCTGAAGCAAGATAAAATCAAAGTTCTTTTTTTGAAGATTCTCTTGAAAAAATCTTAAAAGATCCGTGTGCCGATGCCCTCTTTGACAATTCAGTGATAGGATTTTCATCTAATTGATTGAAAAACAAAACTTAAATCCCGCTCTTTTGGTCAGTGGTGAAACACAGCTGACGAGAAAATATGCCGGGGAGCCTGCCTGCCGGCAGGCAGGGATTCGGTCACCGGTTACTAAGGATTGTAGTCGCTCCGCGCCTAAAATCCTAAGTGTTCTCGACCCCGCCTCGGCACTCTTTCCTGCTTACGCAGGCGTGCCT
>CAZWLQ010000021.1:0-10807 GCA_964634615.1 uncultured Candidatus Saccharibacteria bacterium
GCCGGCAGGCAGGCTGCAGAAACCAAGAAGGGGAAATTTTGAAAGGGTGTCGTCGTGTACGAAATATCTCCCCACTTTCTATAAAAGGAATGGGAGATAGCGGCCGAGGTGGCATGGCTATCTCCCAGGGTGCCCGTAGCTAAGGGCGGTTGTCCGAGGTGACTAGTCTCGGGGGCGGGAACTACGGTGGCAACCGACCAAGGGTCAATCGTGGTCAGTCGCCGGCGGGGTCAGGTGCGAAGCAGTCGAGCGGGAAGAATCCCTGGCCAACTCTTGAGGTCGGCGTGGGTGTACCCGTGCCGCTGCGCGTGGTACATCAGCTCCCGATCGATCCAAGAGGTGTTGACCGGCGGCGCCCACGTAGCGGACGTGGCCGGACTCGACTCGAAGATGCCGTCGAAGCCGCGGACGATCGAGTCGGGACTCCCTTGGGTGATCTCGAAGTACGGCAGCAGGAGCGTCGCCGAGGGAACGTCATCGACCGTGCCGATGACCGCCTGTGCGCCCTGTCCAGCCACCAACAGCCCCAGAAGGGCCACCGCCAAAGCAAGCTTCTTCATCGCCTTTCCTTTCGGTTCTCGTGGGGCCTTTGTGACCACCGCGAGGTACAATTCTCTACCCACTCTATAATCTAAAAAAGATTTTGTAAACTGCTAGTAATTGAAACAACATTCCTTCATTCTGCAGAATGAAGGAATGAGACCATTTGTATAAAAAGAAAAAAGGCCCAGCGGGGTTGCCGCTAGGCCTTGGGTGATCCACTTCCGGGGATCGTCGGGGGCGGAAGAGTCTGACCCATGCCCCTACCTTCAGGTCAGACTGTTGAGCCGGCCGGGGCTCAGGCGCCTTTGTGCAGCGTAGCGCCCTGCCAGCCAACCTTGTCCAGGCCGAGGGAGGGGTGGGTGCCCGCCGAGGCGGCCGAGGCGATGGCCGGCGCGGAGTTGTCGATCAAGCCGTCCTTGGTGAAGCTGGCCGTGCTGTCGGCGATTTGAAGCCCGGTCTCGCGCGCCGCCGAATCGTTGGGGTTCATCCCGGCCTGGTAGCCCGAGGCGCCCTGGGCGCCCACGTCGATGAACTCGAACTTGCTGCCGGCAGTCTCGTCGCCCTGGGCGACCTCGTAGACGTTGATGTTGTTGGCCGCGTTCTGCTCCTGCGCCTTGTCGCCGGTGGCGTCGAAGCCGACGCTGACCCGCGAGGTGGCGTTGAACTGCGTTTCCGCACGGTACTGCACCAGCGTCTGCACGCCGGTGTCGTTCGCCTGATCGGCGACCAGCGTCAGCTGGACGTCGGGCGGATCGGTCGTTGCCGCCTTCGTCGGAACCGTGCAGAGCACGGCAACGGCGAGGACGAGCAGCATCGGACGCATACGCATCGCTTGCCTCCCTCTTCCTGTTGTCCTGTGAGCTCGTAACGCACGGTTGCCACGTTGGCACCATGTCGCCCGAGGAACTTCTGATGGGTATTATACGGGTATACTCAATCCTGTCAAGTTTCTGGGGATAATGTATACAATGAAGCGGTGATGGGGCACATCCAGTACGTGCTTTGCATAAAGGTATGCGCTGGCTATACTTCTCCTATCCTCAATTCATATCCTGTATGGAAAAACTCGCTGCACTTTTCGGTAACTCTGCATTCGTTCGCATCACGCGCCTTTTTTTACTTCACCCAACCACGAGCTACAGCACAAAAACGCTTCGTGAAAAAACACGCGTCACTATTGATGAGCTTCGTCCGGTCATTCGCGATCTTTCGAAAGCGGGTGTTGTGAAGAAGAGAAACGGCAAAACCGTTTTGAATACCGAGTCATCCTTTCTGCCGCCGCTCCGCGAATTATTGATTGGACAGATGCTCGGGGATATTCACCTTGCGAAACGACTCGCAAAGGCGGGTGCAATCAAACTCCTCATCGCATCCGGCGTCTTCATCGACAACGCTGAATCGCGCATTGATATTCTTATCGTCGCTGACCGTCTCGACTTGAAGGGATTGCGAAAAATAATCACGACACTCGAATCAGACGTGGGACAGGAGGTTCGCTACACCGCATTTACTCCGACAGAATTTTCATACCGCCTTGGTGTGAACGACAAATTGGTTCGCGACATTCTCGACTACCCCCACGAGAAGCTGGTGAATAAAATCCTTCAATAGGAAAGCTCCAAACGCCAGAATCCAAGTTGCCTGCCGGCAGGCGGGCAAACAAACTTCAAGAATCAAATTCCAAACAGAATTTTCTGGACTAACTTGACGTATTGTTTATTTGTGATACTCTATCTTCGGATTTGTTGACCGAGGAACGGACTGGGCCAGTAACCCTACCGCACTCCTGGCAACGGAAAGAGAAGGAGATTTGTGATGAGCATCAACTTGTACTTGAAGCAGCGGGAAACCGAAGAGTGTCCGAAGTTCAAGCGGACCGAGAGGTACGAGAAGGGGCAGAGGTGGGAGGAGTTACGTCTCGACGATACCTTTCTCTTCAATGACAAGGGTGTATGGCGTGTCAGTTGGAGTGAGGGCACGGAGATCTCCCCCTGGCTCGAAGAGCTCGTCGATACGGTTTCTCTTCATGAGGCGTTCCCTATGGCTGGCTCTCGAGAGACCGGCATCTACCGGCACGAGAGCGCCGAAGGGAAGCTCGACACACGCTCCGCAAGCAAAGGACAACGGGAGTACTGGGTCGAGATCAGGGGGAAGAATCTCTCAGATGTTCGCGAACTCCTTCACTTGATCAGGGTCGGCAAGGTTCGTCCCGTCGAGAGTTTCGAAGGAGCGCAGGACGGTCGTTCTCGCCAGGAGCTCGAGGAAAAGCTCCGTTACACCGAACGGCACAACACTATGCTTCAGGCCCTCGTCGATCAGAACGACGTATGGCGAAAGAAGCTCAAGGCGGATCTCGAGCAGTTCGTCGAAGGATTGGGGTTTGGACGGAGCCCCTTCTATCGGAAAGGCACGGTTCAGCAGAGGATCAGCAACATCCTCGCCGTCCACTTCAAGGGCTGACGCACCAGAACGCATTCGCCGGTTCCGCCTCGCGGAACCGGCTTTTCCTTTTGTATTTTTATTGATACCCACTCTTTGGTTATTGAAACTTTGATTTTGGAATTTCCAGCCCCACAAGGATATCCACATGCTTGTAATGCCCTTGTGGGGCTGGTGTTACACTTTTCGGTAGGCAGGCATTACGGAAATCGTGCTGGTCGGCACATTCCACCCTTATCAATAGCTTTTATAGATATGTACGGAACACCAATGGTATTTCAGAACACGGGCGCTGTTGTTGCAAATTCACTTCAGTCGCTCTGGATGGGAGTTCTTGGATTCATTCCTGAACTCATCATTGCGATTATTATCTTCATTGTCGGCTGGATTATTGCGGCTCTCCTTGGACGCGCAGTCGAACAAGTGGTTCGCGCAGTGAAGCTCGACAACGCGCTTCGCGGTGCAGGACTCGAAGCAACGCTCTCACGCGCAGGATTTTCACTCAATTCAGGCCGTTTCATCGGTGAGTTGGTGAAGTGGTTCATCATCGTGGTCTTCTTGGTTGCAGCACTTGATGTGCTTCGCCTTGACCAGGTGACGCTCTTCCTCCGCGAAGTCGTCCTCGGCTACTTGCCACAGGTCATCGTTGCGGTCTTGATTATGTTGGTTGCGGTTGTGATTGCAGAGGCAATGCGCAAGCTTGTCGTCGGCTCAGCAAAGGCAGCAAACATCCGATCAGCAGGATTCCTCGGTGCGGTTACGAAGTGGGCGATCTGGATTTTCGCACTTCTCGCAGCACTCTTGCAGCTTGGTATCGCAGTGACGTTCCTCCAGACCCTCTTCACCGGTGTCATCGTTGCGCTTTCACTCGCATTCGGTTTGGCATTCGGTCTTGGCGGTCAGGCAGCAGCATCTCGCTACATCGACCACATGCAGTCAGAGATGAAGGACAGAGACTAAAGATAGTCACTAGCCACTAGGGCAGAGAAAATACCCCGCCAGAGATGGCGGGGTATTTTCTTGTATTTCGGCTTCCGTCGGCGTACCATCGCACGCAGATTTGTTTCATTCACGCAGTTCAACGCTCGAAAGGAGCGAAACATGAAGAGTCTAAAAGTTTGGTGGAGTAGTCTCCGCTTGGTGACGAAGATTCGTGTGCTCGAAGCGCTCCTCGTGGCCATGGCTCTTTCCGCGGCTGGAGGGCTCCTGCTTGCAGTGAATCGCGTCACCGCCAAAGAAAATCCATTCGGTCCCGGTATGTTTGTGGTTGTTTCGATCCTGATGGGCGTGCTCTTGAGCATCCCGATCTTGCAGTTTCGTGATCAACGACGGAAGGCATGGTGGGAGAAAGCGTACAAATTTTTCGCGCACAGAGCGGAGACTGTCCGTGCTGCGCTCGAGGACTCATCACCAGCAAACGAAGGGTATGTCCTCAGTGACGCAAAGACCTTGATTGAGCTTCTTTTGTCCGAGAATCTTTCGCTCAAGGCATTCAAGACGTTCGAACAGCGCGCGCTTTTGACCCTTTACGATCGAGGGTGGGTTGAGTTGAAGTTGACTCAGCGGAGCGGTGAGGTCGTTCCGGTTGTCTATCTCTCAGCAAGAGCCGAGGCACTGTTTGATGACCTCTGTCCCAGCGACTGGTCGCCGGAGGATGAGCACCCGCACGTATCGGTTCCATCACCTGCGTGAACATCAAGCCCCGCCCGACGATTTTGTCGAGGCGGGGTCCTTGCATTTTCATGCCCTCGGCGTACCATCGCACGCAGATTTGTTTCATTCACGCAGTTCAACGCTCGAAAGGAGCGAGTCATGAAGAGCTTTCTGATGAAGATGCGGTGCCTCTGGCAGGACATGATCAAGCCGCTGATGGTCGGGTATTGGCGTCCAGTGCGGTTGGTCACGAAGATTCACGCGGCTACGGGGTGCATCATTATGCTGCTCGTCGTCGCGCTCGTTGCTGGTGTCATGTTCAGTCGAAACGACGACCGTTCGGTTTTCATGCCTCTTGGTTGGGCGTGTCTCCTGTCCTTCATTGGCGCATTCTTTTTTCTCGGGCTTCTGATTACGTATGACGACCAGCGCGACGCTGCGTGGCGTACCGTAATCAAGCGACGAGCCACCGGAAGCTCTGTTGTCACGATTCTCAAGGTTCTGCATCCACAGCACTTCCAATCCTTCACAAGCAGACACGGCGAAGCATTCCTGCTTGCCTTGCGGGATGGTGGTGGGCACGTGCTACGGGTGATGGAGCTCACAAATGAAGCTCGATTCCTCGCTTCATTGGGGTATCTCGAAGAACGATGGCACGGATTTTTCCACACGTGGCAGGTATCTCGTGAGGGATGGCGTTTTCTGAACAATCTTCACCCCATGCCGAAAAAGTGGTCGCCGGAGGATGGACATCACAATGTTCCGTCTCCGTCGCCTGCGTGAACCTCAAGCCCCCGACATGCACGCATGTCGGGGGCGGTTTCGTTCTTGCGAAGAGTTGAGCAAAAGCGTACCATCGCACGCAGATTTGTTTCATTCACGCAGTTCGATGCTCTCGAAAGGAGCGAGTCATGCTGAAGCGTCTGGGGAGTTTGTTCCGAGACATGGCCAAGTCACTGTTCGTTGATCGGTGGAAGAGCGTCCGACTGCGGACGAGGTGCAATTTCCTCGACTGGACGACGTTCGTGCCCATCATCCTCTGGATTGTTCTCGTTTTGACAATCATGCGCTCGGTGACGCCACACGAACTTCACATCGTTACTAAGACTCTTGTGACAATGTTGCTCATCTCTTCACTCTGGCTCGTTACGAAGCTTTCTACCCGCTGGGATGAGTGGGCAAGGGTTGCACGGCAGGAACTTCGAAGCGCGTGGGTACTCCATGAGCACCTGGCAGATCGCCTTCGTCCCGACAAAGTCCAATGGCCTTTTCGCGGTCGGGTGCTCAACGACCCCAAGATCAGTGAGTCCGCAGGGTCGATGCTCTTCGTTCTTCTCGTCCGAGGAGACAATTGCTACCGAAAAGGGGAAAGCTCCGGAGAATTGCTCGACCTTCTCGGTATTGATGGAAGGGACATCAGCCCACTTCAAAAGTACTACCTGCAAATCACTCTGAATGAGCTCGTTGGCCAGCACTGGATCGAAAGTCGGGTTTCCAAGCGTGGAGATGCCGTGTTCTATCCGTGCAATCGGGCGTGGGACGTTTTTCTTGCGCACCACCCGATTCCCAAGGGATGGTCGCCTGAAGACGCCAACCGTCAGGTGGTCCCGTCTCCGTCGCCTGCGTGAACCTCAAGCCCCCGACATGCACGCATGTCGGGGGCGGTTTCGTTCTTGCGAAGAGTTGAGCAAAAGCGTACCATCGCACGCAGATTTGTTTCATTCACGCAGTTCGATGCTCTCGAAAGGAGCGAGTCATGCTGAAGCGTCTGGGGAGTTTGTTCCGAGACATGGCCAAGTCACTGTTCGTTGATCGGTGGAAGAGCGTCCGACTGCGGACGAGGTGCAATTTCCTCGACTGGACGACGTTCGTGCCCATCATCCTCTGGATTGTTCTCGTTTTGACAATCATGCGCTCGGTGACGCCACACGAACTTCACATCGTTACTAAGACTCTTGTGACAATGTTGCTCATCTCTTCACTCTGGCTCGTTACGAAGCTTTCTACCCGCTGGGATGAGTGGGCAAGGGTTGCACGGCAGGAACTTCGAAGCGCGTGGGTACTCCATGAGCACCTGGCAGATCGCCTTCGTCCCGACAAAGTCCAATGGCCTTTTCGCGGTCGGGTGCTCAACGACCCCAAGATCAGTGAGTCCGCAGGGTCGATGCTCTTCGTTCTTCTCGTCCGAGGAGACAATTGCTACCGAAAAGGGGAAAGCTCCGGAGAATTGCTCGACCTTCTCGGTATTGATGGAAGGGACATCAGCCCACTTCAAAAGTACTACCTGCAAATCACTCTGAATGAGCTCGTTGGCCAGCACTGGATCGAAAGTCGGGTTTCCAAGCGTGGAGATGCCGTGTTCTATCCGTGCAATCGGGCGTGGGACGTTTTTCTTGCGCACCACCCGATTCCCAAGGGATGGTCGCCTGAAGACGCCAACCGTCAGGTGGTCCCGTCTCCGTCGCCTGCGTGAACCTCAAGCCCCCGACATGCGTGCATGTCGGGGGCGGTTTCGTTTTGTATCTCACATTTTCTTCCCGAGACCCGACACCCCAAACCCTACCATTTGTATTTCTATCCCCAGCATATGCACATCGAAAGCGTCCTTATTTGACACCACTCACTCGCTTGCGTATACTGCTTTCACTTGTGAGAATGCGCTCATAGTCTGTAAGGGGCGTATTTTTAATGTAGTAACCCGGCTTGTCTTCTTTGGTTTTATAAGAAGAGAGTCATATCTAGCAATAAATTTACACATATATGGCAGATGCATTTGACCGTTCAAAGCCACACGTCAACGTCGGTACCATCGGTCACGTTGACCACGGCAAGACAACCTTGACCGCATCGATCCTCCACGTTCTCGACTTGAACAAGGACGCAGGATACGGCGCACGCGTTGAAGCGATCGACAAGATCGATGGCGCACCTGAAGAAAAAGCTCGTGGTATCACGATTGCTCTTCACCACTCTGAATACTGGACACCAACGCGCCACTACGCGCACATTGACGCTCCAGGTCACGCCGACTACATCAAGAACATGATTACCGGTGCCGCTCAAATGGACGGTGCAGTACTCGTAGTTGCAGCAACCGACGGTGTGATGCCACAGACTCGTGAACACATTCTCCTTGCAAAGCAGGTCGGTGTTCCGAAAGTGATCGTATTCCTCAACAAGTGTGACATGGTTCCGGACAAGGATCTCATTGACCTCGTTGAAGAAGAAGTCCGCGAACTCCTCACCAAGCAGGGATTTGATGGTGCGAACACACCAATCATCCGTGGTTCTGGTTTGAAGGCACTTGAAGCAACATCGAAGGACGACGAGTGGGCACAGAAAGTGTTTGAACTTGCAAACACCCTCGACTCATTCATCCCAACTCCTGTTCGTGAGACGGACAAGCCGTTCCTCATGCCCGTTGAAGACATCTTCTCGATTGAAGGACGTGGTACTGTCGTTACCGGCCGTATCGAGCGAGGTATCATCAAGGTTGGTCAGGACGTTGAAGTTGTTGGTCTTACCCCAACACAGAAGACAACGGTCACTGGAGTTGAAATGTTCAACAAGCAGCTTCAGGAAGGACAGGCAGGTGACAACGCAGGTATCCTTATCCGCGGTTTGAAGAAAGAAGACGTCACCCGTGGTCAGGTTCTTGCAGCACCAGGTTCGGTTACTCCTCACACAGAATTCGAAGCAGAAGTCTACATTCTCTCGAAGGATGAAGGAGGTCGCCACACACCATTCGTTACCGGATACAAGCCACAGTTCTACGTTCGCACAACGGACGTGACCGGTGAGGTAACACTCCCTGAAGGCACCGCAATGGTGATGCCAGGAGACACCGTCAAGTTCCAGGTCAAGCTCGTCGCACCAGTTGCGCTCGAGAACAACCAGCGCTTCGCTATCCGCGAAGGTGGAAAGACGGTCGGAGCAGGTGTTGTGACAAAGATTGTCGCATAACCACTTTAGAGCTAAGATGCAGCGGACTTGAGCGCACAGGGTTCTCGAGTCCGCACATCTGATCTTTAACAACAGATTATGGCAACGAAAAAAACAAAAACGATAAAGGAAGACGCGCCGCACAAATTGCGCATTCGCGTTCGTGCGTACGATCACAAGCTTCTCGACACGTCGGTGAAGCAGATCATCGACACCGCTTTACGCTACGAAGCGGAGATTGTTGGTCCGATTCCGCTTCCAACCGAGCGCACAAGCTACACGGTTAACCGTGGCGCCTTCATCGACAAGAACGCTCGCGAACAATTTGAAATGCGTGTGCACAAGCGGGTGTTGGATATCATGAACCCAACTCCAAAGGTTGTTGAAGCACTCACCTCACTCTCGTTGCCATCTGGTGTTTCAATTGAAGTTAAAATGAACTAAACGCGGACTATCGCGGACAGGACGCAGACAACGCGGAAGAGACCACCGGAGACGGTGGTTTTTTCATTTGACACTCATAACTTTTGATGTATAGTCATCGTCAGGGAAGTTCAACCATTTTGCAGGTACAAGGAGAAGATTCGATGACACTTCAATCGAAGATCAAACTGTCGGTCTGGCTCACAGTCGTTTTTGGTGTCGTGACGGTGGGTCTATTCATCTGGTTCGTCGCGGGTGCGTCCCATCACGGGGCGATTCTCGCGGGAGGCGCCCTCGCGTTAGTCCTCTTTATGGTCGCTTGTCTTTGTTGTGGAATCCTGAGAACCACCCAGCAGGAACTGGAACAAAGACTCCAGGAGGAACAAGAGAACAAACGAGCCGACCTCTGGTGGGAGCACGTTCGGCGCTTGGTGATGAGCGATGGAGTCAGTGAGACCCGGGGACTTCTCCTCGACTACCTCGAGAGCAAGTACAGGATTGATCAGTGGGACAGAGATGTTCTCGACGAGCTTCTGGCGGGCACTTCCTCGTCCTCGATTCTCGAGCATGGAATTCCAGTCAGCACGTTCCCGGGTGTTCTGATGAATTTGTCGGGGAGCTCGTATGAGAACGAGCGCGACGTCAAGCGCGTCATGTTGGCCTTGAGCTCGGGCTTCAATAGCGTCATCGAACGCTACGCGGCCGAGACGGAGGGCGAGGAGGACGTTCATCTACTCGACGAAGACTACTTCGATGAATTTTTCGGCGAGCTTGAGCCGATGCCGGAGGACTTCACCGAGGGCAATCTCGATGAGTTGGGTTGGAGATCGGGTTCGTTCAGGCCTCGGCTGAAGCAAGCAGAAGCAGCGGCATGAACCTGCCTGCCTGCCTGCCTGCCGGCAGGCAGGCGCAACTAGCCGCGTCCCGAACTCCGGGACGCGGCTTTATCATTTATATAATTCTTGCGTCGAGAGAGTGGCGGGTGTAGGTTGTCGGTAGACGCACCAGACAAAGGAGACAGGAATGCGAATCGGCGTGCAAAGAGTAGCACAACTCATCGTCAGTGCTGCGAGGAAGAGTATTCTCGAGCGAAAGGATGACAAGGAGGCCATCGAGCCGTGGGAAGCTCGGCTACTCCAGCGCGCGGGTGCCACGAATATCCGCACGATGCGTCAGGTCGGTGGCTCGTACCGAACCGACATGACGCTCCACGGCGTGAACTTCGTCACAGTGACGAAGACTCGCTTGCGCGGCCTGAACGCACGCAACCTCGACGCGCGTCGTCGCTGGCCGCAATCCTCACGTTGAGTTCCCTCCAATCGCCCCGTCCACATTCGTGTGGACGGGGCGAAGATTGTTTATATAAAAAGGAACGGCGCCAACTGCAAATGCAGCGGCGCCGTGAAGTGGTTAGTGCGAGAACGTCAGTCGGGGTAGGACAGGAGCGAGTGTTCGAGCTCCGACGCCTCGACGTTGATCTGCTGCACCTGTCGTCGGAGATCCGCGATATCCTTCTCGTACTCACCGATTTTGGCCAGCTTCCTTCCGGCCAACTCGTTGAGCTTGAGCGTCTCGGCTCGCGTCTCTTCTTTCGAGACATCCTCGATTCCGAGACTCGACAAGGCGGCACGAACGGTGGTCCAGGTGGTTGCTCCCACACCCTGGCCGGACGCCTCGAGCGACGCCATCACATCCTTCGCTTCCTTGAGGCCGAACTTGCGCGGCGGCGGCGGTTCGGGAGTCTGCGACCCGAAGATGTGCAAGAAGACCGCACGCACACTCGCAAAGAGATTCTTGAACATGGTTT
>CAZWLQ010000022.1:0-2439 GCA_964634615.1 uncultured Candidatus Saccharibacteria bacterium
CGATCATGATACGACTGGTAAGTTTTGATATTTGGGGGACGCTGATACGGAACAATCCTCAGTTTCGGGACGCACGCTCTCAGATTATGGCGGATGCTCTCGGGCTCGCTAATAGGATGGAAGAAGTAAAGACTGTTGCGTCGGCTGTGGATCATGAGATTGATCTCATAACTGAAGAATCTGGAGAAGACTTCGATTTCAAATCACGCTTTGTGCGCGTGGCGGAACGACTCGATATCGATACGTCATCTTTTACTAAAGAAGGCATTGAAGACTTGGAGGTTAAGATTGGAGAAGTGTTTGTAACATATGCGCCGCTTTTCATTGAACCCGACCTTATTTCTACATTCACAAAGCTAAAAGAACGGGGGATAAAGATTGCGCTTGTAAGCAATACCGGATTTATACGAGGAGAAACGATGCGTAAAGGGTTGGCCAAGCTCGGCATACTCGAGCTAACGGACTACGCGCTCTTTTCTAATGAGGTGGGCATAGCAAAGCCCGACCAAAGAATATTCCAGGTACTTATAAAAATGTCTGGTGAGGAACCACACGCTATCATTCATGTTGGAGATAATAAAAAGACCGACTACCAGGGGGCTTCTCAAGCTGGTTTGCGCGCGCTGTATTTTAATTACAAAAGTCTTCCAGAAGAAGAGGGGGTAAAGACGATATGGAAATTGTCCGAACTCCCAGAGCTTTTGGAGCGAGAGGCAATCGATGGAAAGGGAAGTCTCTAAGATAAACTGCTCATATTGAGCTCTATGAAAACATCCACACTGGCACTTCATTCGCTGCGAGTTGAAGACAACAGGATCCTCATTGAAACAGGAGAGGAGTTCGACGGTGTTGCCTATAGTAAGTTCAAGTACGGTGACGGAAGCGTCTCTGATGAATACGGCAAATCACTCGCCCAAGCCTTCATAGAAAAACATACAGATCTGCTTGAAAGCGGAGTAGATATCGCAGTCACGTCGGCGTCGTATCGCTCCGTACCAAAGGGCGCCACAAGCATCGCTTACTTCTTCACGAAATATCTCAATGAATATCTAGAAAAGATACACAAAGATCCAGCACAACGTATCAAGATAACCAACAATGATAGCTTTGTGGGTGATTACGCATCTTTTTCCATTGAAAAAAGAGAAGCGCTCATGACAAGCAGCGTCCTTACCCTCTCTGAGAGCGTGAAAGCAAAGACGCTCATCATCATTGATGACGTTCGGATTACCGGGGCGGGAGAGCGTCGACTCGTCGACTTCTTTGCAGATAAGGACGTTGCTGAGATATTTTTGCTTTATGTTGCGGCCGCAGATCCTGCATACGCTTCTACGAATCCTCAGATCGAAAGCATTCTTAACCATACATGGATGGACGGTCTCCCTAAGCTTTTATCGATAATGCAGTCAAAGGGATACATGATAAATGCACGTGTCTGTAAGTATATTCTCTCGCATCCCGCATTAGATGCGTTGGAGGCTTTTCTCCGACAACTGAACAGAAAAGTTCTTGAAGATCTGTACGAAAATATTGTGAACGACAACTACTCAGCTATACCGGAATACAAAGACTCAATTGCTCTCATCAAAAAAGTTGCACGTTCCTAGAAGCTTTCTCTTCTATACAAAAGGCATGATATAATTGGTGCACATGACACCCGAAGAGCAACAGATGCTTCGTGAAGCACTTGAACTTTCACGTAAGAACAACGAGACGCTCAACAAACTCTATCGCGCCGCGATTTGGGGGCGGGCAATCAAAATACTTTACTGGGCAGTTATCATTGGGGTATCTTTCGGCGCTCTCTATTTCGTCAAACCATATCTCGAGACGCTTCAAGGTGTTTATGGAGGGTCTGAAACCACAAAGACAAACGTCCGAGATCTCTTCAGTTTCTAGCCGCACATTGAGAGGCATGGAAATTGTGTTAAAATAGCTTTTATCCGCTCGGGCCAGCTCTATGCGCCCGAGCGCCGCTTGAACGAAATGGGAAAGACGCTTCTCCTATTTCAAGCATCATTCGCCGAGGTAGCTCAGTTGGTTAGAGCATCTGCCTGAAGAGCAGAGGGTCGGCGGTTCGAATCCGCCCCTCGGCACATATAATTGACAAAAGTGTATATTTTGTTAGAGTATTCTTGGATTTCAAACGGAGGGTTGACGATGTGGACGAGTGCGCAACAGCAAGCAGAGTTGAAGGCGCGAGCAGGCATGCTCGCGCTCTACTACCGCGCTGGTCAGGACGATGAGGACTGGGCTCCCGTTCCTGGAGCGGAGAAGTTCAGCGCTACCCAGCGCGACGCCGCTCGAAAACACGCCGAGACGTTTTGCAGAGAGGAGGCGCTCGGTCAATTCTTCAACATCATCATCGTTGATGAGGAGGGAAGTGTTCTCGACGCGGTCGGGGATTTCTGACAACCCTCGAGGACAAACGAAATGGGC
>CAZWLQ010000022.1:2449-10774 GCA_964634615.1 uncultured Candidatus Saccharibacteria bacterium
CTAGGTAGCCCATTCTTTTATATCGTCTTGATACGAAGTTTGGTCTGCTTTTGTTTGTCTATTTTTGGAAGCTTAATGGTGAGTAGTCCGTGGCGAAATTCGGCAATCGCTTCCTCGGCCTTCACTTCGGATGGAAGGAGAATTGTGCGAGCAAATGAACCCCAGTAAAGCTCTTTGTGGAAATAGTCGTTGTCATCAACTTGGTATGACTCACGGCGGGTTCCTTTGATGATAACCATCTCTTGGCTGATTGAAACATCGAGTTCATCGGGATTTACGCCCGCGACCATGGTTTTGATGACGATTTCTGTTGGTGTTTGCGAAACGTCAACCGCGAGCTCGGCCTCTTGTTCTTTGTCTTCTGCAATCGCCATCATGCGGTCAGATCCGCGGCGTTTTTCCGTCGGTTCCTCATCAACAAAAAATTCGTCCTCGGTGTTAATAGCGCCAGTGAGACGTTGAAAGAAAGAGCGTTTCATATATGGTAGTTCGTTTGTTAGTTGATTAGCGTGTTCGTTTTTGATGTTTTCTGAATGAACAAAAAACTAATCAATACACTTATTGTCGTATGCGTTTAATACGTTCAAAGAGTAATAAAAGCACAATGATGAGCGTCCAGATACAAATGAAGATAACAAAGACGCCCTGTGACCCTGCATGTAGTATAAGGAAGTTAAAAAGGGCGTGCAATACGATTGCAAGGATGCATCCAACGAGGAGGAATTCATGGCGGATACGCTGACTTTTATAAAATGAAAACGCAAGCGCGGCACCGATCATTGACGATGAAAGGATGTGAAGGAGGGTTGTGCCCATGAACCGGATGTTCAGGGTCACGAGACCAGTAAAAATATCTCCCGTGAGAATTGGCTGCAGCACGAAGAGGGTGTTTTCTGCGGCAGCGAATCCGAGCGCCGCGGTGATGAGATAAATCATTGCGTCAATCGGCTCGTCTTCTGCGCGTGTGTGCATGCCACCAAAATATGCGGCGGCGTATTTAAGAACCTCTTCAATCAATGACCATCCAAAGAACACGAGGAGTGGAACCGATACAAAATGGGCAATCAGCTGTTCAAGGGGAATTGCCAACGGCACCGCGAGCATGCCGAGAAGAAAGGAAATGAGCAGCAGGCGGTTTGGCTCGGGGTGTTTTTGATCTTCACGAAGCCAAAACCAGAGCCATACTAAGGTTGGTACAATGCCGCCAAGTATTGCGAAGACGATTGAGAGCGGGGCTGGGGTTAGCATGAGGACGTTGGCCATGGCGAAACGATGAGCAAGTCACCGTTTGTTCCCGGCATGTGTCCCCAGATCTCTTCGGTGATGAACGGCATGAATGGATGGAGGAGTGCCAGAGACGTCTTCAGGATATCAAGTAGAAGCACTTTTCGTGAATTGGATGCGGGGATATCTTCTTTGAGAATCAACTTACTTTCTTCGATGATGTCGTCAGCAAAGGTGTGCCAGACATAATGGTAGAGTTTCTCGCCTGCCATGTAGAAACGATACTGTTCGATATCTGTTGTTACCGCTTTCACCAAATCATCAAGTTCTTGTCGGCGCACAGTATCGCTTTGTGTATCAACCGGTCTCGTATCAGACATTCCATCGACGCTTTCAAGTACAAAGCGAGCGATGTTCCAGAGTTTGTTTGAAAAAAGTTTGTACGCCTTAATTTTATCTTCGTAGAGCGCGGTCGTCGTGCCGGGCGTATTACCAATCGTGAGTCCCATGCGGAGTGCATCGGTACCGTATTTGTCCGACAGCTCAAGCGGACTGATAACATTACCCTTGCTCTTACTCATCTTCTTGCCGTCCTTTGCGGTTACAATGCCGTGCAAGTAGACAATAGAGAAGGGGAGTGTGCCGGTGCGGTAGAGACCAAACATAAGCATGCGGGCGACCCAGAAAAAGAGAATCTCGCCCGCTGTTTCCATCACCTGGGTGGGATAGAATTTTTTATAATCCGCGCTCTCGGGATAGCCAAGTGCTGCGAATGGCCACTGTCCTGATGAGAACCAGGTATCGAAGGTGTCCGTTTCAGCGATCCAGCCGTCTCCCTCGGGTTTCTTTTTGCCAATATACACATCATCTCCCTTGTACCAGGCAGGAATCGGAATGCCCCATGCAATCTGACGAGAGACATTCCAGTCTTCGATATTCGTCAGCCAATGAAGCATGATTTTTTTGTAGTGGTCAGGATAGAAGGTAATTTCATCCTGCTCAATCGCTTTGATGACGGGCGTAGCTAAGGGCTTCATGTTCACGAACCACTGGGGAAGGACGCGCGGCTCAAGGATTCGTTCGCATTTGTAGCATTTCTTGACGCTGTGCTTGTACTCGGCATCTACTTTTTCAAGCAAGCCGGCCGCCTCAAGATCTTTGGCGATGATTGCTCGCGCCTCTTCAACTTTGAGGCCTGCGTACTTGCCACACTTCTCGTTAAGTTTTCCGAACTGATCGATGACTTCGACGATAGGGAGGTCGTGACGAAGTGCCATTAAAAAGTCGTTCGGGTCATGTGCGGGGGTGATTTTCACCACACCGGTTCCAAAGGCCGGATCAACATATTCGTCGGCGATAACCTTAAGCTTGACTGGGCCAATCAACCCTTCGAACTCGATGTCTTTTCCAACCCACTCCTTGTACCGCGCGTCGTCAGGATGTACCGCAATTGCCGTATCGCCGAATTTTGTTTCTGGTCGCACCGTTGCAAGGACAAACGGCCCATACTTCATGTAGTAGAGAGGGTCGATACGTTCCTCGCTTGTTGTCTCCAATTCGGAGAGGGAGGTCTGGTGTTTCGTGCACCAGTTGATACTTTTTTTGCCACGATAGACCAGCCCGTCCTTATGGAGAGTTTCAAACGTGTCGTAGACAGTATCGATGATATCGGGATCAAGCGTGAACTTTTCACGACCCCAGTCACAGGACGCACCAAGCTGGCGCAATTGCCCTTCCATGAAGGATTTGTTTGCAAGCGTGAACTCCATGATTTCGTCACGCAATTGCTTCGGATCCATGCCAAAGCGGGTTCGCCCCTCTTTTTCGAGTTTCTTCTCATACACCACTTGCGTTTCGAACCCCGCATGATCCGCACCAGGAAGCCATAATGCCCGTTTTCCACGCATGCGCTCAAAACGGATAATCAAGTCTTCGATGGTCACAAACACGGCATGTCCCGCATGGAGTGAGCCGTTAGCGTTCGGCGGAGGCATGATGATCGTGAACGCCTCCTTGCTCTCTCTAGGCAGGTTGTCTGGGTTAAAATAGCCACTTTCCTCCCATGTTTTGTATATAACTGGTTCGGTGTCTTTCGGGTTGTAGGGCTTTAGGAATTTCTCGGGAATCATAAACGTTATAGTATCACGAGAGAATATATTCATGACACGAGACGTATTCTTTTAAAAGCCAAAAGGTCATTGTGTATAAGGTGTGGATAGCGATGTCTCAGAGAATGTCTTTAGCATGTCCTTTATAAAGGACATAAGGTTTCCATAAATGTCCTTTATATTTATATCGTCTAAATGAGCTGATTCAAAATGTCCTTTAAAACCAATAAATGTCCTATAACATCAAAATAGTCCTTTATTTTCAACGAAAAATATGTCCGTAAGCATTGACAAACATACGCATACTTTGGTATGGTGGTATTCATAGCTTTTGAGGTCTCCTCAGAAGAGGGTTCTTTGCTAAAGCCTTCCCAAAACAGGGAGGGTTGCTACGTCGTTTTGTCTTAACCTTTATAGGAATTTTATTAGAGGTCTCCCAAGACCTTGATTATCAATATGTCGTATACACAACTTACAATGAAGCTTCGATCCAATGCCGGCTTTGCCTGGACAACGGGTCTCCTCGTACTCGCACTTATTTTGGTGGCGGGTCTTTTTTATTCATCTCCTAATTCTGCAAAGGCGGAGGACGCACCAGTTACGGATCCTGCTCCTGAGGTAACAGAGCCGACCGAGCCAACAGAGCCGGTTGAGCCAACGGAACCTACAGAACCAGTTGACCCAGCACCAGACCTAGATGCAGATGACGACGGTGTGAATGATGACACAGACAATTGTGTCGACGTCGCAAACGCAGATCAGCTCGACTCTGATGAGAACGGCACCGGTGACGCGTGTGAAGAGTCAGCGGAAGGAGAGGTACAGGGACTTCGCATTAGCGTGCCAAAAGTTGATATTTGTCACGTGCCTGAAAGTGGTGGCTACATCCCACTCAGCCTTCCTTGGGTTGGCGTATTGGCACACACTGGTGCAAACCACACAGGCCCAGGAAGCAATGAAGACATAATTCCTCCATTCGGTGCTTACCCAGGCAAGAACTGGGATGCAGAAGGTCAGGCAATCCACGCGAATGGATGTGAAGAACCTGTTCAAGCAGCAGATGAAATCACACTCCACACATCAAAGATTATCTGTGACGAGGAATCTGATCTTCCAAACTGGGGCGCAGTTGATAACGACACCATTGATGCAACAACTGCAACCGACTGGATGACTGCGGAAGGAGCAAACAAAGGTTGTTATTTTGCAGAAGCGTGGAATTTCCAGTGGGTAGACAATGCGCTTGATGCGGGAAACCCTGGAGACAATACGGCGGTAGCAGGCGGCTCATGGTCAACGCCTTTTAGCGGTAGCACGGTGATTGATGTTTCAAACATCAGCCGACTCTGGTTCCGTGAGACAACCGATTCAAATTACATCCCATTCACAGGACAGAACACCGATCAGAACGTTTCAGCAGAAATGTACTGTGGTTCAGACGTCCTTCACTACGACAACTGGGAATTCATTGATATCAATGAAGAACACGCAGATGACTACTACTGTGTCGCTTGGAATGTTCCAGTAGAGCGCGAGCAGGCATGTAAAGTTGAAGTATCAAGCGAAGCGGGAGATGCGGGTATCGGTAACGGTGCCGCAGTTCTCGCATGGATCCACGTTCCAGGATGGACACACCTTCTTGAAGGTGTTGCTTCATGGATTTGGGATACCTACCAAGTTATCCCTGGAAACATGGGAACTGACGAAGCAAAGACCTTCACGAAAGACTTCTATGTTGATGGTCCCGTAAACGACGCAACTCTCAATCTTGCAGCGGACAACCGCTACTGGGTCACCATTAATGGTGATGATGTTGCTTCAAGCACTGGTGAATTCAACTATGGTGCAGTCACAGGCCCTCTCAATGTGACGGCATTCGTCGATTCAGGATGGAACACCATCACGATGAAGATTGAGAACATCGCAAACGGCAGCACGAACCCAGAAGAGAACCCAGCAGCGGGTATCTACCACCTCCTTGTAAACGGCGAAGAAAAAGAAGAATGTGATCAGCCAGACCCAGAAGACGAATCAACACTCACGGTTGTGAAGTTGGTTGAGAACTTCTTCGGCGGCACCGCAACATCAAGCGACTTCAACTTGAATGTTACGTGGTACACCGGCAACACCAACGACGAAAGTGACCCATGGCGCGGATTCCCAGGAGATGCAGACGGAACAACCTTCGAATTCAACCCGGGAACGTTCTTGGTTGGTGAAGATAACGTCCCAGGTTACTCAATGGTGATTGACACCAACGCAGGTCCTCGTTGTAGCGGTGGTCAGGACCTTCACGAAGGCGAAGACCTCACCTGTACGGTTATCAACAAGCAGCTTCCTGAAACAAAGCGAGGCGACGAAGTCTCATGTGAAGAGCTTGCTGAAGAAGAGAACGGTTGGTACGGAGAATACTTCAACTACTCATGGGAGCGCCCAGACATGTACCACTACTACAGTGGTTATCCAAATGAAACCTACGAGCCATTTGGTGACACCTTTGGCACTGAACTTTGGGGTGATCCAACAGATCCAACCTCAACATCATCTGACTGGTACGACCTCGATGACGAATTCCGCTTCTCACGCGTTGACGCTGACCTCGAATTCGGTGAATACTTCTTCCCATTCTTTAATGGGGCAGTTGAGGAAACAACATACCTCCCGAACGTTGACTACCACTTCGGTGTTCACTGGTCAGCAACAGTTGATGTTCCAGTTGATGACAGCGACTACAACTTCTTCGGAAAGGTTGACGATGACTTCTGGGTCTACGTCAATGGTGTACGACACGACTTTGGTAACCCAGGACCAACCGGCGTCCACGGACCAGTCGGCATCAGCGGTACGCTCCACTTGAGCGACGGCGATGTGATTGATGTCTTCTACGCAGAACGTTCACCAAGCAACGCGGTTATGTACCTCGAATTCTTGGATGGAGGTATCTCGTTCAAGCCATACAACGACGACTGTAATCTCGTCTGTGATCCTGAAGTTAACCTCATTAAGAACGGTGGCTTTGAGAATCCAGAACTCGCAAACAACTCATGGAGCATCTTCTACTCACCGACAGCACTTCTTGAATGGTTGACTGGAGACAACGGCATCGAGATTCAGAACAGCGCGGCAGGCTCTCCATTCGCTGGAGAACAGCTCGCAGAACTCGATCCGAACCACCCAACAACAATCTGGCAGGATATCCAAACGATTCCTGGTGAGACGTATCGTCTTGAAACTCAGTATTCACCACGACCAGGTCGTGACGCCGAAGACAACCGCTTTGAATTCCGTGTTGATGGATCAGCAGTTGGTGCTTCGATTGCACGAGATGGTAGCGCAAACGGTGACACGGTATGGACGCTCGAATCACGCACATTTGTTGCTGATGCAAACACAACAAGCGTTGGATTCGCAGAAGTCGGCACCGACACATCGTACGGTGCATATCTCGATGAAGTAGGTCTCTACTGTATCCCTGAGCCTGATACCGAACCTACCAAAACAGAAGAGATGATTGTTGTGAGAGATCCAGACTTGGCAGACAGCATCCTCGATGTCTTGGCTGATCGCACCAAGTGGTTCTTCTACAACGACGAAACTGATGTTATTGACAACACACTTGGTTCATTCGTATTCGGTCCTGAAACAGCTCCTCTTGGAGACGGAAGTGCACAGATGAGCGTAAACGGAAGCCAGCGTCGAAACATCGCAACCTATCGCTTTAACGATGTTCCTCTCGAAGACATCGACGCGCTTACCTTCTCAACATATTCACAGTCTGCTGGAAACGGCTCGCCCGCATCAGAGCGCTCGGCATACTTGCACTTCAACGTTGACTTCAACAACACGGACACATGGCAGAGCCGCCTCGTCTTTGTTCCAAGTCTCAACGGAATTGTCATCAACGACGATTGGCAGACATGGGACGCGATTGATGGTGGTAATGCCCTTTGGCTCTACTCTGGAGCAGTATGGCCAACCACAAGCGAAGCAGAAGTCGGAGTTCCTGGAACAACTGCAAAGACGTGGAATGAGATATTGATTGACTACCCGATTGCAGAAACACGTTCAACGGACTCATGGCTCGGATTCCGAGTTGGTGAACCGTACGCGGATGGATTCACTGGAGATGTTGATGAATTTATCATCACGCTCAACGATGGTTCAAACGCAACAACGACAACATTCGACTTTGAACCAGAGGAAGAAGAAACATCAGACGTTACGATTTGTAAGTACAACGGTTCAACCGAAGGGGACACCCTCGCAGGATGGACGGTATGGCTCGATCACGCAATTGATGAAGCGTTTGCTCTCGACACAGTGGTAGAGGAGCACGATTACCAAGGCGTTACGTCAGATGTTCAAGGCGAAGGATATGGTTGTGTCACACTTCTCGATGTTCCGTTCGGTACCTACGACCTCGGAGAGAACCTTCAGCTCGGCTGGTCATTCGATTACAGCTCGGAAGGCCAGAGCGGTTCTGTGGTAGTTGATAGCGAAACCGAAAGCTTCTACATCGTCAATGATCAAGAAAATGGTGATGACGATGATGACGACGATGATAATGACGAATGTCTCGTCGAGGGTTACAAGTATGACGAAGAAACCGGACTTCCACTCGATGGATGGACAATCGGTGTTGAAGGATATTACTACCCTGAATACGACACAGTTGCCTATGTCTACGTCGAGCCGTACTTCCTCGGCTCAGATGTAACTGACGAAAACGGTTACTACTGTATTCCTGAAGATGAATACGAAGGCCCTGGTTCAAACTACAGCGTGTACGAAGAGCTTCAGGAAGGCTGGGTTGTTGATCACGCAACGGTTGGATACGGAGACGCAGATCCATCAACTGTCGAAGATCCGTATGTCAACGAAGGACGCGCATATGTAAGCGTTTACACGCTCGGTGACACCCACGTCAACTTCTCCAACTCAAACGGTGGTTCAAGTACGATCATCAAACAACTCGCAGAAGGAGATGAATCAG
>CAZWLQ010000023.1:0-10107 GCA_964634615.1 uncultured Candidatus Saccharibacteria bacterium
CGCAAGTACACGAAGCAATGTTGTTTTGCCAATACCACGTGCAGGCACATTAATGACGCGAGAAAGATGCGTCGGACTATCGGGATTTCTCGCAGCATGAATGTAGGAAATCATGTCTTTGATCTCTTTTCGCTCAAAGAACCGCGTACCGAGAACTTGGTATGGAACTTTTGCATCGAGAAACGCCTCTTCAAGTGCGCGTGAAAGGAAGTGTGCACGAAACAATACCGCAATCTCATGTGCAGGTGTTCCGTTCGCAAGCAGTTCTTTTGTTCTATTCACGATAAATCGTGCCTCGGCACTTCCATCGAGTGCGCCGTGCACCTCAATCAATTCACCGTCGTTGTTATTTGTATAGAGCACTTTTTCTTTTCGAAATACATTTTGTTTGATTGCGTCATTTGCCGCGGAGAGGATTGTTTTAGTCGAACGGTAGTTCTCTTCAAGTAAAATCACGCGAGCACCTTCGAATTCCTCCTCAAATCGCTGGAGATTCCGGAGGTCAGCAGAACGCCACGTATAAATACATTGATCATGATCCCCCACGACACAAATGTTGTTTCGTGGGTGTGCGAGCATTTTTATCAGCTCGTATTGCACGATGTTGGTGTCTTGGTATTCATCAACATGGATATACTGAAATCTTTTTCGATACGACTCAAGAATCTGCGGGTGTTTTTTAAAAAGTTCAAGCGTCGCAAGTAAGAGGTCGTCAAAGTCGAATGCTTTTTCTTTAATCAAACCATCGCGGTATCGTTCCCACGCAGCAAGGACAATCCGGTTGGTGTAATCCATCGCTTTGGTTTCGCGGAATGTTTCGGGTGTGAGCGCTTCACCTTTTGCACGAGAGATGAGCGAGAGGAGCGCTGATGGCGCAAACTGTTTTGGATCAATGCCAAGTTCCTTTTGAATCTTTTTAATCAGCGAGAGCGAGTCATCACGATCAAAAATAGAGAAATGCTTCGTGCGACCAATCGCTTCAGCGTGTTCTTTGAGAACCATCACGCCAAGTGAGTGAAAGGTGCCGACGAACGGCATGTGCGCTGAAAAAAACGGTCGGTCGGTCGCGATGGTCGTGCCTAAAAGTTTTGCAACACGCTCACGCATCTCACTCGCTGCTTTGTTCGTGAAGGTTATTGCAAGAATTGATTCTGGCGCGACCCCCTTTTTAATCAAGTGAAGGATACGGTGTGTGAGAACGCGGGTCTTTCCTGTTCCTGCGCCTGCAACAATCAACAACGGTCCTTCGGTGTGAAGAACCGCCTCTTTTTGCTGCGCGTTGAGCCCCGAAAGATACTCCATAGTTTCCGCATAATAGCACGCAACACAAAAGACAGAATAAAAAAGAACGCCGCTTCGCGAAACGCGAAACGGCGGGAGTGACACTCGACACGAAGCGACCATGAATCAAGGTCGTCCCAGGCGAGGCACTTTCTGTGGTGGTCTCGCGACTTGAACCACGTTCACGATGGCGATTCCTCGTTGACCGTTGCGGGTCACGTTCATTCTCACGCACGAAGGAATCGAGTCGTCAATTGAGTCGGTCGCGATTCGGAATCGCCCCCTCCTGCTGTCCCGGTCTTGTTCCACCCGGAACCGAAAACGGAGGTGTTGAAGTTGTGACAGGGCATTCCGAGCGTCTGCCTCCGTTGCCCGGAAGAAGGTTTGAGGCGGAGAAGGCGTCTTGTTTCCACGGCGAACACTCACGGCCTAAGCTCCACCCGGAGCATCAGCATCACGAGCCCCTTCTTGCTTCCGGGTGCCGTGATGTTCTGTACCCGGAGATACCACTTGTCCTCGAGTAGGAAGCGTCCAATGTGCCCAATGTTCGCCGGAAGCTCTTCCGTTTGGAGTACGACCCCGTTGGCGTCTACGAGATCGACCGTCACGGCTGGCTTACCTTCCTCCGAAGAAGGCGTCACCGTCCGAAGGACGAGTTTGCCACCGCCCTTGATGTCCGCGACGATGTCGCCCTCTTTGAACTGCTCTGCGCAGTTGTCGGAGGGTTGGGGTTTGCAGCGGAAGACCGCTGCCGTCTCCGGCAGGGCGCTGTTCGCTGAGGCGAGCGTCACCGTCGGGGTAAGGAGGAGTGCGACGAGAAGCATCTTCATGGAGACTCTCCTTTAAGATAAGACGCCGAACGGTCATCCGCTGGCGGTACAGTCCTGTATCTATATATAGGAATATCGAGGCAAGGTAAAGGCCGATGTTTCTAGGAAGCCCTTCCACACTTGCAAAAAATGTTGTCTAATGGCTTGACGATTTGGTTAAAAATTACAGAATCACTATCCACAGCATATCCAGAGGCACTTCTACCCTTTGGGGTAGGGTCGGCAGGGTCATGTGGATTTTTGTGTGATTTTGCAATTTTTGAAACACTCCGTCAAGGTTTTGGCGGGGTGTGGGGTTGCTAAAATAGCTTTTGTTGGCTGAAACGAATAAGGAATCGAGCCCTTCGCGGGTTGTATCGCTTCCGCTCTGATTGAACCCCAGGTTTAGCATCTAACTTTTCTGTATAACTAGTTTTGAGAGCACACCTGGTTCATCGGATGGTCATACCGACCTCCCGAACCGGACGAAACATAGGGTCTTTGTGAGCGTTCGCACTGCGAGTGCAGCGCTTTTTCTTGTGCTCGTACCACTAGTTGCTTCGGCTGGTATCTGGGACTGGTTTGCTGCGCGCGCGTCCGCAAATGAAGGAAGAACAAGTGCGACAACCCGTTCCATGGGGCTTCTTTCGGGTACACGAAACCCCAACCCACAGCTCGCTCTCGGAGGCGGCGATATTTCTATCGTTGACGGCAGTGCACTCGATGCAGAGACATCACCACTCTCCGGCGACGGCTTTTTAACCCATAACAACACCGCGGACCAAATCAGTCTCTATGTTGTTCGCGAGGGAGACACGCTCTCCCAAATTGCTGACATGTTCGGTGTAACACCAAACACCATCCGATGGGCAAATGATATTTCGACCAAAGGCACCATCAATCCTGGAGACAAACTGGTTATCCTTCCTATTACTGGGGTGAAGCACACCGTGAAAAAGGGTGATACGCTCGCGTCTATCGCGAAAAAATACAAGGCGGACAAGGAAGAGGTGCTTCAGTTCAACGGTCTTGCGGACAGCTCCGAACTCACGATTGGTCTTGAGCTGATCATTCCGAACGGCGAAGTGGTTCCAGCGGCTCCTGCAAAGGGTTCGGCACCTACAAAATCATACGGCGGCGGACCATCATACGCTGGCTACTACATGCGCCCAATCAGTGGAGGTTTGCGCACACAAGGAATCCATGGATACAACGGTGTTGACCTCGCGTCATCATACGGTGCTGCAATCTATGCTGCTGCCGCGGGTGAAGTCATCATCAGCAAGGCGGACGGCGGATGGAATGGCGGGTACGGAAACTACATTGTTGTCAAGCACGATAACGGCACACAGACGCTCTACTCTCACTTGAGTGCGTCGTCGGTGTCGGTTGGACAGTCCGTCTCGCAAGGAGATGTGATTGGTGCGATGGGAGCAACAGGAAAGGCAACAGGTGTTCACTTGCACTTCGAAATTCGTGGTGCATCGAATCCGTTTTAAATTAGCCACTAGGGTATAGAGTATGGCCACTAGGAATAAACGCACATAATCAAAACACGGGACGTTTGGTGGAGAAATGCTGCTGCATTTCTCCACCTAGCGCCTCGTGAGGGGGCTAGGGATCTAGATAAATCCAAAAGAAGAAAGCCGCTCCGGAAACGGGGCGGCTTTCGTGTATGAAATACAAACGGCCGCCCGATGGAGATGGGCGGCCTTGAGAACTACGGAACGACGGGCTAGCTGCGAAGAGCGGCCAGTGCGAGACGATGGATCTTCTCCACCTCACCAGGAATCTTTCTCCTGGTGATGGTGCCCCCACCGATCACCTCCACCCAACCATCGCCGGCGGTTCGGAGGATGTGATCCGACTGCCGGTCATCGTAGTAGACCGTCAGTCGCGGTTCGATTCGGCCGTTCCCCATCTGGTTCGCCGAAACGATCGAGAACCAGAGGTTGCCCAGGCGTGCCTGGGTCACGAACGGCACCGTGTCCATGCCGTCGTCCGCGAGCACCCCGGCGCAACTATCGCCGAGAACGCTGCACGACTCCGACTGTCCGAACGCGAGCACCATGAGAGCGACGTCGTCGCTCGACAGTCCACGCTCGTTGGCGAAGGATACTGCACTGGCGGTGTAGTTACGGAGACCGGCGTTCTCTTGCTTGAGCGTCGTGATCTCCGCCTGGAGCTTGTTGTTCTCGTTGTGCTCCAGAACGATCCACGGCAAGAGCGCGAGAACAGCGAGACTCAGTGCGATGACGAGAGACTTTTCGATGCGCTTCATTTTGTTACCCGCTTTCTGGTCACCTTCCGGTAGACCCGTCATTTATGTGCCTGTACATATTATACAGGGATTATACTGATTGTCAACTGCACTGCAGCAAATTCTTCCGTTTCTACTTCGCTTCAAGAACCGCGAGGCGGGTTGAGAAGTCATCCCACATATCGGATGTGAAAACTTGCTCGGCATCAAGTCGTTCAACAAGATCAGCAAAGCCGAGCTCCACGCGGGTTTCAAGATTGCCGAGTCGGTCTTCAATACCTTCAAAACGCGTTGAAAGGCGTTCTTCGAATGTGTTAAAGGCTTCTTTTAGGGCGTGTGCGAGAAATTCTTGAGTAATCATATCTGTGTTTCCCATAATAGAAGTGCGAGTATGTTTGTAAAGTATTGACGTGTCAGTTGTCGCGATGCACGACCGGACTACGTTGCTACAAATCCCTTTGTTCGGTATTGAAGCGCTTCCAAAATGTGGTCGACTTCGACATTGTCTGAATGCGCAAGATCTGCAATGGTTCGTGCAAGTTTAATGACACGGTGGTACGCACGCGCGGAGAGTTCGAGTTTGGTTGCAGAAACAATCAGTGTCTTTGTTGCGTCTTCGGTCAGTTTTGCGAAACGGTCAATATCTTTGACGCCCATGTCGCTGTTTTTCATCAACCTTGTTCCCGCAAATCGTTTTTGCTGCGTGTCCCGTGCATCAATGACGCGCTTACGAATCGCATCACTCCCCTCGCCCGACGAAGCCCCCGAGAGCTTGTCGTGTAGAACTGGCGCAACCGAAAGCCACATGTCGATGCGATCAACAATTGGTCCTGATAATTTCTTTTGATAGCGAAGCAGTGTCTGTGGTGTGCAGACGCAGAGCTTGTTGCTGCCCCAGTTTCCGCATGGACAGGGATTCAACGCTGCAACCAACATCACGTCCGCGGGAAAATGTGCCGAGCCGCGGACACGAGAGATTGCGACCACACGCTCTTCGAGTGGTTGACGCAGCGCTTCAATGACACGTCTGTCGAATTCGGGAAACTCATCAAGAAAAAGAATGCCACGGTGCGCGAGTGTTATTTCACCGGGCTTTGGCACTGCGCCACCACCAACAAGCGACACATACGACGATGTGTGATGGGGTGCGCGAAACGGTGGCGATGTCACGAAGTCTTCTTTCAGTGTTCCTGCAACCGAGTGAATCCCCGTCACCTCAAGTGCATGCTCAAACGGCAGTGCCGGCATGATGCCGATTGCCGCTTTTGCGAGAAGTGTTTTGCCAGTGCCGGGCGGACCCCACAAGCCAATATTGTGTCCGCCCGCAGCAGCGATTTCCATGCCACGCTTTGCACTTTCTTGTCCGCGGATATCTTTGAAATCAACGCTCGCCTGTACCGCAACGTTTGATGGGAGTGTTCGCGGTTGTGGAGCGATGACGACGCGTTCTTCTTTTTCTCGCTTCTCATCAACATGTGCGAGAAGTTCTGAGAGTGTTTGCATCGGAATCACCGCAACTCCATCAACAAGCGCCGCTTCTTTTGCGTTATCTTTTGGAACAAAGACTTCGGTGAATCCCTTTTCTTTTGCGGCGAGTACTAACGGCAACACGCCGTGTACCGGACGCACATCGCCATCGAGCGCTAACTCGCCGATGAATAGTTTTTTGGCCGGATCAAACACGATGTCTTCGGTCGCAAGCAAATACGCGAGCGCAATCGGCACATCAAACATCGGACCTTCTTTTTTGATATCCGCAGGCGCAAGCGATATCACAATTTTTTCATTTCGTGATTTCGGTGACTCGAATCCGGAGTTTTTGATTGCCGCGGACACTCTATCGCGTGATTCCTCAACACCTTTGTCAGGAAGTCCTACGATTGTGAATGCATGAAGCCCGCGTGAGATATCAACTTCAACCGAAATGATCGACGGGGTGAGCATCGACACCTGTGCCGAATACACTTTTGCAAAAGACATGGCACTACTGTATCCGCGTGAGGTAAAGTGCGGATAAAGTAGAAAATCCAAATTCCAAATACCAAGCTCCAAACAAATTTCAAGCTCCAAAATCCAAGAAGAGAAACGCATTGACCCTACGGGCGTTTTGTGGAGAATGGCTCATAGGAACCACGCGGCTCATGGAGAGTCGCACGTTTTTTAAGGAGAAATACGTTGACACCAAAGAACATTCTTGTGGTTGGTTCGGTTGCAAACCTTGAGGAGGTTCGGTGCGAGATTCCCGGCTGTTTCGTTGGAGACGAAATCAGCCAGGTTTGTCTCGATCAAATGGAAGGTGGGGCAATCGAGAGAATCTGTCATGCCAGTCGACAGACCGCGGCGATGATCATCTTTCCGTTTGTTGGACCCATGCCAAGCATGAGTGGACCCGAAGAACTTGTCGTCAAGATTCGATCGTCGGCGAGACCCGTCTTCATTGTCGTCGCTGCCACCGGACTTTCGGACGGTGCGCACAGACGCTACGCTCGGAACCTTCTCGGCCTGGGCGTGAATGGGGTGGAGAAAACCCCGCGAGCGGCCCTTCTCAGAGTCAGCGAGCTCGTTCGTCTCTGAAGCGCGAAAGCGCCCCGCACAATTGCGGGGCGCTGCTTTATTTTATTTATCCGCGATGATTTCTATCTGCGTCCATCCGCGACATCGCTAGATATTCGTTCGTGCTGAAGGGTTTGCTTCAAGGCGCTCAAGTGGAATCGGTTCACCGTTATTCTCATCCAGTCCATAGGTGCCTGCTTCAATTCGTGTGAGTGCATCTTCAACATCTTTCAGTTGTGCCTCGAGCGGTGTTGCAATAGCAATATTTTCTTCAAGGTCTTCCATCGCATCAGCAACATCGTTTTTATCTGCACTGTCTCCTTCTCCCTCATCACTTTTTGCACTCCAGTCGCCTGCGTCGTCAGGATTCTGTCGAGCGATAGGTTCGAGGCCTTCCTCGAGGCGTGCTTTTTCGGCTAACAATGTAGCTTTAAGTTCGGCCAGTTTTTCAGGTGAAATGTGTGTCATATGGCTATGAGTATATCAGAAAAAAAGGCCCAAAAACAAAACCGTCGCGTACGGCCAAAGACCATATCGTAGAGGAGAGAGATTGATGATCCGCACAGAATGCGCATCAAAAACGATATGACCGATAGCCGCACACGACGGGCGTGTTTTTCATTCAGCACCAACATACGCTAGTGCGGTATGAATCCGTTTCGCTCTTTTGAGCTCATCAGTCCGGACACACATCCGGAGACAGAGCCCCGTAACGTGGGGCAAGACGAACACCTACTACCTCTTTCTGAACATCCTTCGAATCTGACGGTGGAGGAATCCCTCCACACGATCAGAGACGCAAGACTTCCGAACAACAACAATGTCGCTCACAGGGTCGACCCCTCGCGGGGTCACCCTGACTCTCGCTCCAATCGGGAGCGAGGCGATTTCTTTGTCGCCACCCACAACGACGAAGTGGTCGTTGTGGTGGGCAACCCTGAGGAAGACAGCCCCACCTTCCTCAATGTTTGACACTACCGCCTCGAGTACGAGGCCGTAGTTCAACAGGACGGACAATCCGCTGGTCTTCATCTCTCAACTCCTTCAGCCCACGATTCACTGCGTGCGGTATGCACGACACGATCATGGGCTCAATAGAGAGGTCAAGCGCACGAACCACCGCGCGCTTGACCACGTGGAGATTTTGAACCACAGGCAATCTCTCGGAGCCTGTTCGCAAGGTTTTTAATCCTGCGAGGTGTGTTAGCGGGCCGGGATCTCAGCCGTGGACCCCGAACAGCGCGTCGGTCGCTGAACGTCCCAGCGGCCGAAGGGCCGCCCAGTTGATATCCGACTGCGACGGGGTCTTGATTTGCTCGGTCCAACAGTCGCAGCCACCGCACCGGCTGACGTAAGCCGCGAGCGGTCTGGCGAACTTGTCAACAAAAACGACGGACGAAGATTCTGACCCGCCAACGCGCGCGACCGCTTCGGCTGGCGGGTACACCGAGACGGTACCCTTGCCGAAATACACCGCCTTGGGCTTCGGCGCGTCCTTGGCGCCAAAGCACAGTCGCCGCGCCTCGACCAAGCCGAAGTGCTTGGGGCTCTCGCCCCGATACGTGGCGGCGGAGAAGCCGCGCGTCCGGAGCCTGTACCGTCGGTACAGGTGGATCGGCATTTCGTCCGCCGGACACGGGCGGACCACCCACTCCCGGTCCAGCGGCTCGCGGTAGTAGGCGGCCGACTCCTCGTCGACCAACCGGACTACCTGACCGACCAGGAGGCGCCTGTGTAGCCACGCCTCCAGCTCCGCCAGCGGTCCCATGATGGATTGCGTCGTGGTGCCGCCCCAAAACCCGGGAGAGTTCCATCCTCGCGGCGGGCCGTACTCGCCCCCTGCCACCGCCTTTGCGAGTGTGTCGGTGCATTCCCTCCATTCCGGCACGCTGGCGTCGAGCGACGAGCCCAGGCCAGGCTGAAAAAACACTCTCAGTGTGGCTGGCGCGGTCTCGATCCCGACCACGCCGGCAGCGTGGTCGACGAAAATGATCTTCCGGGCGGCGGTGGTCTGCGGGGTGGTGGTCATTCTGTCTCCAATCTCAATGAGCCAAGGAATGATTCCCGGGCTCAATAGAGCGGACGACCCAGTAACCAAACCGGGTCGTCCGAAACCTCACACTCCCGTCAGAGGGTTGGGACCCCTGTGTGGGAGCGTGTTGAGCTCATGGGAGCTGAGGTCGAAACCCCAGTCCACCCACGAACCCTCGCACCCGCAGTTGCCGCCGGCGTGATCGCGCCGACAGACGAACATCACACCCACTCGAGCTCCGCGCTCGAGGACGGTGACGCGGTACACGTCACCGTCGGGCTTGCAGACGTAACTCTTTCCTTGTCTCACTTTCCACCTCCTTCCTTTCTGATTTTTCAAATCCTATAAGCCAGCGATTGTTTTCGCGGGCTTAATAAGACGGTCAAGCCATGGAACCAACCATAACTTGACCACACCATCACGCTTGAACCAGGTGCGTGATGAAAAGAAGAGATTAGCGCATACGAAACCCACCGCGTTCGGGCCAGTCTCCGCCAATCGGCTGGGTGTCCCAGTCGATCGGTCCGACGGCGGTCGGCGTTGGGATGACGCTGTTGACGATGCCGACCGCCGTCTGGTGGTCTTCGGCTTCCCGCGCGAGCGCGTGCTCGTTGCGAGTTCGTCGCTCGCCGTTGGCGTAGCGAGTACGCCAACTCGGGGCGTCCTCGCCCCGATCCCACGCCCAGACCTCGAGGGTCCAGGCGGCGGCCTCATCACGTCGTTCGGCAGGTCGGAATCCTTCCCGCTCGCGCGCTGTGAGGCGCACGAGGTGGGATTCGCTGTCCCAATAGATGCCGACCTTATCGGCTTCCACGTCGATCACGAACCCCCGAGGCAAGGGGACCAACCGGTCGTCGGTCCAGAGGGCGGCCATGACCGATGCTACGGCCTTGGCCACCTGACCCAAGCTCGGCCGTTCGACACGGCCGAGAAGGGCCTTCAACGTTTCGCCCACCAGATTCGGGGCGAAGGCTTCAGCGGCACCGGCCGCTTCGGCCCAGCGCTCGATCACGTGGGTCGAGCTTCCCGTAACACTGGCCTGCATCTCGAAGGGCGCCAATGTCGGCGTCCCTTCGGTGTCGAAACGCGCTTCCCAGCGCGTTTCGAACTGCACGGCAGCACCCGTGCGGGTGCTGCCGTCACTCAGAACTTGAGTCGTTTCGATTGCACGC
>CAZWLQ010000024.1:0-5142 GCA_964634615.1 uncultured Candidatus Saccharibacteria bacterium
AAAATCCACATAGTGGGATTGTATCACCGTTTCAGACAAGAATTATTGATCCTCTGCATCAGGTCCCTTGATGAGATACACTGCGCGCAATCTAATGTCCTCAAGTTGATCGCGATAATCAGAGTGATTGATTTCATCAAGCACGCTCTCGAGGGCTTGAAAAAACCTCTCTTTTTTGCCGCTTTCTAAATCAAGGCGAGCGTGGAGAAAATTTAAATAGACAGGAAGTCGTTTGTTTTCTGGTTCCGCAGCAACTCTTGCCATCCAACGACTGCGCCATTCTGCACACAATGACTCAACGCGAGGATCTTCTGGATCAAGTGTGCGAAGAATATCACAAACTTCCTCTGTATTTTTTCGCATCTCGCGCTCACTTTGTGTCTCCATCGACTCCTTTTTGTTGATGACCCTTTCTTGATTTTCTATGCTCATGAAAGTTTTATTTTGAATCAAAGCTATGCACCCTTTCTATTTAAAAATCTCTCCAAAATCGCCGACTCATCGACGTCGGTTCTGCCATATTTCTCTGCCTGTACCTTCATACGCGGAATGAGAAACTCCGGTGTCTGCCATTCAACTATTGTTGTTGACTCAATGTCGTCATTGCTGCGACGAGAAAGATCCTGATCAATGAGCTTGCAGCGAAAATAGACGGTCGTTTTTTCTATCGCAACCCCGTTATCCGCAAAAGAACTCTTGATTGAACCGACATAATCAACAAGCTCTGCCGTAGCGCCAAATTCCTCCATAAGCCCTCGATGAACCGCCTGCTCTATGCTTTCGTTTTGATTGGGTGTTTCGCGCATCAAAATATAGAAGTCGTCGAGCCCTTCATCTTTCCAGTATCCTCGGAGGTTTTTTGTAAGAAAACGATGACAGCACACTTCGCCCTTCTCATTTATAAGAATCGCACCGACGGAGAAGTGCTGCGGATGCGCTGTGTTTCCTTGGAAGTAGGTCATGGTGATTGGGGTGTTTTAGATATAGGTAATTCTATCAGATTGCATAACGAAAAAGCCGCCGGAGAGCAGCGGCTCTCTCGACGGCTAGTTGTTGTCTGACTTGTACTCACCCGTAACCACCAGGAACTTGTACTGCTTCTCGCTAAAGGCGTAGCCCCGCATGATGTCCTTCATGCCTCGGTAGCTTTCGTACCCTGAGTTGAAGGACACTCGATTCGCGAACCAGTAGTAATGAAAACCCTGGAGCGCGACGAATTCTCGAAAAGCTGTGGGTTCGAACTTCACGAGCTTGCAGTTGTAGCTGCGAGCCGTGGAGGCGATGCAGACTCGAGCTGGTCGAAGATCAATCCTCGCGACCGAAACCCAGGGAGGCGTCAGTGTAAATCCGCCCTGTTGGTCGAGCTCGACACTTCCCGACAGTCGATTCCACATCACCCCCACTTGGTACGCTTCGGTGTAGTGCACACAGAAGACGTAAAAAGCAAAGATGACGAGAAGCGCTGCGGCCAAGAACTTCTTCACTGGATCTCCTCCGGTTTGAGCTCGCGAACGACCTTCAGGAAGGGGTAGTTCTTCTTGCTACCTTCGTACGCATAGCTCTTGAGAATTTCGGCGAGCTGCGTGGAAAGGCCGTTCGCCCCAGTCGTTGCGCTGCCCCCGGGTCCTTCGTAGTCGTCTCGGCCATGCCACGAAAGGAAAAGTTCGAGGCCAGCAGGATCGAACTGGACGAGCTTGCAGTTGAGTACCCGTGCGTTTGCGTTGATGCACACCTGCATCGGACGCAGGTCCACCGTGTGAACCTTCACGAGAATTGGCGGGTTGATGACCCACCCCTTCTTAGCGAGAACCTCCACCTTGCCGGTTCGGACATCGTACGAGTAACCGGCCTGGTAGTTGTCGACGAAATCGACCCAGCCAATGTAGAACACTGCGAAGCCGACGAGAGTGACAAGCACGAGGAGGGCGAGCGCCGTCAGGAACTTCGGAACACCAAAGTCTTTCATCCAATCGAACATCTGTGTCTCCCTGTAAGCTGTATTGGGTTGAGAATCGAGTCAAAGAACGCTCTTTGACTTTCTGATAGCTATTATATATTGAAAATACAACTTGGTCAAGTAGCAGGTGCCTATCGGGGCATTTCATTATCTCACAGTCTGAAAACCCACGGTCTTCCAGCGGCTACGCCTGCCTTCCTTCACGGGGAAACTGGAGTTTCCCCAATAAAAAAACCCGACATCTCTGTCGGGGGTGAATGAACTGCCCTGCGGATTCCTACTCCTCGCCGTCGCCGTTCTGCGTCTCGTCGTCATCCTGGATCGGTTCGACGAACTCGCGCGGCTTGAGGCGACGACTCCGCTTCCCGGAGTTGACGTGATCGACAAGCATCGCGTAGAGGATCTCACGAGCCTTCCCGCTCGTACCCGCCAACCGTGAGACTTCGGGATCCTGCAGTGGAAACATGGCGATCTTCCGAATGATCGGGGCCTCGACGAAGAAATCGAACTCCTCCGTCCCCTTCCAAAAATCAAGATGGTTGGAGAAGAGGCGTGCGAGGCAGAGTAGAAAGGTCGTACGGAGTTGTGCGGCCCCCTCCTTGTACACGACCCGCTTGATGCCCCAGCACTCGTCGACGATGTCGAAGAAGCGCCGGATGTTGGCACGGAAGCGGTTGCGTCCGATACGTTCGCGAATCCCGTTCACTCCACGCGCAAGATCGTAGTACTGGTTGTGACGCCCGCCACCGAGATGTGCGTGAAGCTGTCCCACCGCCTTGAGAAACGCAAGGGCAGTGATGAGTTGGTTGCGCTGCATCCGCTGACCCCAGCCCACCCGTTCGCCGAGCACGAAGCTTCGGTCGCCGGAGAGACTGATGAGATCCGCGACCGCCGAAAACTCGTCTTCGAGGTTTCGCAACAACACGTTGGGCGAGACCTTTGCCCGACTGGTGTTGAGGATACGGAAACGATTGCGTTCCCACGCCTCGGTCGTCGAGAAGTGAACCATCGTGCCGAGATGAGGCGGATTCACCCCGTCGATTCCGAGGAGATGGAGAGCTGCGGACACCCGCTGCAACCCATCGACAATGAAGACTGGATCTTTCAGGATGAAAGTCCCTTCCTCACCGGAGTCGAACCGCTGTCCCCGCATGCCAAGTTCGATGTCAGGAACACGGCCGCCATTGCGAAACGCATCGACCAGTTCCTGGAGACTCGACAGAGGCGAAACCTCACGTTGGTATGAAGCGACTTGAAGATTCTTCAGAGAATCCGGCCCCAATACGCCCCGCAAGACAATGTTCCCGTTGGGGAGTTCATCCAGCGCTGCATGATCCATGTGTACCCACTCTTTTCTACTCACGCTGCTCTCCTTTTGCCTTGGCTTTAGCTCGCTGTATTGCGATAACAAGCCGTCGGCGACAATCCGGAAAGACGGTAGCACGATATTAAAAATACGTCAATATTTATTCCGTCTGACAACCTCGCTAGCCGTACCCTTCTCACACGCCAGGAACCTATCTCTGACTGGGGTGTTATCTCGGGCTGAAACCGGCGGTCGTCATGCCGAGGTCGTGCCTGTTTAGATCATTTACACTATCTAAAGTGACGATTCTCAAGCGTATTCTTTAGTCCTCAATTCTAAAACCTAATCCTGAGGCGAGGTAGAGTGCCTGGCCGGTGTTTACTGTAATACCCTCAAAAGAATCCCTGCCTATGGTAATTCCTGTGATATCTGAGTCCTTAAGACTCACGCCCTTTAGTTTTGTCTGAGAAAATTGCGAATCTTTGAGATTACAGTTTCTGAAAATAACATTTTCCAGTGTCGCACCGAGAAAATCACATCTTTCCAAATCGCAATCAAGGAACAAAACGTTTTTTACATTTGCAAACCTGAATGAAACTTCAGTGCACTTTGATCCTTCGACCGTCACGTCGCGAAAGACACATTCCATAAACTGTGTACCCTGGAGACGGCTTTTGACTATCCTTACTCTTTCAAAATGCGTCTGATTGAAAACTGTTCCAGCAAAACTAATGGCGTTGAGCAAGGAATCAAGGGCTTTTATTTCTTTGACCTTTGAAGACTGGAAGGAAGCGTTGTTTACACTGCTTTCGTTTATTTTTATCTCCTCAATATTTCTGTCGTCTAAAGAACCCCCATCAACCAGACAGCATTCCACTTCCACATCCTCAGAATCCTCCAATGTGCAGCGTTTCAGGACTTTTTGATCTAAAATGGGCTTCTTTATTTCCATGGGTAGTTAGAGAGGAGCAGTTTCGGTGCGTAAACCCGCCTGTTGTGCTAGTGCAACAAATTGTTCTCTTGTCTGAGGCTCCTTTTCATAATGCATCGGGACTGTATTCCCAATCCTTTTGAACTGCTTCGCAAAATCCACGGCTTCCTCAGGTCCGAAAGTATAGTACGTTCCTACCGGAAGAAGTGCCTTATCAACTTCGAGACTTGAAACATCAATGCCTGATGGGTAAAACATGTCGCCCGCAAAGTAGATGGTTTGGTTGTCTGTTGTGAGGAGAAATCCGAGATTTTCCTTAAGTGGGTTCGCATTGGGACCGTGATCGACACTGAATACCAATACGGTGATACCTCCAACATTAATTGTGTCTCCTTCTTTGATCGTCAAAGTCTCACACGAAGGGACCGTCTCGGTGAGTGCGTCTTGGCATTCCTGATTGAGATAGAGCTTTTTTGGTAACAATGCTTTGATGTGTTCAAGCGAGAAGTGGTCGCTGTGAATATGCGACACGAGCATCGCATCGCATCGAACAGCAGCGAGTTTAGAGAGAGGAGTTTTGTTACCGATATCCAACGCGAGACGAAAACCTTCATTCGTCTCAAAGATGAACCCTGATTGTTCGAATTTTATAAGATTCATACTTGCTGTTTCAAAATATCGGCAACCGCTTTCAATTCCTCATCCATTGGACTGGCTCGCCTTCCCTCCAACAGTGATTTGGAAGTGATGTCGTGATAGTCCTGCATGGGAACGATGTGGATATGCGCGAGCTATTCAAAGTGACTTGGGAAGAGCTGGCTGATTGTCCTTCAAGGGGTGCCTATCGGGACATTTCATTATCTCACACTCTGAAAACCCATGGTTTTCCAGCGGCTACGCCTGCCTTCCTTCGCGGGGAAACTGGAGTTTCCCCGACCCCCTTCCCGT
>CAZWLQ010000024.1:5152-10013 GCA_964634615.1 uncultured Candidatus Saccharibacteria bacterium
TCTAGACAACGAGATGCAAAACGACCCCTCGATATGAGAGGTCGTTTTGCTCTTGGGTCGAGAGCCGAACCATATCCTAACCATTCTATCAGACCAAGAATACATGGCTGGGGTTCGTGAAAAGCTGAATCTTATTAAACAGTTTATATAACGAAAGAGCCGCCGGAGAGCAGTTTCCTCGATAGTGAAGGCGGCCTCTCAAGATCACCTTGAAAGCTTGAAGATGATGAAGTCGTTGATCTTGTGCCCCTTCAACTCGTACTCAGGGGTAAGAATCTTATCCTCAAGAGTGAGACCCGCTTCTTTGAATACATCTCCGTACCATTCAATTGGTCGGTGCGTTTCTATGATCTCATAGCCACCCTCCTTTTTCACCTTCTTATAGTCGTGGTTTTTATCATAGGCATCCCCTGTCTGGAATCGGAAATCAAGATTGGACTCGGGAACATCAAAGATCTTGGGGTTACAGAAGCCAACGTAGGCGATCCCGCCCTCCTTAAGCACCGCCTTCATGTTTACCGCGATGTTTCTAACCTCCTGTTCAGGAACGATACATACAACCAAGTTGCAAATCACGAAGTCAAAGTAATCCTTCGGGATCTCCTCAAAAGATGCGTAGACGTTTTCCATTCCTATCTTCTGTCCTGCCTTGTCCACCATTTCAGGGCTAATATCCCAAACCTTTACATTTCCTCCGAGCTTTTGAATGGCTAGAGCAAAAACACCTGGGCCTGCTCCATAGTCCAAGATCTCTTTACCTCTTACATCCCCAAGAAGCGGAATAAGGGTGTGGTCGTAGGAAGCGAGTTTCAAGTTCTCAGCTTCCAATTCTTTGGAAACAACGCCCCATTCCTTTTGATCTGCGACAAGCTTAGTGTTTTGACTATCCATATTTGGTTATGAGAACAAGATGCTGAGGAATAAGAGAACTGTTGATCCCGCAAGATACACATTCACTTCCCGCCACTTACCACGCAAGATAAACAATACGACGAATGTGAGGAATCCTGCAAACATCGCCTTATCAAGACCGAAGGTCCAAATCGTTACGACAATCATTGCAACCACCGCTACTATGTCGGTCCAAGTGTAGCTCTTAAGATCTCGCAGACTTGGGAACAGCATGAGACCCACAAAGAACAATGCCCCCGTGGTAGCAACTACTGGAATAAGGTTTATCAGAGGAATGAGGAAAAGGAACAAAGACATCAGGACCGCGACCACAACTGCCACAAGACCCGTTCTACCCCCCTCTCCGATACCCACGGCACTCTCCACGTAGGTAATGAGATTTGAGGTTCCTGTTACCGCTCCGATCACTGTTCCCGCACCATCAACGATCAAGCCTTCTTTAAGCCTCGGCAGATCGCCGTTCTTATCAACAATAGAAGTGTTGCGTGTTAGGCCAATGAACTTTGCGATGCTTCCATAAAAGTCCAAGATAAAGAGAACCAGAATGACAGACCAGATCTTCGGATTGAAGATGATTCCCCAATCAAGAGCGAAGGTCCCAGCAAACATCTCACGCGAAAAGCTTATCGGTTCAATGGGTTGACCAACACCAATGACATGGGCAAGGATTGCCGCTCCTACGATACTTAGCAATACAGCACCGCGAACTTTGAAGTATTTTAGGACGGCAACCAAAACGAGACCTACATCGAAAATGATTGCTTCGTTTGAGGCGAGTGCTCCGATGCCTGTAACCTGAATCCCCTCATAACTAAGGAGGCCACTTACCTTCAAAGCGATCAGCATCAGGAATACACCGACAGCCGCCGCAAGCCCTGACTTCAACTTATCGGGAATCGCTTTAACAATGTTCACTCGGAGCGAGGTGTAGCTTAGAAGAACCGTAAGCACACCAGACCAAAACACCGCTCCAAGGGCACCCTGCCAACTGAATCCCATCAAACCAACCACCACATACGCGACATACGCATTCATCTCCAAACCTGGAGCAACCGCAAAGGGCAACTTTGCCCACAATCCCATCAAAAGAGTTGCGATCACCGAACCCACGACTGTGGCAAAGAAGATAGCACTTGTGCTAAGTCCCATTGCTGAAAGTATCGCTGGATTAACCACGAAGATGTAGGAGAGAGAAAGAAACGTAGAGATACCTGCCAAGAGTTCTGTTTTGACGGTAGATCCTCTCTGGGTAATGCCGAAGAAACCGTCAAGATTTATAGACATACGAGATAGATTTTATTGTTTTGCTTACTTCCAAAAGTAACACGAATATAAAAGTTGCCAACTTTCTTACAAACAATGTGTTAATAAACACTCATAAAACGACTTCAAATAAGCTTACCTCTGTGTTGACAGATTCCTAACAACATGGAAACATTCCCACATGATAGAGAAAATACTCCACGAGTTAGGGCTTAAAGAGAAAGAAATCAAAGTTTATCTGACTATCCTTGAACAAAACAAGATCACTCCTGCTCGCGTAGCAGGTCTTACTGGAATCAATCGTTCAACAGTTTACAGCATTGTTAAGGATCTCGTTGAGAAAGGGATAATCATTGAAGATCTAGGAAACAAGCAGACTTGTCTCATTGCCCTACCCCCAGAGGACCTAAAGAATCTCACTCGCAAAGAGGAGCAACATCTACAGACGAAGAAACAACTTGTAGACCAAGCTATCGGAGAACTCAAAAAGCTTGCGAAGGATGCAAGATACCCCATTCCAAAAATAAGTTTCATATACGAGGAGGACCTAGAGGATCATCTCTACAAGCAGGCTCCGATATGGAACGACAGTATCATGAAGACCGACACTATCTGGTGGGGCTTCCAAGATCCGAGCTTTGTAAAAAGATACGCGGATTGGATTGATTGGTTCTGGAAGAAGTGTGCTCACAAAAAGCTCTCGCTCCGATTGCTAACCTCTGAATCAAAGGCTGAGATAGAGATGCGAACAAAGGGGTATGACCGTCGCCTAATTAAGTTTTGGGACACCGCAACAACGTGGGTAACGGGAGACTACCTCATTCTTATCGTGACCGATCAGAGACCCTACTATCTTGTGCAGATACACGATAGCCGCATGGCGCAGAATATGCGCGAGCTATTTAAGGCTATTTGGGAGGGAGCAAGATAACGAAAAACCCCTAACAGTGAGTAACAGAGGCTGTAGAGGATTGTATCGGACAAAGGAGGACGCGAAGAAGGGCCATCTCGGTGGTACCAAAAAATGTAGTGTAAAAAATATTACAACACACCGATGGTTATGGGTATTAAACTGGTGAAAGCTTTCACCAGTTTAATCCCCATAACTCGTCTGTCAAGTTGACTTGTGTATAACTCTTATTCAGGTATAATCTCAGTAGTCTCATCTACCAGGTGTAGAAGGAGCATCCGAAACCGCCCTCACGGGCGGTTTCAGCTGTTCTGGGTGGATGACTTCAAATACTCTTCCCTTTCTCGTTGGAAGGAAGCGATCCTGTGTTCTTCGATTACCGCGTACGCTGTTAAAAGTAGGTAGTAACCATTTCGTTTTCCAAGGATCACCGCGAACTCCGATTGTTCATTCCACAGAACAATGTTCGTTTCCCTTCCCCTCTTACTTTCCCAGTAGGAGATTTCTTTTTTATCAGCATTTTGAATAATCCATGCTACCCAAGCGAGTCTTTCACATCTTCTGAAGTCAGGAGTGCGCTGGTCTTCTCTTTCTCCTTCAGATATTAAGTGCCAGAAAGCCGCATGCTTGCCTTGGTACTCTGGCTGTCGTCGGCATTGGATTTTTACTCCCTGAAAAGTGAGACCAGCCTCCAAAATGGTTGTGCGAAATATTTCAAAAAGACTCTCCTGGTAAGAGTCCCATTCTTCGGTGTCCCCCGAAAAAACATTGAGGGGAGGAGGTGTTAGGCTGTTAACTTCTTCGGCTTCCATACAAGGACGTTAAACTTATCTTCGTCTCGTGCCGAAGAGGTCAACATTTCACTTTCTCCGATACTACTCTGAATCACTTCGATCACTTTCAACTTCCCTTTATTTTCGTTGAGAGATCGATGTTTATACGACAAAGCACCGATAATGATATCAACGAGCTGCATCAGTTCGACTTCATGTGATCGAATCTGTTGGGCCTGGGAGACTGAGAAATCTTGAACGCTGGCGATATTTAAAATACGTTTCAATTCTGCAACCTTGAGATTGCTCTTTGTGTCCTTAATATCAAGGTAAAGATTATATTCTGTATTAGAGACATCTCTTCCAACCACCACACTAAGCAAGACGTAGAACATTTTGTAATACCAAGTGTTATGGTCTTGACCAAAAGCTGAGTGATCCAATATGGTTTTGTCAGGAACCACCACTCCACGGAAGTGGAGACGCTCATTCTCAAAGAAATAACGAACGAGATCACAATAATATTCGGCTTTAGCCGGAGAAACTTTCGTCCATTTTGCTTCAAATGTAGGAGACAGTTTGTGTTTCTTCTTTAAAGCTCGGAGTTCTTTAAAGATTATTGGGGCTACTTCTTTTTCCACCCAAACAGCGCCGAGCACAAAGGTTTTGCTTTGGTCGTTAAGCAGGTGACAACTTTCATCACAATAGATGTTGTAGGTCTTCCTTTGATCCATTGGACGATTCTAGCATGGAACAACACAAGAAAGCTCGGCCCATTGAGCCGGAAGGGCTTACTTATAAATGAATCGCGTGGTCTTTATTTATATATCTCCACAGACCCGCTAAACGCGGTCTCTTCTCCAACCTTCTCATTTGATTTTGAATGTCGAACTTCGAACTGATGGTATCCAGTCGCTTGCGCTTTGAGCAATCCAATCTGTGTAAGCAAGCTCTTTTTATCCGATACAACGAGTCCGTACCACACAACAGTCACAAAAAAGAC
>CAZWLQ010000025.1:0-9469 GCA_964634615.1 uncultured Candidatus Saccharibacteria bacterium
GATTTTTTTTTTGACGATGCCCTGCAAGAGTTTGAAGGCGCGACTATGAGCCACACGCTTACCATTATGGCACCAAACATTCTCAAGTTCTTAAGAACATTGGAATAAGAAAATAGGGGACGGGGTATTGCTTTTTTCTATAAATATGCTATTATTATTCTTGCTAGAGAGTAGTGTTTGCTACAATACGTAGACATGTTTGAAGACATGCTACGACATCTCAAAAACTATCTCATTCCGCACGAAGGAAACAACAACCGACCGCATCTCCTTCGAGAAGCAGGAGCGGTTTTCTTGGGTCTCCTTGTGGTGGGTATCTTTGGCTTCTCAGTATTTCGAGGATTAATCGTCAATCGCACTGCGGATTTTACTGCAGCAGTTCTTCCGGTTGTGTTGGTCAACATCACGAATGATGATCGAGATGAAGAGGGGCTCCTTGAACTCACCGTGAACCCTCTTCTTGAAGAAGCCGCACGCATGAAAGCGGAGCACATGGCGGAAAATAGTTACTTTGCACACGTGTCTCCTGATGGTATTGATCCTTGGTATTGGTTTTATCGAGCGGGATACACGTTCACTGAAGCAGGAGAAAACCTCGCGGTCAACTTCGTTGATTCAGAAGATGTTGTTCGTGCGTGGATGGACTCTCCTGGACACCGCGCAAACATCTTGAACGGCAAGTTCACCGAAATCGGCATCGCTGCGGTGAAGGGCGAATACAAAGGAAAGAAAACAATCTTTGTGGTGCAAATGTTTGGCACGCCTGCAAAAGTCGCGCAAGCAAAACCTGTGGAGTCATCGTTGGCACGCACAGAGCCAGAAGCGCCCGTGTCTGAACCATCAGTTGCGGGTATTGCCGTCGAAACAACACCATCTCCGATTCCCGCCGCAACACTTCCTCTCGCAATCGCATCACAGTCAGCACCAACAACGCTTGTTAAAGACGAAATCAATGCGCACGTTGAAGGCGCAATCGAAGCGGCGCCAATTGTTGCGGGTAATCAAAAAAGTGTTTTGCCATTCGAATCATTTTCAGCTCGTCCTCGCGCGGTTGTCTCGTGGTCGTACCTCTTGATCGGACTTCTGATTGCATTCGTGATTCTCCTCATGGTCCTTAAGCGCGTTCACCATGAACATCCACGCTCTGTTGTGTATGGATGTGCGCTTCTTGCATTGATTACAATGCTCTCGTACTTCAACTGGTTGTTGCTCTCAGCAGATCTCGTAATTGTCTAAAACGTCAAAAAGTTTTTAGAGCGAAAGTGTGCCATTGGCACGAATATCTTGTGCATCAAAGGCCGAATAGGCGTCTTTGTTTTTTATGAAGCGAGCGTAGCCCGCAATGCCAATCATGATCGCATTGTCGGTTGAAAGCTCGCGAGTTGGAAGGAGTAATGTGAGACCAGGAAATTCATTTGGCAGTGTTTTAAGAAGTTCTCGCAGATATGAGTTTGCAACGACACCACCACCGACAATGAGTGTTGGGGTGCCATACACCTCAAGCGCTTTTCTCGTCTTTGCAATCAGAACGTCAATTGCTGCATCTTCAAATGACCGAGCGATTAATCGTTTTGTCTCGTCAGTCAATTCGCCGAGCTCTCGAATTTTATAGAGCACTGCGGTTTTGAGTCCTGCGTAGGAAAAATCGAACGAGTCGCTGTGGAGCATTGGACGCGGGAATACAAGATTGTCGGGAACGACTTCTCCGCGAGCACGCGATTCCTCCGCACGTTTTGAAATCTCTGGCCCACCAGGATAGGGGAGCGAGAGAAGTCGCGCGACCTTATCGAATGCTTCTCCCACGGCATCATCGCGCGTTTCTCCGATGGTTTCGTACACGAGAGGTTCTTTGATGTATACAAGCTCGGTATGGCCTCCAGAGACCAGCAAAGCAATTGCGGGGTAGGTAATGGTGTGTAGACGTTGGATTTCTGATTTCGGATCTTCTTTCTGGTTCACCAGAACTGAGAGGATGTGTCCTTCCATGTGGTTGACCGGCACGATTGGAATGTCCCAAAGATAGGAGAGCGCCTTAGCGAATGAGATACCAACCCAAAGCGCTGGTTCAAGTCCAGGTCCATTGGTGACCGCAATCGCATCAAGAGACGGCCGCTTGAGTGGAAAGATGTGTTTTTCAAACAACTCAAAAAGCCCTCCTTCTTGCGAGAGGATTTCCTCGATGCGTTCTTGTCGGTCGGCGGTTGGCGTTATCTCACGAGGGGTTGCCGCATTCGTCTTAGTTAGAACCTCAAGCAAAAGTGGCACAAGATTCTTTGCATGTTCACGCTTTGCGAGTGCCGGAAATACACCACCGAAGGGTGCGTGTTCTTTCACTTGAGAATAGAGCGCCTGCGAGATGATATCGACTTTTGGCGCATCATACGAACCCTCGCAGAAAAGAAGGGCAATCGCTGTTTCGTCGCAGGATGTTTCGATACTTAAGATTTTCATGACTACCATTCAATCGCTTTCTCTCCATGGGCTATAAGGTATGCGTTCGTGGTGCTAAAAGGTTTTGAACCAAAGAACCCCTTATCCGCTGAAAACGGCGATGGGTGAGGGGATTCTATCACCAAGTGCTTGGCGCGGTCTATCATCGCGCCTTTTTGTCGTGCGTAATTGCCCCAGAGAATAAAGACAAGGTTTTTGCGTTCACGAGAGAGTGCGGCAATTGCTGTATCGGTGAATTGCTCCCACCCCTTGCCTTGATGTGACGCAGGAGACCCGGCGCGAACGGTCAGGGTTGCGTTCAAGAGAAGTACCCCTTGCTCCGCCCACGGAGAGAGATCGCCATTCTTGAGTGTGGTAGGGCGACCAAGGTCGCTCTCGATTTCTTTGAAAATATTTTGAAGCGACGGAGGATTTCGGACACCTTCATGAACCGCAAACGAAAGACCGTTCGCTTGGGTTGCCCCGTGATAGGGGTCTTGCCCGAGGATGATGACTTTCACCGAGTCGAAAGGAGTAAGGTCAAATGCGCGGAAAATGTCTTTTGGTGGAGGATAGATTGTTGTGGAAGCATACTCCTGCTTCACGAAATCAACGAGCTCCTTAAAGTATGGTTTCTCGAATTCGGCCTCAAGATGCGTCTTCCAGGAAGGTTCGATACGGACGTGCATGGAGCGATTGTAGCACGTTTATCCACAGCGCTCTTGACGCCCCTGCAGCAGGGGCGTACGATGCCCTGCATACCTATGAAGGTAGGAACAAGACAAAACCAGCAGTCATATCTTCCTCTCGCATGTGCGTGGGTGCCTTTTATGCACCTTCGCTTTTCTATAACGCATATGCCAGGGTTGGCCTTCTAGGTAGTATATTTTCACACTACACTTCAAACCATCAAAGAACCCCTCGGCATATGCCGAGGGGTTCTTTTTTCGAGATTCTCACCGTGTTCGTTGATCACATGGATACCGTGAGGCTCTCGAATCCTCGAGAGCCAGTTGTTCTTTAACAGGTGTCACGATACGTGAGACCACAAACGAAAGGAGCCGGTATGATCATTTTGGGCGATCAATCCCCCTGGGTCGGAGGACTCTTGCGGTGGCAGGTGCTTCGAGACGCTGGCGAGGAAACGAACTATTTCATTGCCGATTTGGATTCACCGGTCGTTAAGATCGGCGATCCAAATAGCCTCAAGTCAGTGAGTGGGTGGCCAGCATACTGGGCTCTTGGGTTCCGATACCCATGGACCATCGATCACCCAGAGATGCATCGTATGTCAGGAGACTCGGTGCGCCAAGGACTCGTCGCACCTCCCGGTCTCAAGTACCTCGCTGGTGGGAGTGACATGAGCGAGCAGACTCTGTACAGCCAAGACCGCAATGAGCACGTGCTCTCTGCCCTTGAACCACTCTTTGTTGAAGAGCAACAGTGGGCGAAGAGACTCGGCGGGCTTCTAGGAATTCCAACACAAGCAGACGATTTGTTGTTTCGTGCGGGTCATGGAAGCGTGAGAGGCGCTGCTCAAGCACTGGCGAGTACCCTCGGACTGCCGGAGATCCAAAGCGAGATGAAGCTCTTTGAAGGGGAGGGATGCCTCTCTCGATCGAGTCTTCCCGCGAACTACTTTTGGGACATCCGCGACGGCCGACGGACTCCTCTGGTGGAAGCATCAGTTGGTGGTGTCGTTGTTCCGAAGGGCAAGGCGCTTCCTTTGGAATTCGCTCTGCGAGGATGGGAGCTTGGCTGTACCAACTTACCTTACCTCGACGAGACGCTTCACATCAGAGATCGGTACTTCAAGGGAGTTCCGCTGAAGATCGTCCGGGTTCTTTTCGATTGGGATTGTGCGGCTGCTCTCGAAGCTCTTCTCGTAGAGCTTGAGTCTCGCAAGCGCAAGCGGTCGCTCCGTACCGGACAGCCATTCAACCCCGCGACCCTTGAACATGTGTATCAGCTTGGAAAGGAAGCCGAAGCATACTGGCGCACCCGTCCAAGCGTTATCACGTATCTGATGCTCGGAGGTGCTCTACGAGCAAGGATTGTTCGCGAGGTGCTCTAGGTCTCTAGGGATACGAGGGGGAATTTCCCCCTCGGCTCTCTTTCTGTATTTGCAATGTCAGTGATTACGTTATGTATAGACTCATATAAACCTCATATGAATAAAAATAAAAACGAAGAAGAGCGCATACTTTTTTTCTCTGCCCACCCCGATGACGAAATAGCGGGTGCCGGCGGAGTCATGCTTAAAACTCTCAAAGAGGGAGGAGCGGTACGAATGGTTTTATGTGTTGATCCGGCAGAACCCCGTCTCGATGTATCTGCAGAAACTGAACGAGCGCAGCGTCTCAACGAATTTGAGAACGTTGCGAAACAGATAGGTGCAGAAACATCCTACCTCGGACTTGCGCACTACCCAACGCTCTCATACGAGACAATCCTTCCGTGTGTGAAGGAGATACGCGAATTTAAACCATCTATCGTTATCCTGTTGCAGGAAGGTGACTACCACACCGAACACCAGATGATTGCTCGTATTGTTAAACGAGCGGTGTGGCACGCGGGACGCTCGGCGTTTCCAGAGTGTGGCGTTCCGCATCGAACACCGTCCTTGTGGGAAGCGGAAGGAGATCGACCACTTACTGACCCCAATCATTTCGTTGATATTTCCGATTTTGCCGATGAAAAAAGAAATCTCTTTCTTCTGTATGGTTCTCAACAGGCACGAAAAAACCTCGCAGATGCAAGTCTAGGACTCAATGTTTTTCGCGGAATTATGTACAAAAAAGGAAACTTCGCCGAAGGATTCAAAACAACAACATTCTTCTATGGATAAAAAATCAAACAACAGCACATTGATGGCGCGCACGCGCGGAAACCATTCTTTCTCGCTCATTCTTCCTGCATACAACGAAGAAAGAACGATAGAGAAAACGCTTCGCGCCGCGTGCGGCACATCTGTGCAAGAAATCATTGTCATTGACGATGGATCAACCGATGCGACCGCAGAGATTGTGACGCGGATTCAAGCTCTTGATCAACGAATCGTGCTCTGTCGCCACAGACGCAATCGGGGACCGGGGGCGGCTCGAAAGACCGGCGCGAAGAGTGCCATTGGGTCGGTGCTTGTCTTTTTCGATTGCGATATTGAGAATATCACGCCATGTCAGATACAGGCGCTCATGAATCCTTTCGAAACAGGAAGCGTTGACCTCGTGATGGCCGACTTTGATAACTTCGGTCGTGTCACTGAATACCTAGTCCGCCCACTCCTTGAGAGATTCGTACCGTCTCTTGTGACTATCAAACAGCCTCTCTCTGGAATGTTCGCTATTTCTCGAGACATACTATCCCTTCAAACGATGGAAGTTGGTCACGCGGTTTCGGGCATATTGCTTGAAGCATACTTCAAGAAAGCACGCATCGCGCAAGTGTACATTGGAGAAATACACCATCGAAAACGCGATGATACATCAAAGGTAGCGCAGGCATCTTCAGAGTGTTCGGCAATCGTTAAAATGCTTATTGAAAACGGCGTTATTCAAACCGCCCTTCGATGAGGAATGACAACAGGAGCTCGGATTTAAAAGCAAAAACACATGCCCTGCGGCATGTGTTTTGAATTTGCTGTGGTGACCCCATCGGGATTCGAACCCGAGTTTCAGCCGTGAAAGGGCCGCGTCCTAGGCCAGCTAGACGATGGGGCCGACCCGAAAACAATAGCATTTTTTCTGCTTTCTGGCAAAATATCACGTGCTATGAAGACGATTCGTATAGGCGATACAGGAAGCGTCGAGGAAGCAATTCAGACCCTACACCAGGGCGGAATTATCGTCTATCCCACCGACACTATTTATGGTATTGGGGCTGATCCTTTGAACGAAGAAGCAATTAAAAAAGTGTTTTCTACGAAAGCCCGTGACGGGGGAAGAGCATTATCGGTTATCGCTTCTGATCGCACCCAAGCGGAGTCTTATGGTGTATTTACAAGAGATGCACAAAAACTCGCTGATGCGTTCTGGCCCGGGGGACTTACGCTTGTGGTGTCGGCGCGAGACAAGGAACTTTCCCAAAAAATTCATGCGGGAGATACAGTTGGCATTCGCATTCCCAATAACGAGTGGTGCAGAGAAGTGGTGAAGCGCTTTGGCCGTCCAATCGTGAGCACAAGTGCCAATCCCGGAGGAAAAGCAACCGAGCACACGATTGAAGCAATTAAACATTCACTCGATGCAAATGCATCGTATGTTGATCTTTGGATTGATGGCGGAGAGATCAACAATGACACCCCATCAACCGTTGTGTGGTGTGCGGACGAGAAAACAGAGATCCTTCGCGAAGGCGCGATATCTAGAGATGCAATCGAAAAAGTGTTACAATAGGCCAGTTTTAAGGCAATGGAGAGGTGGCTGACCATCGCGTAGCGAGGCCCCGCTCCGCGGGGGTGGTTGAAATATGTTTTTCGTTTATATTTTACAAAGCGAGAAAACAGGAAGGTACTATATCGGTTATACCCGCAATGTTCAGGAACGCCTCGCAAGACACAATAAGGGTGGGGTCCCTTCGACAAAGCACGGAAGTCCTTGGAGAGTAATAATGGTTGAAGAGTTTGGTTCAAAAAACGAAGCTATACTACGGGAACGAGAGGTAAAAGCGTATAAGAGTGGAATTAAGTTTAAGAAGTTGATCGACCACTGGAGAGGTGGCTGAGTGGTTGAAGGCACTGGTTTCGAAAACCAGCATCCGGGAAACTGGATCGAGGGTTCAAATCCCTCCCTCTCCGCAATGATCTACGAGAATACCGAAGGTGTTCGAGTGGGTTATCAGTGCGTGTAGAGGAAGGGTTTAAAACGGCGGAGGCGGTACACAAGGCGAGCGGAGCGAGTGCTTGTCGCCGAGCCGCGTCCAGGGAATCTTATGAGCAAGTCGAATTAGATATCCCGGGACAAATCCCTGCCTGCCGGCAGGCCTCCCTCTCCGCAGTATCATAAAAAACTATGAGCATCGAACAAGAACCACCAATTGAAACGAGATGGGATACGTTGCAACAAGAGGCCGAGAGTCTTTGTCAAACGCTCGAAGGAATGTTTGCCGACTATACAAGTGGAAGCGCACAACATATTCTTCGAAACCTCGCTACCGGTCTTGCAATACGAACCATGAAACCCAGGACGCCCGAGGAAACCACGCTCTTTTCGGAGCATCTTGAGAAAAGCATTGCGTTCGGAAAAAAATACCTCTCCTTACTCGAAACTTTTCCACAATTCAAAGAGGGCGAAATGCGAGAAGGACAAGGAGCGTTCGGCGATTTAAACCGTGAGATGGCACCTCGTGAGCTTATCGATGCCTACGAAAGGAGACTCCGGGGAGGAGAATAGATGGCTCGGTTTCCTTGATAAACATGCTATTCTTACAACATCATTAGCAGTGTTAAAAATCACCATGGAACCACAGCCAAACAAGTACAAGACAACAGTCATATGGATTCTTGCGATTGTCGTCATCGCGCTCATCATTATGTTTGCGATGAAGAGTCGCGAAACGGTGAGCGATACTTTGCAGGGACTTAACGACAAGGTGCAGGAGTGTCGCATGCGTTTGACAACCTGGAACGAGACGTACCCACAAGGTACGACCACTCCTCAATCGCAGACGGAACTCGATGCAATTCTCGAGGACTGCTCGGACGTGATTGAAGACGCGTCGGAAGAACTCTAAACAACGCGGACAGACCTGCCTGCCGGCAGGCAGGCGCAGACAGACGCGGAAATATAGCTCTGCCATTACTCTTGGTAGGGCTATATTTTATGGAGGTTTTTTGGTATAGTAACCAACGTCTTGAAGAGCAAGGGGCGATTACCTGCCTACCGGCAGGCAGGGCTCAGCGGGATATAGAGTGGGACAAGATTAGTTAGAAAATTGGGCGATTAGCTCAGCTGGTTAGAGCACTTGCATGACATGCAAGGGGTCACAGGTTCGAATCCTGTATCGCCCACCATATAAAAACCGTGCGCCGTTTTGGCGTGCGGTTTTTGTATTATGCTGGGCGATAGTGACTGAACTGCTTCAGTCACGGCAGGATCGAACGCCGGAACCATGTTTCGAAAGCTTTCGAAACAGGTGAGGCGGTGCCCAGCCCGAGGCGAGCGACGGCGAGCCAAGAGGCGCGGGAGAATCCTGTATCGCCCACAAAACAAAGAGCCGGAGGCATATGCTTTCAGTGATCCATCTTGACGGGTTGGTGTAATTATTTTGTATACATTCAAGATGTATTGATTGTAGAAAAATATACTATATACTACATTCATTACAAGCAGATAACTCCTAAACTGCATGGATTCAGAAAAATCCGTTGACGTGAGCCTTACAGGTGCTGTCAACTTTACTTATAAGACGACTCTCCAGAGAGCCGCTCAGGTGATCGCCTTCCTTAGTCGCGAGGATGAAGAGGCAACTGTTGCCCCCACATTCGCACTGACAGGCGCGCAAGCCCCAAGTGGAAGCGGTAGAGAGGCCGGTTCCCCACTTGAGGCCATTCGACAGTCTGATGCTCGAACATATCCTCAAAAGATTGCTGCTCTCGGTGAGTTCATCTTGAGACGTAATGGAGGAGAGACCTTCGACGGCAAAGAGGTGCTCGCCTTGCTGCGTCGAATGGGTGACCTTCCGCGGAACTATCATCGAGACGTGCGAAACGCAGACCTATTGGGATATATTTCGATAGAGCCGAATGGCGAGTACTTCCTGACGGATCTCGCAAGACAGGCAATCAAATCTCACTTTAGCGATGCGAGCTCCGCTTCGGGTTCCCCCAAGAAGAGGCGTACCAAGAAGAAAGTCGAGGGCGGAGGTGAGGAGAACCATTAGTAGCTAACAATCAAGATATGGCACGACTATCTAAATTTACGCTCGAATTCAATGAGAGAAAGGATCGCTGGGATCTTAAGAACGATAAGACGAATCGCACCGTTGAGAGCTTCGAGACAAAGACGGATGCAACCGCGAGAGGTGTTCTCAAGGAGGCGAT
>CAZWLQ010000026.1:0-227 GCA_964634615.1 uncultured Candidatus Saccharibacteria bacterium
AGAAACGCCACTGATTACAACCGGCACACCAACAACATCACCGAGTGCTTCAACTTGCTCAATCATCAAAACGGCGTCTTTGGGCGATACAAAAAAATCACTTAAGCGCATCTGATCTTTTGCAAGCTCATCAAGAAAGCCGCCGAGACGTTCCATGGAGGCCTCGCGTGTTACTTCGGTGGCAAGCTCTGACGTACGCGTTCGAACATCGTGTTCAAGCTGTTGGG
>CAZWLQ010000026.1:259-9208 GCA_964634615.1 uncultured Candidatus Saccharibacteria bacterium
TAGAAAATCGCACCCCCATAGAGACCAAGAAAGAGAATGACCGCGATGATTGTGGGAATGTTTTTTTGTGATGCGTGGAACATGGTGGTGTTACAGTGCTTCTGCCTTCAAGGTAAGCGTGAGATGGAACTGCAGGTCGCTGTTCTGTGCAAGTGACTCAATAGGAATTACAACGTCCGTAAAAAGATTTGCACTTCGAAGCGCGTCGCCAAACGCAATCAGTGCGGTGCGGTTCACGGCACCGCCGGTGAGATCAAGAATGATTGCCTCCCCTTCTCGTCGAAATGAGATGCTGGTGAGCGACGTGCCTGATGGAGCAAGTGGCGCGATACGCTCAATCATGTCGTGGGGAAGAACCGCGCTCTGTTCACGTGCAATGATGCTCATTTTTTCTTTTGTTACCGCGATACTCGCACCTGCACCCGCATGCTTTTGAAGCTCGGCGAGTTGCTTTGTCGTCTCAAGGCGTTCGGTTGTTGATTCTCGTGTAGCAAGGAGCGCGATTGTTGAAGGAATCGTTAACAACGTGCCAAACACGCACATGCCACAGACAAGAACAGCGATGGCGCTCCACAGGCGTCGACGGCGCTCATGCATCAGTTCCAGAGATTCTTTGAGAGGAAGAAGGTTTGCCATGGTGTTATGCGGTATCCTTGTGCAACGCGAGGCCAATCGCTGATGCATAGGCAAGCGATTCGCGGTATGCAATCGGTGGAATGTATTTTTCAATCGGAAATGCGTTCACCCACACGTTTGCGCGTACACATTTTACGCGTAGTTCACGCGAAAGATATTCTGGGAGACCCGCGATGTTTGCGTACCCGCCCGAAATAATAATTGAGCTGATTGGTTCGTTCCCTGTTGCGACCGTCTGGCCGTCCTTGTTCTCTTTGTGCGTCTGCCAATAGAGATAGTAACGCTCGATGTGCGCCCGAAGCATGTCTGCAAATTTTTCCATCGCGTCCTTGACGCCCGCGTGCTCTTCGTGTGAAAGCCCTTCTTCGTTTTTGATACGAAGAATCTCCTCATCGGTTGCTTTGGGAAACGCTTGTTTGATGAGGGTCGTGAGTGTGTCCCCGCCGGTTTCGACGGTCGTCGTGAATCGCACCGCACCACCTGCGGATACCGTAATCCCCGAACGCATGCGTCCAATGTCAATCACCATGCACGCCCCGAGCACCGATGCGGGAATAACCGCACGCGCGATTGCTTGCGCCTCAATTTCAAGTGAAACCGTTGTAAGCCCCGACGCATGGAGAAGATCGACGTAATCTTGTGCAAGCTTTTCGGGAAAAACCGACACCGCGACAGTCTGCTGACCAGCAACCGGCATACTCATTTCTCTGCTTTCAACAACAACGTCATAATCAACAACTGCATCTCCCGGCGCAATCGGCACGTGCTCTTCGAGCTTGAATCGGAGCAAGCTACGAATTTCGTCTGGCGCAACCTGTGGCACCTTTGTCGTAAAAATATATCCTGGCTCTTCCGGAAGTGACGCGCGAACAAACGTGAGACCGTGCTCTTTTCTGAAATCTGAAAGAAGCGTGACCAGCGCGTCGCGCTTTGTAATTGTTCCTCCGACGATGATGCCCTCCGGGATCTCTTTTGTGGCGAATCTGCCGACGCGATACCCATCATGGCTGTGGACGAGCTCGAGAAATTTTACCGAGTGGTCAGAAATATCAAGTCCGACCGCAGGCATCGCAATGCGGGATGGTACGGGGAACGAGTGAAGGAGTTTCTCTGCAAGAGTCATACAGATAGTATAAGCACGAAGCACGAAATACGAAAATCGAAGCAAATCAAAAGCACGAAGCCGTTTCGAGTTTCCTCACTTTGAATTTTCTATGTGCTTCGGATTTCGTACTTCTGATTTCGGATTTTATTTCGTTCCTGTTCCCGGAGGAACGTCTTCTGTTGGCGTGAGGAAGGAAAAATTCTCATCACCTCCGACTGCAAAGAGCATGCCGTTACTCTCGAACCCTTTGATCATTCGTGGTTCAAGATTTGTGACGAATGTTGTTTTCATTCCCACCAGCGCCTGTATGTCAGCAACCTTGTGCTTGATGCCGGAAATGATTTGGCGTGGTGTTTCTTCGCCACAATCAACCATCAGTTTCAGGAGTTTGTCGGTTTCTGGCACCTCCTCAACCGAGAGAATCTTCCCTACCCGTATTTCAACCTTTGAAAAATCGTCGTGTGTGATGGTCATATTAGTTTTGAGCTCTCATTGTATCTAAAAATCGCTGAAGAATAAGCGCTGCTGCCGATGCATCGATATAGTCTTTGTTTCCCTGGTAACGCCGTGCTTCTTCAGATGAAAAATATTCGTCCTGAAACATCACCGGAAGACCCGCGCTCGCTTCAAGTTCCGATTTGAATATCTTGATATCCCCCATAATCGGATTCTCTGCTCCTTGTGAGTTATTCGAGCGACCAAGCACGATCATCCGCGCCTTCTTTTCTGTAGCGAGCGACTTGATGTTCTCGACGAGCGACTTATCGTTTGCAAGAATTTCGTGCGGAAACGCTAACACTTCCCCTGTGTCAGAAAGTGCTGTGCCAACGCGTTTTGATCCGTAATCGATACCGAGAATGGTCATGTGTTGTGCTCTCGGCAGGAATCGAACCTGCATCAGTAGCTCCGCAAGCTACCGTCCTATCCGTTGAACGACGAGAGCAGATAAACGAGAGAATACCACTCTTTTTGAGGAATGACGAGTATTATCGAATAATTCCAGGAAGCTGACGGGCAATCTCCATAAGCTCTTTTCGTATCACTCCTTCTGAATAATATATGAAGCAAATACCCTTAAAATTTTCCCGTTTTTTCTTTTGGTCTCCTATGCGCTTTTTGATGTAGAGTTTTCCGAATCTTTCTTTTGGAATCTTGAGAAGTTTTGACCAAAAACGTACTGCTTCTTTTTGATTGTGATATTCGTGGAGATGAAGACGGACCTTGAGCCGACCCTCGTCTATCATGTAGCAGTTTCTAAGAAGTTTTAGATATAGATGCGCTAATACTGGGTCTGTATTTACAAAACGAACGCCACTTACTTTTTCGTGTTTTGAGCCTTCAGCCCAATACAGCATTGCCAGGAGAAGTTTCTGTACTGTTTTGTTTGAAAACGCTACCTTTCTGAGTTCTTTGGTTACTGCCTCACTAATTTTTTCTTCGGCGTCAATACGTTTTTGTCGAATTGTCTGAGTTGCTTTTTCTCGTGCACGAACAAGATGGGCATATCTCTTAGTCATGCATTACATTCTACCGGAGAACGATTTCTATATCCACCCTTCGCGCCTTCTCTTAAAGCCCAAACACAGCCATCAACTTTTCAGAAAGCGATTCGGGGATATCGACTTCGGGGATGCGTTCTGCGAGCATTTCGCGCACGTCTTCAGGATGCACACCTTCAATCGGAATCACTAAATACGGCATGACAACTTTTTGCGATTTCACCATTAAGCGTGGCGTGTGGAGGTGATCGTGAATGTCGAATGATTCGAGGGTTTGGTACGGAAAGAGTGCGTTATTGATGACAAGACCACGATCGTTGATTTCATAGGCAACCTCGTGTGGGTGGCGTAGCGCATAAAGCGCGAGTGTCACCGCGCCAAGAATGATGAAGAGTGCAAAGAGGATGTTTCCGAGAACGATTGCGAGGATCGCTCCACCGAGCGCGACGACCCCAAGCGACCAAAACCAGTCGCTGCTGCGAGTTTTGTGTTCGTATTCAAGCGCGGTCCACGTGAGCGGTTGCATGGGTCTATTGTAACTGACAACGAGCGCCTCACAACGAGCAATGTGGGTTTCTTATTCTCACATTCTTAAGAACTTGAGAATGTGAGTGGTCGAGATATTGAGAGCGTTCTTGGTTTCTGCAGCCTGCCTGCCGGCAGGCAGGAAACTAAGAAGGGCGTCTGTGTCTTGATAAAAGGGCTCGCTATCGGTATTGTGTCTGTGCAACCGCGTGGTTGTTTGGAGGAGTGGCAGAGTGGTCTATTGCACCTGTCTTGAAAACAGGAGTCCCTTTACGGGGACCGTGAGTTCGAATCTCACCTCCTCCGCAATGATTCGTGAGGACAGCTGATGCTGTTCGAACGAGGCATCTTTGCGTGGGGAGATGGGATTCGAAAGGCGGAGGCGGTATACAAGATGAGCGTAGCGAATGCTTGTCGCCGAGCCGGGTGAGAAGCGAAGACTTGGAGCTTCGCAAGACCTTTTGAGAGACTTTTCAAACAGTGTGTAGAAAAGTATCCAAAAGGTGTACAGATTCTGTAAGAATCGAGAACACTTAGGATTTTATGCGCGAAGCGCGTAAAATACTTAGTAACCGGTGACCGAACCCCTGCCTGCCGGCAGGCAGGTCACCTCCTCCGCACTAAAGAACTATCTATGTATGAGCGAGAATCAAAAAGAACTGGAGAAGACTGGAAAAACATCGGTCGGAAAAATGAATTAGAAATTGAGGTGGTTGGGAAAATACGGAACTTTATAGATGATCCTCGTCTTAAGTTTCACTTTTCCACCATTAACAGGATGGGTAGTATTTTGGATAGAGGCGTTCTTTCTTACGAATTTGCTAAAAGAGCTACGATTGAAATTAGAGAAAATATGAGCGTGCGAGGTGGTGGTGTTGCAACAGAAGATCGATCGGTCAGTATTGTAGATAGAGAGAAGAATGCTTCTAACGAGGAATCTGATGATTGGTGGATACGACAATTTTCTCGTGGAGATACTAACGTCGGTTTTTTGTTGCCTGATGATATTAAACTACGGGATACTACCCCACAAACGAATGAATCGTTGGTTCCAATTAGAATACGTAGAGAGAGGTTCGAAGGTATTTTTGTTACTGAAAGAAAAGAGCTTTACGAAACGTTGGAATCTCGCAGAAATAGGAGCAAAGAAAAATACCCTGATGCTTTAGCACAAGGACACAACTATGGTGTAATTCTGTTGAGTCAATTTTTTGACTATACCGCGGAACGACTAAAAAGCTTGGACGGAGTAATTGCCGAGTTAGATAGAAAAATTTCTGACGCATACTCTAAAAACAATCTTTGGCTTAAAGACAGAAAGACTTGGCCAACTGAAATCCTAGATGAAGTAACAATGCTAGAGCGAGAAGAAGCAGATAGAATGGAAGTGATAGCACGAACAGAACTAGAAAAAATAGTTGGTAAACCTGCCGGAGAAATCACTGAAAAAGATCTATTCGTGTACTTTGCTCAAAAGAATAAATTGCCCTTGTATTTTGTAAGTAAAGACTTTAAATCACAAAGAGTTATTTGGCCGGAGGTCTAAAGCATTTAGCAAATACAGCATGGAACTTACCTACGAAGCGCTTGAGACATCTCCGTATACCACTCTTCCTGAGGGGTTTTAATCTCTCCTTTGTATAAAACAAAAACCCGCACAAGGCGGGTGTTTTGTTTATTTTCCTGCGGCCTTTTTGGCTGCTTTCGCGAGGCGCGACTTCATGCGAGATGCGGTGTTCTTTTTAATGAATCCGCTTTTTGCTGACTTGTCGATCGCCTTGTATGCGGCTGCGAGCTTTTCTCCTGCCTCTTTTCCTGATTTTGCAGAGATGGTGCGGGCGACCTTAACAGTATCTTTCATCGTTCGGCTTCGGCGGAGATTAACCGCACGCTTACGCGCTGATGATCGGAGGGCTTTTTTTGCTGCTTTGATGATTGGCATAGAAGTTAGAGGGTGTAGCCACTAGGGTTTAGAGAATACCAAAGTAGGACAGAGTGAGTGTAGCAAACGACCGTTATAAAAACAACGTCGCGCTTGCGAGGCGCGACAGGTTGGGGAACAACGCTCAAATCATCTGCAGAATCTGGAGTTTGCGAATCTTGCGCCTCGCTCGGTCTCTCCGAGCGTAGAGTCTCTCGAGACTCGCTTTCTTGCTCTCGAGATACTTGTCGATTGCCATGATGACATCGGGTCTCGGTTGAGCAGCGAGCCGCTCGCTTGCCCGAGCATCAGCCCAATAAATCTGGGCATGTTCCAGCTCGTCAATGTCTGCCGAAAGTCCTGCAACAACTCTCTTCCAGAACCATGCGACGATGTTTTCCCAAAGGATCATCACGGTCTCCTCGTTTCCCCGGCGTCGAGCATCGAGCGCCATCTGGAGACACTAAACACCCTATGACAATCGGTGTCAATCGAGACCCTATACCCTATCCCCAAAACCCTAGTACACTATTCCTATGATTAGTCACCTGAAAGGCACCCTCTTCGAGAAAGATTTTGGTGCAGTCATCATTGATGTTGGCGGTGTTGGTTATCGTGTCGCTGTGTCTTCCGCTACATTCGCAGCACTTCCGATGGAGCACGATGCTCCCGTGTCGCTCTACACGTACATGGCGGTTCGCGAAACGTCCATGGAACTCTATGGTTTCGCAGATCGCGACGAACTCTCCTTTTTTGAAATGTTGATTGGCGTGTCAGGTATCGGACCAAAATCCGCACTTGCGATTCTCTCGTTAGCGACAGCAACAACACTTCGTACCGCAATTTCAGGAAACGATGTGTCGTACCTCACAAAGGTTTCTGGTATCGGCAAAAAGACCGCAGAGAAAATAATTCTCGAACTCAAAGACAAGGTCGGGTCGCACGCATCGGCTGGTCCTGAACTCAAAGAAGATGGGGATGTGATTGAGGTGCTGGTGTCGCTCGGGTACCCGCGCGACGACGCTCGCGACGTGCTGAAAAAAATTCCTGACTCTGCGACGGGCACGAGCTCTCGTGTGAAGGAAGCGTTGAAGATTTTAGGAAACGGTTAGTGTACAGAAAAAGAATCAGGCCTCGCCGCGTAAAACACGGCGAGGCCTTTTCGATTCATCTACTACTTGATGGGCATGCCCCAGGAAAAAGTACTCATCCACCTCAGAACGCGCGCCAATCCGAGAAGCAGCGGAAAAATGCTTGCAGCCAGGAGCGGCTCTGGTCGCATCCACGCCATTGGCGAAAGGACAGAAAAGATTGCTGCTGTCCAAAGGATGGCGAGTGGCAGCGAGAGCAACCCAAAGACCAGGGTTCTTAGGGTCAGTGGCTTCATCTCTCCCATCGCTTGCGGCCAGAAAAACCAAAGAGCTGGGATGAATCCGAGCAGGAGAATCACGGGTGCGAGCTGAATGTACCGCCACGCGAAGATCTCGAGGATGCCGATGAGGAGAATCTCAAGGCCAACAGGAGACACAAGAATTCTTGGCTCCAAGGGCTCCGTTCCTCCCATGCTCCACAACCACTCCGCGAGCATGGCCACCGCAAGGCCATAGAAAAAACCTGCGATAACCTGCGGCCGCTCGAAGAACTGTGATACGAGCTCGATCAGGACGAGCACGAACCACCCCGCCGTCCAACGCTTCAACAAAAGCTCGTTCATCGCTACCCCTCCCTTTCCCGCTTCAAGCGGATAGATGGTAAAGAACTGCGTTTGGGAAAACTATACGCCGAAGTCCTTGTATTTCAAGTATCCTCACTCCTGCGCTACCATACACACATGCTTGAAAAGATTCTTAGAACCACCGAACGTTTCATTCCAAAAAAACTCTATCGAATGGGTCAGCCCATCTATCACTATCTGTTGGCGCTTCTTGGCGCTCTCATCTATCGCTTCCCTGCACACAACATTCACGTTGTTGCAGTGACCGGCACCAAGGGAAAGTCAACGACGGTGGAGTTGGTGAATGCGATTCTTGAGGCGGCAGGAAAGAAAACCGCGCTGCTGGGCACGATTCGTTTCAAAATTGGCGATGATTCACGTCCAAACAAATTCAAGATGACCGTGCCCGGGCGATTCTTCATACAAAAATTCTTACGGCAAGCGGTGAATGCCGGATGTGACTGGGCTGTCATCGAAATGAGTTCTGAAGCGGCAAAACAATCGCGTCATCGGTTTATTGCATTTGATGGACTCATCTTCACCAACCTCGCGCCTGAACACATCGAGTCGCACGGTTCGTACGAACAATACCGTGCAGAAAAACTGAAGCTTGCACGCGCTGTTGTTGACTCGTCAAAAAAATGTCCCGTTATCGTTGCCAATGCGGACGACAAAGAAGGGTTCCGATTTCTTGAGATTGCGGGGGCGCGCGGCATTCCCTACCGCATGACAGACGCTGGGTCATGCGACACAACCCTTGAGGGCTCAACGTTCTCTTTCAAGAATCATACGGTGCGACTCGAGATTCCGGGGGTTTTCAATATTATGAACGCGCTTGGCGCTGCGACATTTGCAGAAGCAATCGGCATATCGATTGATGCAATCGCGAAGGGCCTCTCAAACGTCTCTGCGGTTCGTGGTCGTGTTGAGTACGTACGCGAAGGACAGCCGTTCCATGTTGTTGTTGACTACGCACACACACCGGAATCCCTTGAGAGTCTCTACGCGCTGTTCAAAGATACCCACACGATTGCTGTTCTTGGCAATACTGGTGGCGGACGTGACACGTGGAAGCGTCCCGTGATGGCAGGCATCGCAGAAAAATATTGTAATGAAATTATTCTCACCAATGAGGACCCCTACGATGAGGACCCAGGTGCGATTCTCGCGCAGATGGAAGACGGTGTCGGAGACAAACAAAAATGTACAGTGATTTTGGATAGGCGCGAAGCGATTCATGAGGCGCTTGTGCGTGCAACAAAACGATACGCTTCGGATCAACCACTCCCTATTGCCGTGCTGATTACCGGCAAGGGCACTGACCCGTACATCATGGGCGCAAACGGTGCAAAGACGCCGTGGGATGACGCGACGGTTGTGCGCGAAGAACTCAAAACGCTCCATGAGGCACCAACAACCCTCTTGTAGTTCCCCCGAATAAGATTGCATGGGCGCGCAATGACCACGTAGGTATCAGCCGCGGGATAGACGTGGGAAGGGCCGGCACCAATGCATTGGTGCCGGCCCTGTGGCTACTATCGGAGTTCCC
>CAZWLQ010000027.1:0-8087 GCA_964634615.1 uncultured Candidatus Saccharibacteria bacterium
TGGGTCGCAAAGGGTACGTACCGTCCTTCCCTTCCTGCTGCGGGGGCTGCGGCGGGAGTCTCGCTCGATGCCAACATTTTCTTTAATTCGTCGACAATCGTATCTTCTGGTTTCTTGCTTTGCTTGCGGAGTTCATCAGCTGCTTGGCGGGTTGATAAGAGTCCTGCACCAACAATCGATGATCCGTAGTTGTACTTCGCGGCATCAACAGAGTCCTTTGCTATTTTTTGAGACTTCTTAACGGCTTTTTCAGCGTCAATGTAGCGGTTGATTTCAGCACTCTTGTCTTGGCGGTATGTTGCTAGTTGTTGCGTCGCACTTGAAAGTCGCGCCTCTGCCTCAGCCCTCTTAGCTGGGTTTTCTGCAGCATCAACAGCTTTCTTGAGCTCCTCAATTTGCTTCTCTTTCAAATCAACGACCACAAGAGACGCTTTTGCTTCCTGAACTTGCGCGGCGGTCAGAGCGGCCGTTACTTTTTGGAGCTCTTCGCGTGCCTTATTAGCGCCAAATCCACCGGTCAAATCTTTAAGGGCATTTTGTGCTGCCACCAAATCTCCCTCTGCTTTCGTTCGCTTCGTCACGAGCGCATCTATGTCTGCCTGAGATGCGCCAGTGCCTCTCGCCATGGCGAGGTTATCTTTCGTTTCCTCTATCTCGCGTGCCTTGGCGGCGATCGCTTCGCGCTGATTTTGAATAGCGATTGAGGTTGCGTATGTTTCGGCGCGCTCCACCTTGCCTTTCGCTCGGATTTTACGATCTTCTATCAAACCACCTGTGCGACCCTTCTCTGCGCCCAATGCCTTTCCAAGGCCTCCAATGCCGCGCGCATCAAATGATGAGGTAGCAGCACCCTTCCCTGCAACCGACGCAAGTTTTGCGGTGTAGCGAGCAAAAGCATTGTTCGATTGAAGTCCCTGACCAACCCATTTTGATTGCTGCAACTTTTCTCCAAGGCGTCCGCCCACTTGTCGAGTGCCCCACGCTGCCGCACCAAATGTTGCAGCGCTTGCCTTCTTGCTTGCCCACTCGGTGAATCCTTTGCCCGCAGAGCCAGCCAATTGTTTTGCGATAATCAATCCCGCGACCATCAAGCCAATCACAATTGCGTATGAAAGGAGCGCGCTCAGTGTCTCGGTACCAAACGGAGAACCGTTGGCCGCATCGGCTGTAATACCATCCTTAAATCCCTGACTGTTCACAATAAGAACCGTAATAAGCATGAAGAGCATAAATGCCGGCGCAAATATAAGCTGGTCGGTCAGCGTACTCCACCACTTTTTTGACTGCGCTCCAAGCTGCGGCAAGATGTCGCCAATGAATGCGATTGGCGATGTAATCAAAAGAATTATCAGAATGATGAAACGGGTCAGAATCATCGCCCCCATCACCAGGAACAAGAAGGCAAGAATGACGAACGTAAGTGTAGAGAAGATGACCTGCGTGATGCGTTGTCCAAGGTCGCCACTGTCAGGCTTGAATCCAAGATTGAGACCGCTCATAAACGCCGCTGAAATACCCGGCCCGATGGTCTGGTTTAGTTTTGGATTCGGGTTATTGATATCGATTTTCTGATTGCTTGCTGCTTCCCCGATCTCAGCAATCGATTCATAGAGCTCGACCGTAATCACGTTCGAGGCATCAATCATCACCTCGGTAAAGAAGAAACTGAAGTTAATCAAAAGTCCCGCAATAACGATTCGCGGAATCAATTTTTGATAGCCACTATCAACACCTAAAATTGTGCGAATACCAATCCACAAGAGGACAAAGATGAAGCCCATGTTGAGCACGTCGCGGATGAGACTCCAGGCAAGTGCGATATTGGCTTGATTCGCTGTGTTGGTGACGAATTCAGAGAAGCGCAGGATTCCGATACTAATCATCGCATCGAGGAAGAGTCCGGCAACACCAAGAAGGAGAGCAGACGGCACGAGCAGCAAGGAGTAGATTCCTTCAAAGATACACTGGGGAACATTAAGGTTAAGAAAGCTACAGGTGATGGAGGTCCCTTCGGATTCTCGAGTAGACGGCGAGTTCATACCCTCACCGCTCAAAGCATTGTCATCGTCGGCGTACACGATGGAGGTGTTCTGCGGTGTCACAAAAGCTCCCGCAAGCACCAATGTGATGCCCAAGAGTGCTCCAACTATTCTTTTGTATGACAACGTTGATAACATTATTGTTGTGGCGGATCTCTATCCGGAGGATCTGTTGGCCTATCTGTCGAACCATTCCACGGCGATGGTGTCGAACAGTCCCCTAGTGAACCATTACTACTCATGAATGAAACTTTCAGGTTTGAGTATTCCCAACCGTATGCAGGACGCTCTTGAGGGTTTGCCTCGGTTGCCGAGTAGCCGATGCCGATGCGGAACTTTTCGTTGCCTGTATTGATGCCCGGAACCGTTGGGGTTGATGTGAGCGTTCGTACAACTTTTCCAGTTCCAAGGTCGGTCACCGTGAGTGTGATTTTTTGGTTTTTCGCATCATACACTTCCTTGAACCGATACGTCGAACCTTCGGGAAAGTCGACAGGTCGTGCGCGAACGCGTTTTTTGTATGCATGACTCACGCCGATGCCGTGCGCAAGCATCAACTCCCTACCACTCGGGCCTCCTGGTGCGTCAATCTTCACATACCCATACATATTTTTGTTGCCGTCACGAACAAACCAGAATGGCATTACCGGCCATCCCTCACGATCCGCCCACCAACCGTTGTTTTTGAGATCAACCGACACCTCAACGCTGTCATACGACACATTCATCGGCACACCAAACTGGAATCCGGCGGTTTCAGTGCCGCCTTCTTCAGGAACAAGGAATACGCCCTTCTTGTCAAAACACATGCTTTCTCCCGGGGGTCCTGCGGGTTCACTATCATCAGGGACACTGTCGTTTCCTCCCGGACCTGGAAGGTCGTCGTCGATCGTGTCGTCAATCAAGTCAACGTTTTGTACGCTGTCGACGTCATAGCCAGAAAGTCCGTCCTCATCCTTGAAGATATTGCCAACGAGGTAGAGAATGACCGCATTGATGAGTTCGTTCATTTCATCTGCCATTTCAAGACGACGTCCTGGTGAACCATACTTTTCATTGATTTGGTCTTCAATAAATGATCCTGGAGTTACGGTCTCTGGTTCGTCACATTCTAAATCGCCCCCGCTCGCTATGCCCTGTCGCGCCCTTGCCTGATCAAGCGTTTCGCCATCGCCGATGGTGAAAGTTTGTGGAGGCCCATCTTGCGGCCCGTCAGAGGTCCCTAGTGGATAGACATAGCAGGTCTGACGTTTTCGTGAAAGAAAACCACTGCCGAGGTTGATATCGAGGCGCGCCTCCCCCGTTGCAGAGTTGATGCGTGCGGAAAGAATTTTCGAAGACTCAATATAAGCACCGTAGGGATTATTTGCAGGATTTTCAAATGTCTCAAACCATGTGTCCCAGCCGCCAGCAGAGAAGTCTCCCGCGAGAAAGTCCTTCACATTGCCAACACTTTCGCTGAAAGTACAACTCAAAATATCACCATCGTTATCCCCGCGATTTCTTTTATGTATTTGTATCAACTGTAATTGAATTTGCGCACGAAACGGGGAGCACAAAAACGGAACAGTGTTCTTTATGAACTCGCCAGCGACCTGGTCGGCAAGACTTCCAATATGACCATTCAAACGTGTGACGAAGACAGGGTTTCCTTTAAATCCGCCCTGCACCCACTTCGTAAGGTTTCGAAGCATGTCCTCAATCAAGACGTTTATGACGTTGTAGACCACGCAGTCAATGAAGTTGTCTTTGAGCTCCGTTGCAAACGCGGACACCGGAACCTTGAACGATCCTTGATCGATGACGAACATGATGTACGTCATAATCGCGCACGCGGCGACGCCCTTCTTGAAACCCTTTTCAAGTTGCTCGCGGTTCTCTTCCGTTATGAGGCCCTTTGGGAGCAGTTTGTCGACAGGAACAAGATCGCTAATGAAGCTTGATTGGGCGTGTGCCGTCGGAGTGCCAAAATTAAACGGCGCTACGATGATGGCGCTTAGCAAAAGAACGAGCAGTGTTTTAGAGAGAGTGCGCATGGTTTATTGTGTCGGTTCCTCAAGGACGATGTATCCGGGTGCGTCGGTGCCAAGGGTTATTCGTGCCCGAAGATACTCACGAATGCTCTCGAACGTTGTTGCAACCTGGTTTGAATAGGTCGAGTATGCTTGGAGTCCCTGCAACCCGGCAATAGGATCTGTACTTAGATTAGCAAGAAGCGCGATGCTTTGCTGGGTGTTTATGAAAGCATTGATGAGCTCGATGTGCTGGTTTTCGAGTGTTACAGGCACCACCGTCTCGGTGAGACCATCAATGATGTCGGCGTATGTTGCAACCACAGATACAAGTGCGTCAACGGTTGATGCGTCTCCTGTTTGCCCAAACTGTGCCAACACCAACAATTCATTGGTTTCGGGTGTCGATTCTCCTCCAAGAATCTCTCCAAGCGCGTTCGCATAGGCAGACATACTTGCAACTGTTTCAGGAACGCTTTGTATGAGTGCGGTGTCAACTGTTTTTGGTGTGACAGGTTGTTTGGCGAGTACTCCGCCAAGAATGCCCGCCATGTCATTTGTTGTTTCGCCATCAAGACTGATACCCGCTTCCTTGAATGCCACAACTTGCTCAAGAATGCCTCGAGAAATTTTTTCGGTTTGTGAGAGCCCCGCATAGGATGGGTCATCACCAATGTTTGCTTCTGCGAGAAGGCCGGAACGCGCCTCTTCAAGGCGAATTCGTTCGTCTTCCACCTCCTGACCGTCAGAAACGCCGTCCCCGTCAGTATCGGTTGATACCGACGAGAGTCCACGGAGCTCCTCCTCCCAGTCTTTCACACCATCTCCGTCAGTATCGGTTTCATCAAGTGTTTTTTGCTCCGCAGAAAGACGAGCGACGGGTTGCACCGCGTCATGTTTTGAATCGGCACGGACAATGACGGTGGCAACAATGAGCGCACCGACAACAACCACAAGCGCGCCAACGCGCCTGCTTGGGAGGAAGCGAGAAACCCCTGACAAAAACTGCATACCATAGAGTATACAGGGCAAAAACAACGCACTACAACACAATTGGGTATTACTCGGAGAGATAATTTCATGTACGATGGTGTGACGATATGGTGCACCGCGCTCTTTCTTTTTTTCTTCTAGGAATACTCATGGTTCTTCCGTATATGGCGCGCGCCTATACTTTTTCACGCAACCTTTCTCTTGGAGACAGTGGAGATGACGTGTACGTGTTGCAACAAGTGCTCAATAGTAGAGCAGAAACACAGGTGTCAGAGACTGGCCCGGGCTCTCCCGGCCAAGAAACCACGTATTTTGGAGAAAAAACCCGTCTCGCGGTTGTTCGATATCAAGAATTGCACCGCGCAAGCATTCTCCTTCCGCTCGGTCTCACAACGGGAACGGGATTCGTTGGTAGCGCGACACAAGCGCTGCTTTCTGGTTCAGTTCTTTCTCTCAAGTCTTCTCCAAACACAACAGTGGAGGAAGCGCTGCAGGCATTTAACCAAGCAGCAAAAGGACTTTTTGTTGAGTCGGAAGGTTCGATACCTCAAAATTCGTACGCAGCCACCGACGACCTCTTCGACGATTTGGTTCGTGGGAAGATTGCAATACCACCACCACCTTCAATGGAAGAGCAGAGAGCAACCTTCAACGAGGGCTTTTCGAGCGAAGGGGGGCCAACCATTATTTCTATCAGTCCAGAGCATGGACCGGATGGAACAAATGTAACGCTTACAGGAACCGGATTTACAAAAACAGGCAATGACGTGTACGCTGGCTTTGCCACGCTCCACAATCTTTCTTCATCGGATGGTGTCACAATCACGTTTACCATGCACGACATGTTTCCAGACGACTTCACCCTCCCAAACTTCTTTAAGCAAGCGGTTCCACACATGCTCTACGGAGTGTATGTTGAAAATAGCGCAGGACACAGCAATGCGATACCATTTTTCATAACGTACTAGTACATGAACAAGACCGTGTGGTGGAAAAAAAGAATAAGTGCCTGGATTACCTACCCACTCCTCGTGGTGTTCTCGGTTTTTATTGTTGGAGTTGGAACATTTTTTTATATTCCACGAGCGCTGCAGGCACAAGGATGGAACGTTCCATTTGAAGGCACGATTACTGAAATAACATGGAACTGTCTCTGTAATCTTGGGTTCATGATTACGGTGACCCCGGTGTACACGCAAGGCACCGCGGCAAACCGTGGGCCGGTTACGCTCATGTTTTATTACGGTGGCGCATTGCTTGATGCGCTCGGCATCACACTTAAAATTCCTGGAACAGACATCAAGATTCCCTACCCACAAATCTTTCTTTGGTATCAGTTCTATTACGTCAATGGTCCAGAGATACTCGGGAACTATATTCCAGGATCATTTCAGTGCTGGGCCTACGTTCCTCCATATGAGTGTGCTGTTGAAGGCAATGCAACAGGTATGGTTATATTTGTAGGCACGGGTCTCTATCGCGCCAAGTAGTTTTACTGTGCGAGTGTAATCCACACCGGAAGCGCAATGTCTTCGGCGCGAACATTCGGTGTCAGGTTGTTTTTTGCCAGGACATCAAGCACGGCGTCTTTGTCGAGGATTTTTGAAAGGAGGGGTACAACTTGCTTTCGTTTCTGTGAGAATCCTTGCCTTACGATTTTAAAGAATCGCTCCTCATTTTTTTGTGAAAGATTTCTGCGTCCAATGTTTTTTATCGTCAGCACTGCTGAATCAACATTTGGGGAGGGCGAAAAGAATTTTCGTGGAACACGTAGGGCAAGCTTCGGTTCACCATAGAGTTTTACAGAAAGTGACAGAATACTTTCTTTTCCGTCTCTTGCAGCAACGCGCTCTGCCACTTCTTTTTGTACCAGCACGACCATTAAAGAGGGTTGCAGTGTTTCGGACAGGAAGCGACGCATGATTTCTCCGGTGATGTAGTACGGAATATTTGCAACGAGCTTGTAGTGGTGTTCGCTAAGGCCCGCCTTTTTTGGATCAAACAGAAGCACATCGTCTTCAAGTAATACCAAGCGACCATCACGAACTTCTTGTGCAAATTTTTCTTGAAGTACCGGAATTAAATCGCGATCTTTTTCAATCGCAATCACGCGTGCGCCAGTCGCCAAAAGCTCTCCGGTTAAAGCCCCCTTCCCCGGACCAATCTCGAGGACGGTGTCATGCGCAGACACATCTCCCGCAGCAATAATTTTCTTCACGACTGTTTTTGATGTGAGAAAGTTCTGTCCAAGAGATTTTTTTGCTCGGTATCCTTGCATGGTCTAGAGATCGTCGAGGTTGATGGTTAATAGCTCGCGCGGACCGTCGCCATTGCTTCTGCCGAAATCGTTTCCAAATGAGATGAGCGACGGATCAATATCGTTGAGGAAGCGCGACGGGACGGTAATGTTGGCTGACCCAAATATCGTACGAATCGAGGCGTAGGACAAGTGTGCCTGATGTTTTGCACGCGTGAGTGCCACATAAAAGAGCCGACGCTCCTCCTCACGTTCCTCCGGTGTACCGCGGGTCTCACTTCGTTCATCCGGGAATAACCCTTCTTCGAGGCCACTGATGAAGACGTGTCCAAACTCGAGTCCTTTTGCAGCGTGAATCGTCATCAACTTTACCGATGCTTCCTCGCGTACCAACGAGTCTTGGTCGCTTGCGAGTGCAGCCGCCTCGAGGAAGGCATCCAATCGTTCGTTCTCCGGAAGTTTGTCGTAGCGCGCCGCAAGGGAGGCCAACTCTTTAATGTTTAAGAGTCGCTCGTGATCATCATCGTTTCCTCCCGCGAGTTCTCGTTCAAGCCTGCTCTCAGAGAGAATGTATGCAATCACTGCAGAAGGAGTGAGTGTTTCGGTCGCGTTCTTGATGCGTTTGAGGAGCGCGCGGAAGCCATCAACTTTCGCTTTGTGTGATGCGGAGAGTTCATGTTCTGCGTTCGCAAGTACACGAAGCAATGTTGTTTTGCCAATACCACGTGCAGGCACATTAATAACGCGAGAAAGATGTGTTGGACTATCAGGATTTCTCGCAGCATG
>CAZWLQ010000028.1:0-7430 GCA_964634615.1 uncultured Candidatus Saccharibacteria bacterium
TCGGTAATTGGCCCGGCTACCATCGATAGCCAGGGTCTCGGAATGGTTACGTCGGCTTACGCATATAGAGGTTCGAATGTATGTGGTGGACCCATCGAAGATCACGGCAGGTTGCGATACATCGATGGGTGTACGGACACCCTACTTGTGCCACCGGTTCGCCTTGGCGATCCATGCTTCAATCACTTACATTTTCCCTCTCACACCACGCAGACACATCATACGCACCCTTCCGTTCGAGTAAATCTCATCTATCGAGGTTCGGGCGTGTGCTTAGTCGGCGAGGAACAAGAACGCATTGATCTCGTTCCTGGCTATGCTTTCGTCATGAAGACCGACACCCCCCACTCCTTCAACACTGAAGATGATCCAATGGACGTCATTACGTTCCATCCTGACAGTGATGTGGGTATGACCGACGACGATCATCCGATGCTTCGTCGTACCATTGTTGGTGGCGTGAGTGCTCGTGATATTCCCAAAATTCGAACGCCGGAGGGAAGCGAAGGATGAGAACCTTACATGTCAGCGCAGGCGGAAACGGCGAACGAATCGCCGGTCTCACTTCGGCAGCAAGCCCTTCGGTTCCGAAACATCTACTGTCGCTTCCCACGAAGCATCATACGATTCTCGGAGAAATTGTGGGCTCAGCGATTGAGAGTTTCAATCAGATCATAATCTGGGCAAACGAACACAACCGGGTTCAGATTGCTAACGCGCTCATAAACACCCGTGGTCTCTCCACAGAGGTTGATGAGGCGATGAGCGGACCACTCGGTCCCATGGTTCGAAGCGCGCTTTCGACAGGTATGAGAACATACGGATGTGCCGGTGATTTCTATTGCAACTTCTCATGGGAGATGTTTGAGCAATTTCATGACATTCACGGCCTTCCGGTCTCCGTACTCATCGCAAAGAGCGTGCCTGCTCCAGGGGGCGCGCGTTTCCTTCTCGAAGAGGGTCGCATCATCCGATGGCAGCGTGTCGAACAGACGACCGAGCATGACCAAATCAATATCGGTTGCTACATCATTGATCCAACTCCCGAGGTCGTTGCAATACTTCGAGGGCTGCAAGGGCACAAAGAAGACCTCTTCTTTGACGCTTTTGTGTCAAGGGGGTTGGTGACTGGCTACGATCCCGGTATACTCGGTTTCAACGTCAACATTGCCGCTGTGTACCATGCCCTTCTACGGACTTTGGAATAACAGGGTCACTTCCCTCAAAGGAGAACTACGATGATTGAAACGAGATTTACACTGAAGAATCCAAGGCGTCGTTCCGCCAAGGCGCTTGTCGAGGCTGGGCACTACGACCATGTCAATCACCTCGTACGACAAGCGAAGCTCGCCGTCGATCAACAAAGGGTTGGGGATTACGAGGTGGTTCTCATTGGTGCAGAACCAGGGGTCCACTGCGTGACCAGTAACGACGCGTTGGCAGCAGCGAGTCGCGCTCGTCTTGATCGCCCAACGTATCTAGATGGCCTGCTCTTTGGCGAGCAGTTTCCCGAGGAACATGCTCGCGGACCAATCGTGCTCCTGCACAACCCCATGTACATTTGGAGTGGAATCTCTTTCTATCTTGCGCTGACCGTCGAGGGCGGCACGCGAGGAAAGCCACGTCGCCGTATCCTGTCATTCGTATCGTCAGGCGGCCTCTGGCAGTCAAACTACCGCTTCCTGTTCGTTCATCGTCTGAAGAACCAGTCGTGATGCACGACTGAGTGGCGACGTTACTGTAATGCGCCAGCGGTGTCCTCACCGCTGGTTTTTTCTGTATAAATTGTCTATAGTCGTTGAATATGAACCAAACAAAAATTGTTTTTTTACGTCACGCAGATACACAAAAAGACCCAAACACACACGCTGCTTTGTGGGGTCTTTCTGAGAAAGGGCAACTAGAGTCCGAGGAGGTGTCAAAACTTCCCACCATGCAAAGTGTTGATATCATCTATGTATCAGATGAGCCCAAAACCGCTCTTACTGTTGCTCCTTTGGCAAAAAAAATGGGAAAAGAAATACACCCCCTTCGCGCGTTTAATGAAGTGGCACGGGGAGAGAAATTTCTTACAAAAGAAGAATTTGAAGCTGAAAAAGAAAAGCAGCTCAGCGATCTTTCCTATCAAGCGTTTAATGGAGAGTCAGGCATAGAAGCACTCGCACGCTTCAAGGAAGGGGTTAATCAAGTGTGTGCTGCCAACGAAGGTAAAACAGTGCTTATTGTTACACACGGCACGGTTCTTAATATTTATTTTGCAGATCTTCTGAATGTCTATGAAGAGCTTCCAGAGCGTTGGAGCAAAACAGCATTCTGCGCCTATGGCGTGGTACAGGATGGAACGGTTATTAAAGATATTGTCTAGGGTGATCCCTATTACAGTAAAAATATCTCTCCTCGGGTTGCTTCAACACGGACTCGCTGACCATCTTTCAGGATTTTTGTGGCCTGTTTGACACTCATACAACAAGGCTTATTAATCTCCCGGCACACAACCGAAGCGTGGCTCAAGATGCCCCCCTCCTCGGTGATTACTGCCGCTGAACGGTACATTGCCTCGATAAGATCAAAATCAGTACCAATAGCAACCATGATGTCCCCCGGTTTGACCTTGTGAGCATCTTTTTTGGTGAGAACAATTTTACACTCTCCCGTGCAAGACCCGCGCGAAGCGCACTGCCCCTGAAGCATGCGGGAGGTATTGCTAGGTGGAACAATAGGAAGGATGTTTTTATCGTAGACTTGGAAATCTTCGAAACGAGTGAATACGACCCCTTTTTCTTTGCGAGCAAGGACTTCCTGCGGATCGAGTCTTTTTCCTTGTCGTAATAAGTCCGCAATCTCTGCGAGAAGGTAAAAATCGAGCGCACCCCGTGTTTCAAGGCCTCTGCGGGCAATTTCGTTAAGAATCGCAAAACGATATCGCATACTTTGTCCGAGCAACGCCTTGTTCGTGTCTCTAAAGATGCCACCAGTCACCAGAAGTGGTATAAGGGTGTCAAGTCGCGTATCTTTCAGTTCTCGCAATGTTTTTCTCGACTCACGGGTAAGAAGTCGTGAGGTATTTTTTTGAATGGGAGGTGGCGTTTTTTGAGAAAGGTACTCTTCGAACGTCGTCCAAAAACTATCAAAATGTTTCGGGGTCTCTCCGTATGCCGAATAAAGATATTGATATTTCTCGAAGTGACTCTCAACATCTTTTCGTGCCCTCCTTTCATCATAGAGAGAAATTTTTTTTCGGAGTCGCCATTTCCCTGCAATTTTATAGAGGGCTTGTTTTTCTCGTTGTGACTCTGTCGGGGTCTCTGTTTGAATTAGACGCATAAAGATTTCCTCAACCTTTTGTTCATTGGGTACAAGTTCGTGAAGGATTTTTTTTATTGTTTTATTAAGAGCATATTCAACTTGTACAAAGTTAAGAACATAGAGCTCTCCAAGCACGAGTGATTGAAAATTGGTTAATACCGAAAATAAGTCCGCATCAGAAAGCTTTGTAAAATTTGTTGCATGAAGTGTTTTTATAAACGCATGAAAATGTTCCCGTCGACGACGATAAAGTAACTTTGTCTGATTGATGATAAGAGGATCTAGCCGATAGTACTGATGACCTAAAAGCTCTTCAAGCCGACGCCACTCATGTGCGGGCGCATATGAGTTGACGATGCCATCCTTCCAGATGGTCACCGTATGTCTGAATCTTATGGAATTAATCTTTGGCTCATGACGATTATAGAGATCGTGAATGAACTCAACGCCTATGAGGTGTGCCACATTACGCATATTAATGCGCTCCCATTGACCAGATGTTGTAGAGACGTTTTTGTTATCAATCATATTCGTGCAAGCTACTGTGTTGAGACTTCATGTAAAGAGTATGCAGAGAATCCTTCAGATGGATATTGTAGGGTATAGCATGTTTTTTACCCGTCATACAAGAAGAAATAAATAAGGTTTTTATATAAAAACAACCGGACACTCACAGGCATCGTGAGGTCCGGCGTTGTTTTCCTGTTCGTGGCGAACGGTTGTCAGAAGAGTCCGCTCGGTGGCGGTGCGGAGGCCGGTTCCGCCTGCGGTTCGCCGTGTGAAGCTGAGGTGACTCGAGGGAAGAGTGCGATGATCTCCCCGCCGAACGTCTCGGTGATGAGGAGTACCCCTTCAACCCCCCACTTCACCATGCGAGACGAACCCAAGAGCTCGCGGGTGACCGTTTCGCCTGTCTTCTCGTCGAGGATCCCCAGGGTGACCTTGGAATTCTCAACGGAGATGCTGGTGAGTCGTCCCCGAATGAGTCCACGTCCTTCTGCGACTTCCACCCGACCCTCCTGGAACCGCTGGAAGTCAGCCATTCCGAGTTCAGCATCTTTCAAAAGCGCGCTCGTGCCAATTTGCATCTTCGCTACCTCCAGGAAAAGTGTGCTGCTCCAGAAACACATTACAGCATAAGCTCAAAATGTCAAATCACATTCTCATGTTCTTAAGAATTTGAGAATGGAGTAGCTTAAAACTTCCGTGAGTCGTATGCCCAATGGAGAAGGGCTTGGCGTTGGACAGGGCGGCACATGATATCCCCTGCTCTGCAGTTGTGTTTAATTTGCGCGATATGGCGTGTGATTGCACGCCAGCGTTTTATTTGTCGAGCGTCTTCCTTCGGAATACGGCGACCCATGTAGTACCGGCAATACCATTGGAACCATCCGCGCGGATCATCTTTATAAATCCACCCCTTTCGTTTCCATTCGGCGAGCGATTGCGATGCGTTGACGCCAAAGTAGTTTAGCTTTGCCTCGTGCTTTCCTGTTTGTGAAAACTGCACACCGGTAAACCAACTCCTGGAAAACTCTTTTATGCAATCGTTCAGATGAAGTCCGCCAAAGATGCCGAGCTTGAGCATTTCTTTCGGCGTCAAGTCAGGTTTAAATGTCGGATCAAAATTTTTGCCAACCGGCTCTACGCAGGCATATCGGTAGTCCTTTTGCATATGGTCGTTTACAACAACCATCTTTTTTCGCTTCTGATGCAGCACTTTTTTCATAGACCAACATTTTATCACCCTCTTACCCCAGACGAGTATTCTTAGTTTCTGCAGAAACTAAGAAAGCATAAGTATCTCTAGTATGAAAAACTTAAAAGAATTAGAAAGAGTTTTTAAGGGTTGTGCCAACGTTCATCGTATTAGCATCTTGCTCGTGCTTGAGCGTCGACCAAAACTATCAGGGCTCGACATAGCCGATGCACTGCGTGGCGATTTTAGAACGATATCTGAACATCTTCGAAAGCTTGCATTAGCTGGTTTGATTGCAAAACGAAGAAACGGGCTCGCCCTGGAACATACGCTGACGGACACTGGCACAAGGGTTCTCGGTTTCTGCAGAAACTTAGAATAAGGAAATAGAACGTGTACCAAGATGTAGACTCGAGAATCCCCTACCTCATGCAATCAAGTATTCAACGACTAGCTGGAGATACTGAACATGATGATGACCAAGACGAGGACACAACAGGCGAAGATGCCGACGGTTTTCCAAAAGAATGCAAGCGCCTCAGATTTTTGCCCATCGACATAGAGACGAGCTGGTTCATAGACAAAGAGATATCCCATGATTGCTGCTGAAAGTACAAGCAATGAGAGCATTACCATCGGAGCCATGATGGTGTCCGGCGTATCTTTGAACATGGTGCCGAACCCGTTAATCGTCGAGACAATAAGTACGATATAGAGCGCGGCGAATACTGCATTTCGCAATGGCGTTGGTGTTTTCATATAGCCCTATTCTAGCATTTCAAAAATGCACCTGGGCGCATTTTTCCTCTTGATATGCAAAGAATAAAAAGTTAAATTTGAATCGGAGACAACCCTCAAAGGGAGGAAGCGTCATGATGAAGCTCCAAGTGGGATCAATCGTTCCCGTCAATCTCAAGTGTGGATGCGCTGAAAAGCGAATCACTTTGATCCGAGGAACACAGCATATTAAGTGCTCCCGTTGCGGAAAAACTACGCATATTAAGGTTTATGTTGATGATGACGATGCGACTGTTCGTAGCCTAGATGTAGAGTGAGGTGATGAGAGAGTTTGTGGAGCCACTAGCGTGGCTCCCTTGTTTTTACTCTGAACCCACAACAAGTCTTGAGAAGGGTTGCTGCGACCACCACTCCTCGCACTGTTCAAAAGAAAAAACGGGCAGATTGCTATGGCCATGCGTCTGGAGAAGTTTGGTTATCTCGGCCACATGAGCGGAAGGCACTTCGAGGTGTGTGAAGGCGTTCATAGGAATCCTGCTGCCGATACGGTTTTCATGTTGCGCCACATATGAAGCGGTCTCAAGAACATTATGGCCGTCTCGCTCTATTCCGATGATGATTGGATAGTTGTTTGGAATATCTGAACCAGCATCAAAGAACATTCCCATCGAATCCCCGTCCTGTCGTTTTGTGACCTTGATAGTCCACGTTCGTTTACCTTGCTCGTACCACATCTTTTTCTGTTCCTTGCGTGCCCGAGGATGCCACAGTCCTAGTTCACCGATCGCGTGGATGAAACTCGCCATAATAAAATAATACGACCAAAAGCGTGGGCTACCGTATCGTTGATTGAGAGGTGCTCCTCCGAATACGTGCATATCGCCATAAATGCGCGCGTACATGCGGGTTCTTGCAACCGACGTGCTCTCCATCTCCCCCTGTTTTACATCAAAAATATCCTTGAAGGGTCGTAACCCTTTCTCCTCAAGCAAAAGATTCATAATATCTACGATTCCACCACCATCTTTCCCGTGCTGTAGTTTTCCGGTGCCGTGCCAATACCCGATTTTATTCAACACCGCTTCGTATCGAGTCCGTTCTTCTGGAGAGAATGCTGGAAGTTTTGGATGCCCCAAAAGACCGCGCATGAGCGCATCGATGACGCGAATATCAAGTGGCCGACGTGTGTGCGGTGTTCGTAGTCGTTTACTGAGATACAAACTCAAGAATCCTGCACTCCATTTAATCAATCCCCATTTACATTGCTGTATCATTTCCATTTTTATTTCTCTTACGAAGAGAGGGATTGAATATACGAGAACGAAATGTCTTTCATGGAGGTGACAAGGTTTTTTGTTGGGTAGTCTTTATCGAGGTTTTCAACCAATCCGACACAGTGCATAGACGCTCTTCGGGCAGCTTCCATTCCGCTAATTCCGTCCTCTATCACGAGGCACTCTTCTGGAGTGACTCCAAGTTTCTCGGCAGCTAAAAGAAAACTTTCAGGATCGGGCTTCCCTTTCTGTACCATGTCACCGGTCACAACCGCTTGGAAGCTCTCGAACACACCAAGCTTTTGAAGAATAGTGCGAACATATTCAAGGTTCGATGCGGAAGCAACGGCAAGTGGTATGTTCCTCTCTCGTAGGTCATTGATGAGCGCGATAGATCCTGGGATCTCCTCCAC
>CAZWLQ010000029.1:0-5937 GCA_964634615.1 uncultured Candidatus Saccharibacteria bacterium
CCAAAGAAACCGAACTCTGCTATCCGCAAGATTGCTCGTGTTCGTTTGACCAACGGTCAGGAAGTCACCGCATACATTCCAGGAATGGGACACAAGCTTCAGGAACACTCTGTCGTGATGCTTCGTGGTGGTCGTGTGAAGGACATCGGAGTCCGCTACACCATCGTTCGAGGTCGTCTTGACGCAGAAGGTGTCGACAAGCGTCGCAAGGGTCGCAGTCACTACGGAACCAAGAAGCCAAAAGCGGCATAAGCACGAATTTCGAAATCCGAAGCAAAGATAAAAATTCAAATGTTTAAAAATTCAAAATTAAGAGAATAGATATTGTTTCGGATTTCGATATTCGAATTTCGTATTTAACCCAACCATGCGTCGTCCACTTCGAGAAAAACAGAAACACCCGGTCACTCCTGATCGCGAATACGGTTCAAAGACCGTTTCTAAACTCGTGAACTACCTCATGATCGGAGGAGAGAAGTCGACAGCACAGCGCGGCGTCTACGAAGCATTTGAAATCTTGAAGAAAGACGGCGTCACTGACCCAGCAGCACTCCTTGAAACAGCAATCCAGAACGTTGCACCAACAATGGAAGTCCGCTCACGACGTGTCGGTGGTGCAAACTACCAGGTTCCCGTTCCAGTTCGCCCAGAACGTCAGCTTGCACTCGCGCTCCGCTGGATTCTTGAAGGTGTTCGTGGAAAGAAGGGTTCATCATTGGGTACACGACTCGCAGCAGAACTCCTCGCAGCAAGCAAGGGTGAAGGTGAAGCTATGAAGAAGCGTGAGAACGTTCACCGCATGGCAGAAGCAAACAAGGCCTTCGCACACTTTGCGTTCAGCAAGACGAAGAAAAAATAACAGGCGCGGAACTCGCGGACAGCACGCGGACAGCACGCGGACAACGCGGAAGGGAACATCGCCAAGGCGGTGTTTTTCTTTTACCCGGACTACTACATAGGGTGGTATTGACAAATAGTATGTATATGATACAATATATCCAGATGTCGCAAGCGCGTTGCTTGCAAACAACAAAAACGCCTGAAAAGGCAAGCCCCGAAAGGGAACCTGGAAACAGGGGGAGAAAAAGATGGCCAAGCAGGTTATCACCGCTAAGCAGTTGATTGATGGTTCGGATAACATCAACCGGATGAAGGCGGAAATCTGTCGTGTAACCTCGATGATCTTCAGTCTTGTCGAGCGTACGAACGCCTTCGTTTTGGAAGAGTCGTTTGAAATTGACGACTGTCCCGACGAAGTGATTTGGAAGGTTAAGGTTTCCTCTTTTGTGCCCGCTCTGTCGAAGTTCCGGTTGTCCGCGACTTGCACAATGCCTCCTGGTTGGGGAGGTGTTGGGTACTCGACGGTTGACGACAGTTTCAAATCAGTCGAGGCCGTCTCAGTCGTGTACGACTCCCTTGATGCCTTCGTGGCGGGTATGCTGGAGCAGTTTCCAAGCCTCGGACAGCATCTTCGCCCCTACGTGACGGCTGCCGAAAAGCGCTTCTAACTCGTCCGATCAAGTCTCACCCAGAAAGCCTCACCCGCTTTCACCGGGGTGAGGCTTTTCTGTTTTACAATCCGATTGTCAAAAAACCCATACGTGCTATAGTGCCAGTGCCCGAACGGGCTCTTTTTTACATAACCCGCATCCCGCAACTCGCATCTAGCAACTTATATGAACAGAGACTATCCTCTAGAGAAAGTACGTAACTTCGGTATCGTCGCCCACATCGACGCAGGAAAGACCACCACGTCTGAACGTGTGCTCTTTTATACCGGTGTGTCCCACAAAATCGGTGAAGTGCACGAAGGTGACACCGTGATGGACTGGATGGAACAGGAACGCGAGCGTGGTATCACGATTACTGCTGCTGCTGTGACTGCATTCTGGACACCAACGTACGCTCCGGGGGACGCAAGCAAGGTTCACCGTTTCAATATCATCGACACCCCTGGCCACATTGACTTCACGATTGAAGTGAAGCGCTCACTCCGCGTGCTCGACGGTGCAATCGTCGTTTTCGACGGCGTTGCGGGTGTTGAACCACAATCAGAAACCAACTGGCGTTACGCTGACGAAGGAAAAGTGCCTCGCATTTGTTTCATCAACAAACTCGACCGCACCGGTGCGTCATTCGAGCGCTCATACGCATCGATTCTCGACCGATTGACCAAGAACGCGGTTCGCATGCAGATTCCAATCGGTGAAGAAGATGCACACGAAGGTGTGATTGACCTTTTGACGATGCGCGCTGTCTACTTTGAAGGCAACATGGGCAACACGCTTCGCTACGACGAAATCCCAGCGAACTTGAAAGCAGATGCAGAAAAATATCGTGCTGAATTGATTGAGAAGATTGTCTCTGAAGATGAGGCGCTCATGAGCGACTACCTCGACGGCAAAGAACCATCACTCGACGTGCTCAAAGCAACGCTTCGCAAGGCGGTCATCGACAACAAAATCGTTCCGGTGTTCACGGGTTCAGCGCTGAAGAACAAGGGTGTGCAGTTGGTTCTCGACGCAGTCGTTGATTACCTTCCATCACCACTCGACATCCCAGCTCCGAAAGGACTTGATCCAAACGGCGGGGAAGACCTCACACGCCTTCCATCTGACGATGAGCCGTTTGCTGCCCTCGCATTCAAAGTGCAGACAGACCCATTCGTTGGTCAGCTCACATTCTTCCGTGTCTATTCAGGAACGATTGAAGCGGGTTCATATATCTACAACAGTCGAACACAGAACAAAGAACGTCTCGGTCGCATTGTGCGATTGCACGCGAATGATCGTGAAGAGGTGAAGAAAGTGTTTGCAGGAGAAATCGCAGCAGCGGTTGGTTTGAAGGACACCAAAACATCCGACACGCTCTGCGACGAAGCGCACCCAATCATTCTTGACCCAATCAAGGTTCCAGAACCAGTTATCTCACTCCGCATCGAACCAAAGACAAAGGCAGACCAGGAGAAGCTTGGTATGGCACTTCGTCGTCTTGCTGATGAAGACCCAACATTCCGCGTCACCTCAGACGGCGAAACAATGGAAACCATCATCTCTGGTATGGGTGAGTTGCACCTTGAAGTGTTGGTTGAACGTATGCGTCGCGAGTTTGCTGTTGAAGCAAACGTCGGCAAGCCACAGGTTGCATACCGCGAAACAATCATGGGTTCTGCCGATGTTGAACACAAATACGTTAAGCAATCGGGAGGTAAGGGTCAGTACGGTCACGTAAAGATTCGCATGAAGCCGATGGACCTGACCGTCAACGAAGAAGATTTGCCGAAGAACACGAAGCGCGACGGTACATTTGAATTCATCAACTCAATCAAGGGAGGTGCGATTCCACAGGAATTCATTCCAGCGGTTGAAAAGGGACTTCGCGAAACAATGGATCGCGGTGTCTTGGCAGGATTTAAGATGGTGAACATCTCGATTGAGCTCTACGATGGTTCGTACCACGATGTGGACTCATCCGAAATTGCGTTTAAACTCGCAGCATCAATGGCCTTCAAAGAAGGTGCTGAAAAGGCAAAGGCAGTGTTGCTTGAACCAATCATGAAAGTTGAAGTTGTTGTCCCTGAAAAGTTCATGGGTGATATCACCGGTAGCATTTCATCAAAGCGTGGACAGATTGATGGTATGGAAGACCGTGGGCAACTCAAAGTCGTGAAGGCAATGGTGCCGTTGTCCGAAATGTTCGGCTACACCACGAATCTCCGCTCGATGACTGAAGGTCGCGGAACGATGATTATGGAATTCGACCACTATGCGGTTGTTCCAGATTCTGTTGCAAAGACCGTGATTGAATCTCGCGCATAGCAAACGCGGAACACGCGGACAGGACGCGGAAACAACCACCCAGTATTGGGTGGTTGTTTTTCAACATACGATATTTTATCGAGACCACGCATGGTATCTTTAAAGAAGCACAAATTTCCATCGAACTCTATGCAAAAAATTCTTTCAATCTCACTTTCGATTTTTGCACTTGCGCTCATCGCGCTCTCACTCTCTTCAACTCGCGTAGATGCGTTCGCTGGCGGCGATGGTTCACCAGAAGACCCCTACCAGATCTCAACCTGTTTGGAGTTACAGGACATGGATACCGATTTGGATGCAAACTACATCCTTGTTGATGATATCGACTGTTCAGCGACGAGCGGATGGAATACGGGTGCGGGTTTTGAGCCGGTGGGAAACTCGGGCACACCCTTCGTGGGAACTTTGGATGGGCAGGGGTTCGTTATCAGCGACCTTTTTATAAACACGGACGCTCTGATACGTATCGGACTCTTTGGTCAGACAAGCGCAGCTTTCGAGGTGCATGATATTGGTTTGGAGGATGTTGATATTACAACCGCAAGCACGATATCGAGAGCGGGAGCACTTGTGGGGATCAATGCAGGCACAATCTCTCGTTCGTATTCCACAGGCGTTTTCGACACAGCAAACGTACAAACAGGAGGACTTGTTGGTGCAAACTCAGGAACGATCTCAGATTCATATTCCAGAGCAAGCATTGTGAATATCGAAGAGCGCGGAGCAGGGCTTACTAGTACGAACACCGGAACGATTGTGCGTTCTTACTCGACAGGAAGTGTCTCGGCTGGCATTGGAGCGGGTCTTACAACGGTGAACACTGGTACTGTTACCGACTCTTTTTGGGACACCGAAACATCAGGGCAAGCGACGAGTGCGGGTGGAACAGGTAAGACGACGGCAGAGATGAAGGACGTTGCGACATTTACTAATACGGACACCCCTGGACTTACTACAGCGTGGGACTTCATGGAGAATCCGAATGATGATGTGGGAGGAGAGAGTATATGGGACATCGATCCGGGGACGAATGACGGATACCCGTTTCTTACATTTATCGAAACAACCGTTCCTGACCAACCCACAGGACTTTCTGCAACAGCGATTGGAATGACACAGATCGATCTGTCGTGGACCGAACCGGCTGATGATGGTGATACGCCTATCACTGGTTACATGATCGAACAAAAGATTGGTGCGGGCGCATTTGCAACGCTTGTCGCTGATACCGCAACAACGAGCACAACCTACAGTGAGACAGGACTCACCGCGGGGACGCTGTACACCTACAGAGTTTCGGCTATCAACGGTGTTGGTACGGGGAATCCTTCTGATGAAGCATTTGCGACAACAGAAGCGGAACCGGTTGTTGAAGAAGATGATGGGGGTAATCCTTCGAGTCACCGTCGTAGCAGCAGTGGGGGAGAAGAGTTCTCATCACAAAGCGAAGATGGCGAGACAAACGAAACAGAAGCTTCTCTTGAAACGCGAGTTCAACAACTCACCGCAATCTTAAACGCTCTCACCAACGGCACCCCTCTTCCAACAGTTGGCGCAGTGCTAATTCGCGATCTCGAAGAATCTTCAACAGGAGGAGATGTAGTAACACTTCAGCTCTATCTCATCACAGCAAACAAAGGCTCCGCTGCTCGCGCACTCACACAAGTGGGTGCAACAGGATTCTTTGGCCCACTCACTAAGGCGGCGCTTGCAGAATTCCAAGCATCAGTTGGTATCGTGCCTGCAGCCGGATATTTTGGACCGATAACCCGAGCATATATCGCAACACATTAAAAGCGGAACACTCGGACAGTACGCAGAAAACAACTCTCGAGAAATCGAGAGTTGTTTTTGAGAGAGACAATTGTATAGTGACGTCGGATTCGGTGCGTCGTCGTGTGGACGAATCGCCTAATCTAAGGGGGTGGCTATCACTGGGGAGTGGTGTGTCATCCCCCTTTTTGTTCCCAAACTTTAAGAGCGAGCTTTCTTTTTCCCTGCATTTAACATACGGAGCGAGTCTGTTTTCTGAAATGCCTTGCGAGCGCGGCTGGCGCGAACGTGAGCCAAAATCCAGCAGGACTTTTGGCGTGCGTTTCAGAAAATGCAGACGAGCGTC
>CAZWLQ010000029.1:5947-7325 GCA_964634615.1 uncultured Candidatus Saccharibacteria bacterium
TTCGTTGTTCTCTGGTATACTCTTCTTTGTATTTATGAGTCTCCCCGGAAGGCAATCGGCTGGAAAGGGACAGTAACAAGTAGTATGCAAGACGCAAAATTGTACGTCGGAAACCTTAGCTACGGGACCACAGAGCAAACGCTCTCGGACCACTTCGCACAGGCCGGCACGGTTGCATCAGCAACCATTATCAAGGATAAGATGACCGGCCGTTCAAAGGGCTTTGGTTTCGTCGAGATGTCTTCAGCCGAAGAGGCACAGAAGGCAATCGAGATGTTCCACGAGAAGGACTTCGACGGACGCCCACTTACGGTGAACGTTGCGCGCCCTCTCGCAGAGCGCCCACCTCGCCGAGAAGGAGGCTTCGACCGCGGCAACAGCCGCTGGTAATAGCAAGAAAAAACCCGCCAAAAGCGGGTTTTTTCTTTATACACAGCATGTCCCCATATCGAGGCAGGGAACGGTGAAAGCCCTTGACAGGGGCTTTTTGCCGAGTATACTTATGACTACCAATTATGACGATTAACCGTAACTGCATATAGACGCGGATTTGGCCGTCAAGCGCTTTCAAGCGCAAAACGAATCTCCGCTTCCAGAAGCGGTTTTTTTAGTCAAAAAATTGGTTGATGATCGTTGACAACTGAATACTGTAGAGAACAAAAGTCCGGTCGCTGCTTGATAAGGGCAGGTGACCGGGCAGGTAAGCCTAAGTGTGTACGATGTACATGCTTGGGTAAAAGAAACATTGAAGAAAAAGTGGCACACGCGCTGTAGGCGTGATGTGTCCTTGTGGCGATTAGATTTCCTAACAGGAGATCTAAGGGCGTATGGTGGATGCCTTGGTTCTATATGGCGATGAAAGACGTGGCTCGGCTGCGATAAGCTTCGGGGAGGTGCCTAGCAACCTTTGATCCGGAGATGTCTGAATGGGGAAACCCCGCATGGTGAACCCATGTGATTGTGATGTTTATCATCACGAAGCGTACCCTGGGAAGTGAAACATCTCAGTACCAGGAGGAAAATAAACAAATTGTATTCCCTAAGTAGCGGCGAGCGAAAAGGGAAAAGCCCAAACCGCATTGTGCTTGCACAGCGCGGGGTTGTAGGGCAGTAACGCCTGTCTTCGGACAAGGAGAAAGTTACAAATTGCGTTCTTAGTCGAATCTGCTGGAAAGCAGAACCCCAGAAGGTAATAGTCCTTTAGACGAAAAGAATGCAACTTTCTAGTTACTGTTCCTGAGTACCTCAAGACACGAATAGCTTGGGGGAATCTTGCAGAACTAACTGCTAAGGCTAAATACATATAGAGACCGATAGTGAACAAGTACCGCGAGGGAAAGGTGAAAAGAACCCCGGAAAGGGGAGTGAAATAGATCTG
>CAZWLQ010000030.1:0-7014 GCA_964634615.1 uncultured Candidatus Saccharibacteria bacterium
GTCCTCGAGCACTTCTCGCGGTTTTTCATTTACATGACAGTCAGACAAAGAAATAGACAACGACTAACGAAAAACAGAAAATGACTTCTGCTTTACTATTGTAGTCAATCGGTCCCTTAAGATTAATTCTCTTGTACGGATACAACGGCCAATAGTCAGAGCTGTCCAACGCATCCAAACACAGATGGCCAAGCCACCCGGCCGCAATGACCCACCCGACTGAGGAAAACAAAGATATCAAAACCCACGATGTTAGCGCAAAGAACATCACGTTATGAAAAATCCCTCGTTGATCGCCGTAGGGATCGTCTTGACTGGTGAGTGTACTCCAAAGCTCTTTCGGACGACTTAGAAGACCGTGCTTGATATACGACTGCAGATGATCAATATCGACCAACGTGGACGCCAGAATCGTGACTGGGTAGTTACCCATAACTTTTCCGATCACCAAACCTAAGAGCAGGTGTGCGGGAAATGTCATTATTCCTGCTCAAGAGCTTGTAAGGCGTCTTTCCAAAGATTCTCGTAATTCTGACTTTTTGAAATCAAAACAGTCGATCCATCTTTTTTCATTCCCCACACCTCTAAATCTCTACGGATGAGAGCCATATCTTTTTGAAGCGCTCGCAAGACAGCTTCCTCTTTTGTTTTCTGCTTTTCGATTTCGTTCATATTATTTCCCCGTATTCAACACGTTCATCGCCTTCTCTCTTCCCTCTTCAAAAAACACTTCAAGGCCTTCAGAAATACGTTTAAAGATTTTTTTGAAATCCTTCTTTTCATCATCTTTCATTTTTCCAAGCAAAAATTTGAGCACCTTTTCTTCGCTGTTCGGTTTTTTTGTCTTTCCTCCTGGAGTCTGTGGCGACACACCGATGCGAATGCGCATAAACGCTTTGGTCTTTAATCCTTTGATAACTGATTCGACGCCCCGGTGTCCTCCAGACCCCCGATCAAACGCCATACGAAGTGTTCCGTGTGGTAAATCCATATCGTCGTATAAGACAATGGTGTTCTCTGGCTTTATACCTTTTGCTTTTACGAGGTAGGACGCCGTAAATCCTGATTTATTCATGAATGTTTCAGGGAGGGTCAGAAAAACCTCATGCTTCCCTGCTTTTACCTTGCTACACAAGCTCTTTGAAGGTTTGTCGGCCTCCCACGCTGGCGCATCAAGCGTTTCAGCAACCGCGCAGGTCGCTAGGCGTCCAATATTGTGTCGCGTGTAGTCATATTCGTCGCCAGGATTCCCCAACCCTACGATAAGAAATTTCATATGAGTCAGTATATCGCACGAAAACGAGCGCGAACAGAAGCCAAGAACGCTTTAGCAAAATTTTACTTTTCTGTTTTTTACGTTCTGTTTCGTTTTTTATGCTTTCACACGCTAAAAGTTCTTGCGTCAAGAATCATGCGCGAGTACAATCCGTGTGCATAGATATCCCGATGAACGAAACACTTCACACAAACGACGTTCTTCCAGAAAAAAAATCTCGTACGGGATCGTTCTTCTCTGAACTCATTCGCTTTGCGCTGATTACGCTCTTCATCGTCCTTCCGATTCGTATTTATATCGCACAACCATTCATTGTGTCGGGCTCATCAATGGATCCGACTTTTGAGAACGGCGAATATTTGATTGTCGACGAGCTTTCGTACCGTCTCCGCGAGCCGGAGCGTGGCGACGTCATCATTTTTCGCTTTCCAAACGACACGTCAAAGTTTTTCATCAAGCGAGTCATCGGACTTCCCGGAGAAACCGTTGTGCTTGAGGGAGATGGCGTCATGATTGAAAACGCCGAACACCCTGATGGATTTCCGCTTGATGAAGCGTACGTCGCTAACAGAACATTCGGCACCATGCGAACAACACTTGCTCTCGATGAATACTTCGTGATGGGAGACAACCGGCCAGCAAGTTCAGACTCGCGCATCTGGGGCTCCCTCAAGGAAGATTTAATTATCGGTCGTGCGTTTGTTCGACTCTTACCGGTCACGCGCGCGGCAGTCCTTCCAGGAGAACATCGCTACGCTGGCACGGCATCATCTTCAGCAACTCTTGACGCACCGCTAAACTAAGACAACTACCATGACCCTTGTACACATACGACGACAGCGCCCACAAGAACCTTTGTATGACTACAGTGGTGAGTTGAAGAAAGCGATTGAAATCGCTGATCACTACGGGTTTCGTTTGGTTGGACCGCTTCGTATCGAAAAGGAGGATCGCGACCACGCCGAAAAACATGGTTGTCCACATGAGCACGCTGCCTGCATGCGCATGATGATGCACGACGACCGTCTCAAATCCGTCGAAACACACCTCATTGCGCACACACGAAAGGTTCCCTACAAAAACAAGCTCGAGCTTCGCCTTGAGGTCCTTGGTGATAAAGAGAGCTCTGCGGAGGCACTCCTTCTTCAAGCAACCAATGCGATTCTCAAGGAGTATGGATATAACGATGTGATGGTTGCAGTGAATAGTGTTGGCGGACGAGAATCAACTGTCTCGTTCTCACAAGCAATGCACTCCTTCCTTCGCCCACGGCTTGCGTCGCTCCACCCCGAATGCCGAGACAATGTGCGAAAAAGTATCTTTGCGCCGCTTCGCTGTTCGCATGACACCTGTCGAGCGCTCCGTGATGAGGCACCTCAGTCGCTCAATTTCTTATCTGACCAAAGCAAGCAACACTTCAGAGAGGTACTTGAGTATTTGGAATCATTTGATATGCCCTACGTGATTGATCCAACACTTGTTGGCAACGAAAATTACACGACACGCACAATCTTCTCGGTGGGTGTGCCATCTATTGCTGAAGCCGCGGCACCGAATGAATTCTCACAGGTTCTTGCATGGGGAGAGCGCTACGACCAACTCTCGAAAAAGACGGGTGCAAAGAAAACTATTCCGGCGGTTCATGTGACGATTGATTTGAACACAAAGACGACCCGTGAACGCCTAACGCCGCTCACCAAGAGCCCTTCCATCCCTGCGGCATACGTGGTGCATGTTGGCATGCCCGCAAAAATCAAGACGCTCCTCGTCAATGAGTCGCTTCGCAAGGCACACATTCGCGTCACTGTCACTTTGCACAAAAAAAGTGTTGGAGAGCAGATGGAACACGCAAAAACGCTTGGTGTTCCACTCCTCTTAATTATTGGTCAAAAAGAGGTTCATGACGGCACGGTACTCATTCGTCATACCGCGACCAACAGACAGGATGTCGTACCATTTGGTAACCTCCCGTCCTATCTCAAAAGCACGGGGGCACTTAAACGAGCTCTCTAGAAGGACGGCCGTGTCTCTGTCACCCGCGATACCAAACGAGGCTTGCGAGAGGCCACGCTTTGTGGTATCTTGGTCTCTATGAACGTACACATTCGAGTCGAACGAGATGCAAAAGAGAACAACATGGGCGTCCTTCGACGTTTCCGACAGCGCGTTATGGAATGGGGCGGTACCAAGCGTCTCCGTTCTCTTCGCTATGCGACCCGCGCCGAATCAATCTTCAAAAAGCGTAAGAACCGCCTTCGTGCAATCGACCGAAAGGCCGAGAATGAGCGCCTCTACAAGCTTGGTCTCGTTGACCGAAACCAGTAACAGAAAACGTTTGATGTCGTTTTCTCTCCACACAACACTCAAGGCAAAGACACCCGTTTCAAAAAAGACGGGTGTTCTTTGGTCTACTATTGCTCGCGAAGTGCTTGGCGACCGCTATGAGCTCTCAATTGTTTTAATTGGTAACGCACGCTCTCATCGCTTAAACATGACTTACCGCGGCAAGGATAGACCGACAAACGTTCTCTCATTTCCTATCACAAAAACCGTTGGAGAAATATATCTCAACATTCCCTACGCGATTAAAGAGTCCTCGAAATATGACCATGCACCCGCTCTGCATATCACCTATCTTTTCATCCACGGACTTCTCCATTTGAAGGGGCTTGACCACGGACCTCGTATGGAGGCGCTCGAGAAAAAACTCCTCAAACGCTTTGCGTAGTGGGAGTTTTGCCCTACACAAGCGCTTATTCTGGGATATACTTGACGGTATATGCCCCGCAGTGTCGCAACAGGAATTGACATCGGAACAACCGCCGTCAAAATTGTCATCGCTGAATATGCTCGTAATGAGCGTGGTCCTGAAAAGCACGTCATCGGCATCGGCGCCGCAGAATCAATCGGCCTTCGACACGGATACATCGTCGACACCCAGCACGTCTCACGGAGTGTTCGCCAGGCGCTTGCATACGCGGAGCGAACCGCACGCATGAAAATCCGAACCGCAATCGTTTCGGTTGGTGGTATCGGCCTTGAAAGCCACGTTGCCACCGGCTCAAGTGTTATCTCTCGCGCCGATTCAGAAATCACCGAACTTGATATCGAACGCGCTTTGGCAGCGGGCAAACAAACACTTCCTGACAGCGCAAAAAACAACCGTAAGGTGATTCATACGATTCCCCTTTCTTACAAGCTCGATGGCAAAGAGGTGCTCGGAAGAATCCTCGGCATGCGCGGAATGAAACTTGAAGTGAAAACCCTCTTCATCACCACGCTCGATCAACATCTGACCGACTTAATTGAGGCCGTTGAAAGTGTCGGTGTTGAAGTCAAAGACATTGTCGCCTCCCCCATTGCGTCCGCCGTGGCGACACTCACCAAAGCACAGCGCATCGCAGGATGTGTGCTGGTTGATATCGGCTCGGAAACCGTATCAATCGTTGTGTATGAAAACGATATGCCGATTTCTCTCAAAGTATTTCCTTTGGGGTCGAGCGACATCACAAATGATATCGCGCTCGGCCTTCGTGTGCCCATTGAAGAGGCAGAAAAAATAAAAACAGGGGGGCATGTGTCGTCCCAGCATCCAAAGAAAAAGCTTGATGAGATTGTACACGCGCGCCTTAAAGATATTTTTGAGTTGGTTGAAGCGCACCTGAAAAAAATTGGTAAAAACGGACTCTTGCCTGCGGGCATCGTCTTAACCGGTGGTGGATCTCGCATCGCATCGGTTGAAGATCTCGCAAAAGCAGCGCTCGCTCTCCCCTCTCGTGTTGGTTCCGTTCAAATAGGGACAGCTTCTCAAGGGGTAGTCAATGATCCATCGTGGGCAGCAGCATACGGACTCTCGCTCCTTGGACTCACTCCGGGCATGGGAAGTGGCGCTGATCTCTCGGCCGGTGGATCTTCCTTCACTTTTTTGAAAGATCTCTGGGAAAAAATTCGCGAAATGACCAGGAAATTCCTTCCCTAGCCTCTTGGTTTAGGGTTCTCTTTACGCGCTCATGAGAGTGTGTCTTTATCGGTGAAACCCTAGCGATACAAAAGCCTTTCTGCTACGATTGGCGTTGTCAGACAAGGGTTTTAGAGGCCACCCCACTCTACACACAGGAGTGTTCCGGGGCGACCGAGAGGTTTTTTATCTAACTTTTAGCTCCACCATGGCTACAAAAATCGATACTGAAGTAGAAAGCTTCGCACGGATCAAAGTCGTGGGTATCGGCGGTTCGGGCGGCAACGCGGTGAACCACATGATTGATCAGAAAGTACGCGGCGTTGAATTCATCGCGGTCAACACTGACTCTCAAGATCTCCATCACTCGCTCGCAAAGAAAAAGATTCATATCGGTAAGAACCTCACGAAGGGTCTCGGTGCTGGTATGGATCCTGCGGTAGGACGTCGCGCATCAGAAGAAACAAAAGAAGAAATCCAGGAAGCACTCAAGGGTGCTGACATGGTCTTCATCGCGTGTGGACTCGGTGGTGGTACCGGTTCAGGAGCATCAGGCCCGGTTGCACAAGTTGCACGTGAACTCGGCGCGCTTACTATCGGCGTTGTCACAAAACCATTTTCATTCGAAGGCGCCCAGCGCACAAAAATTGCCCTCTCTGCAATCGAAGAGCTCAAAAAAGAAGTTGATGCCTTGATTGTCATTCCGAACGACCGACTCTTTGGCATCATCCAGAAGGACACGTCCCTCAAGAATGCCTTTGCGATGTGCGACGAAGTGCTTCGTCAGGCGGTTGAAGGTATTTCAGACTTGATTACGATGCCGGGTATCATCAACCTCGACTTTGCTGACATCCGTGCGGTTCTGCAAAACGCAGGAAGCGCACTCATGGGTATCGGCACCTCGGGTGGTGAAAAGCGTGCCGTTGAAGCTGCCCAGATGGCGATTAACTCACCACTTCTCGATGTCTCTGTCGCGGGCGCAAAAGGTGTTCTCTTTGCGGTCGCTGGAGGCGACGATCTCACCATGATGGAAATTCAAGACGCCGCACGTGTCATCACAGAGAACGTCGACAAAGAGGCGCGCATCATCTTTGGTGCCATCCGCGATGAACGCTTGAAGAAAAACGAAGTGAAGGTAACCGTCATTGCGTCTGGCTTCCCTGAAAACACCGCTGGCAATACCCCACTCTTCCAATTCAATCGCAAAGAGAAGGAGAAGACCGAAGAGGGTGGCAAAATCTTCAATACATTTAGCAAGCCATCGGCACTCACTGAATCATTGAAGGAGGAAGTTCGTGAGGAACGCGCCGAGCCAGCTCCGATGCCTGCAAAGCAAGAAAACGTTGAGCTGAAGCCAAAGGCAGAGGACCTCACCGACGATGAATGGGGTGCAATCCCAGCGTTTCTCCGCCGAAAGAAATAAAAGTACGGACAGCACGCAGAACAAAAACCGAGCCAGTAATGGCTCGGTTTTTGCATCGCAGACAATCCTGATTTCTTTACCGTTTCTTGGTATACTTGCATAAATGACATACGACACAATCATCATCGGAGGCGGTCCTGCGGGGGTTGCTGCGGCAGTGTACGCTGCACGAAAGCGCCTCACCACACTTCTCATCGCCAAGGAATTTGGTGGCCAAAGTGTTGTGTCCCCTGAAATCTTCAACTGGATTGGTACGAAATCTATCTCTGGCACTGACCTCGCACGATCCTTCAAAGACCACGTTAAAGAGTACGAGAATGATGATTTCACTATTGTCGAAGGAGAATGGGTCACCGC
>CAZWLQ010000031.1:0-6889 GCA_964634615.1 uncultured Candidatus Saccharibacteria bacterium
TGTGCGAGGGCGTAGTTTTGGAGGTAAGGAAGAAAAAGAGATTGTTCTTTTTCTTCTGAGACCGACAAAACGGGAGCCCGGATTTTATCCACCATGTGGTCCGAACGTTGCCGTTGTACGTACTCATACAACCAACAAACGCTTTTCTATAATACGTTTTTTTCTTGGTTTCGCAATGAAGTATGACAGGACAGTTTTCTCCACCTGTACAGCTAGCGTCTGTCTGATGTGCGCTATAATTACAGAGCAGTCCACGAGAGTTCTTTTAGTAGTTGTTAATTTATTAGTAGATTCTTACTAATCTCTCATTACACCTATGGAACAATTCAAAGATTTTTTTACAAAGAAAGTAGCGGTTATCGGTCTTTCCGTGATGATTGCATTTGTTGCAGTCATCTCGTTCGTGCCAACACGCGTTGCGCACGCTGAAACCGAAGACCAGAAAGTGGCACGTCTTGAGGTTCTTATTGAACAGCTCATCACTATTCTCAAACAGTGGTACCCACAGATTGACTGGAGCCACCAGGGGGATTCTAACGACGACGACAGCGATAGTGACGACGATGACCGTTTCCCAGACAGCGGAGACGATGACGACGATGACGACGATGACGACGATGATGATGACGATGACGATGATGATGACGACAGCGATGGTGCTGAGAACGCCATCGACGATGCTGATGACGCAATCAACGACGCCGAGGAAGAAATCCAGGCCGCAGAGGACGACAACGAAGAAGTTGCTCTCGCGTGGGATCTCCTCGATGAAGCGGGCGACAAGCTCGATGACGCCGAGAGTGCGTTTGACGACGAAGACTATGATGAAGCGGAAGATCTTGCAGACGAAGCACAGGAGCTTGCAGAAGACGCTATTGACGCTATTGGAGAAGAGGATGACGGCAGTAGCGATGATGAAGATGACGCACAGGAGGCAATAGAAGATGCAGAGGATGCTATTGCTGACGCAGAAGACGCAATTGAAACTGCACAGGACGATGATGAGGACACTGACGAGGCAGAAGACCTTCTTGCAGACGCAGAAGACCTTCTCGACGATGCTAACGACGCACTCGACGATGAAGACTGGAATGACGCCGAAGATCTTGCACGTGACGCCGAAGACAAGGCGATGGATGCAATCGACGCCCTCTAGAGCAAAGAGTTCGCGGACAGACGCGAAAAAACAAAAACTCCCCGCGTGGGGAGTTTTTGTGTATGGAGCCAACGGTCGGGATTGAACCGACGACCCCCGCTTTACGAAAGCGGTGCTCTACCAACTGAGCTACGTTGGCATATGTGCCTGCTTGCACAAGACAAAGTACAACAAAATAGGCCTAAAATCCAGCACGTTTGGAGGTACGCATTCTGCTATAATCAATACATCATGAACCCGGATATCGAAGCGGAACTTTCGCGAATTGAAGCAGAAATGGAGCGCCCCGATTTCTGGAACGACAAAGAAAGCGCACAAGCGGTCGTCAAAGAATACCAAGACCTCAAAGCAAAAGTGGAAGGAAAGGATGTGTATGACCGCGGGGGCGCCGTCCTCACGGTGTTTTCCGGTGCGGGAGGCCTTGATGCAGAAGATTTTGGCGGGATGCTCATCACCATGTATCTTGCGTTCTTTGCGCGAAAGGGATGGTCATACAGCGTGCTTCACGAAAACAGAAACGATCATGGCGGTGTTCGCAACATCACCCTTGAAGTAAATGGGAAAGATGTCTATGGAACGATCAAGCACGAATCCGGTGTACACCGACTCGTCCGTATATCGCCATTCAATGCAAAACAACAACGTCACACGTCTTTTGCGATGGTCGAGGTGCTGCCAAAGTTTGATGCAGGGCAAACCGATATTCCAGAAAGTGACATTGAGGTGCAGTTTGCGCGCTCCGGCGGTCCGGGTGGTCAGAATGTGAACAAGCGCGAAACGGCGGTTCGCGTCGTGCACATTCCAACGGGACTTGCGGTGCACGTTGATACAGAGCGAAGTCAAGCGCAAAATCGTGCGGTAGCACTTTCCGTCCTCAAAGGAAAGCTGTATCATAAGGAGGAGGAAGAACGAAAGAAGCTTTCGCGAGGAATGTCGATTTCAGCAACGACAGACGCGGAATGGGGCAATCAGATACGATCATACGTCCTGCACCCGTATAAGCTCGTGAAAGATCACCGTACCGAGTACGAAACACGCAACGTAGAGAAAGTTCTTGAAGACGGCGAGCTCGATGACTTTATCGATGCCGCAAAGAATCTTACGTAACACAAACCATATACCGCGTAGTACGCATTCGTTTGTTACACGGTACATGCTATATGACACACATGATTACCTTCGACAATGTTTCAAAAACATATTCCGACAGTTCCGTTGCACTTGAAGCAATTAGCTTTGCAATAGAACCCGCGGAGTTTGTTTCAATCGTCGGTCATTCGGGTGCGGGGAAGACCACACTCTTGAAGCTTCTGTTGGCCGAAGAGTATCCGAGCGAGGGCGCGGTGTTTCTTGGTGACCAAAACATTCACGTACTTTCAAAGGGCGATATCAGTGATTTGCGCCGAAGAATCGGGATGATTTTTCAGGATTTTCGTTTGTTACCACACAAAACAGCATACGAAAATATCGCTTTTGCGATGGAAGCAGCAGGGCGACATGATGATGAGATTGAAAGTGATGTGCCGTACGCACTTGAACTTGTCGGTCTTGGCGAAAAGGCATGGAAGTTTCCTCATCAGATGTCAGGCGGTGAAAAACAGCGTCTTGCGATTGCTCGTGCGATTGTGAACCAGCCGGACGTGCTTGTTGCTGACGAGCCAACAGGGAACCTTGATCCATTGAACACCTATGAAGTCATTCAGATTTTGAAGAAGATCAATGACCTTGGCACAACAGTGCTTTTAACAACTCACAATAAGGGTGTTATTGATAGTCTCGGCAAACGCGTGATTACGATGGAAAAAGGACGCATTGTACGTGACGATAAAGAAGGACGGTATGTTTTGTAAGCAAGCACGAAATCCTAAATTCGAAATCCGAAACAAACTCAAATGTTCAAAATCCTAAATCAAAAACAAGATACTCCAATCCTTTTTTTGGATTTCAAATTTGCTTCGAATTTCGCGCTTCAAATTTCGAATTTATAACAAATTTATGTTTTGGACTTCAGTACAACGAATCATCAAGGCGGGCTTTGTAAATTTTTGGCGTAATGGGTTTGTTTCGCTCGCATCGGTGCTCATCATGATGGTGACACTCTTCACGCTTGGTTCAGTCATTTTTTCTGGCGCTGTTCTCAATGCGTCGCTCGAAGGTCTCCGAGAGAAGGTGGATGTAAACGTCTATTTCATGACCAACGCGCCTGAAAGCGATATTCTCGCGCTCAAGGGTTCACTTGAGAAGCTTCCAGAAGTTGCGCGCGTTGACTATGTCTCACGAGAAGAGGCGCTCACTAATTTTGAAGAACGACACCAAAGCGATCAAACGATTTTGAATGCGCTTGCAGAACTCGATGACAATCCACTGGGGGCAGTGTTCAACATCAAGGCACAACAAACATCACAATACGGGGCAATCGCCACATACCTCGAAGGCACGGGAGCTCTCGGCGCAGGAAATCAACAAATCATCGAGAAGGTGAATTACAACGACAACAAGCCGGTCATCGAAAAACTCTCGGACATCATTGATTCTGCAGAACGCCTCGGCTTTGCACTGTCGCTCATTCTCATTCTGCTTTCACTCATCATCACATTCAACACTATCCGCCTCGCAATCTACACTGCGCGGGAAGAAATTTCAGTCATGCGACTCGTTGGTGCGACAAAAATGTACGTTCGTGGACCGTTTGTTGTTGAGGGTGTGATGTACGGCGTTGCAGCGGCGATTATTGTTCTCGTGCTCTTCTACCCATTGACTCTTTGGATTGGACCATTCACTGAACGATTCTTTGGTGCAATCAATCTCTTCTCCTACTACGTCAGCAACTTCGGACAAATGTTTCTCCTCTTGATGGGCGCAGGCATTGTCCTCGGGGCGTTTTCAAGCTATCTCGCAGTAAGGCGATATCTCAAGATTTAAGGGATGTCCGCTACGGGTAGGATATCTCTGTGAAAAAGACTGATCCAAAACTATGGGATGTGGTGGTCATCGGCGGTGGACCCGCAGGTATGATGGCAGCTGGCACTGCGGCAGAACGAGGTCTTTCCGTACTTCTCCTTGAAAAGAATAAAGGGCTTGGTGAAAAACTCCTGATTACCGGTGGAGGGCGATGCAACGTCACGAACGCAGAGCCCGATGAGCGCGCACTTCTCAAGAAGTACAAGGGGAATGACAAATTCCTCTTTTCGCCGTTCTCGCAGTTTGGTGTTAGAGAAACCATTGCATTTTTTAATACCCGCGGTATGGCGACAAAGGTTGAAGCGGAGAACCGGGTGTTTCCGACTTCTGACAGTGCGCGTTCTGTATGGACCGTACTCGTCGACTATATGAAAAAACACGGCGTTACCGTTCGTGCGACGAGTGCGGTTCAGTCTCTCACCAAAAAAGATGACATGATTGTTTCGGCACTCCTTGAAAACGGAACGGAGGTGCGTGGACGATCGTTTGTTCTTGCAACGGGCGGCAAATCTCGCCCCGAGACTGGTTCAACAGGGGACGGATTTACATGGCTTAGAAAGCTCGGACATACCGTAAACGACACCAACGCGTCGCTCGTACCGGTTGCGATTAAAGAATCATGGGTGAAGAAGCTTCAAGGTGTCACAATCCAAAAAGTAAAAATTACGCTTCTTGAGAATGGTCAGAAGCGTTTAAAGACAGAAGGAAAAATTCTCTTTACCCACTTTGGCGTGAGTGGTCCGACAATTCTCAATATAAGTCGCGATATCGGTGAAGCATTGAAGTACGGAAGTGGGAGCGTTGTACTCGCAATCGACCTTACCCCCTCGCTTGATCCCGGAGCATTGAATGAAAAACTCACCGAGCTTCTTCGTGGGGAAGCAAACAAGAAGATAAAGAATATGCTCGGCAAGCTTCTCCCGTCGGGCGCTGTTGAGGCACTCTGTGAACTTGCGGGCATCAATGTTGATACACCGGGGCATAGCGTTACGCGCGATGAACGTCTTCGTTTGGCAAAACTCATAAAAGAACTCCCGCTTACGGTCTCGCACCTCTTGGGGCTGGGCAAAGCAGTGGTAACGTCTGGCGGTGTTGTGCTTACTGAAGTTGATACAAAAACTATGCGCTCGCGGCTCTTTCCGAATCTCTATCTCGTAGGTGACGTGCTCAATATCGACCGACCTTCAGGTGGCTACAGTCTCCAGCTTTGTTGGACGACCGGACGCGTTGCGGGCTTGTCTATCTAAAAAAGATACTGTCCAAAAATAAGAATGCCTACGACGAGTGCGGTGATTGCAGAAATAAGAACTGCTGCAGCTGCGACGTCTTTGGTGTCGCGTGCGTAGGGGTGGTATTCAGGAGAGGTGAGGTCAATATCAATCTCAATTGCGGTATTGAATGCTTCAGCGGCGAGTACGACACCTCCAACAAGAATTAGGATAATCCACTCGATGTGCGATATGCCAAAATAGAATCCGAACGCGATGGCGACGACAAGTGCAACAACATGAATCCATGCGTTGTGCGTGGTTTTAAGGAATATCCACACTCCGCGTCCAGCGTGCACAAAACTTTTTGCACGCTTTATCAACGAAAAATTCTTTGCGTCGTTTGGTGTCCGTTCCATAGAGGAAGTATATCCAGCACTCAGTATATAAACAAACTGAATGCTGGATATAGCAGGGACGAGCTATGCGCCATAGCGACGGATAACCGAGCGAACAACCGCAGCAACTTTTAATTCTTCGGTCGGGTAGATGTTCTTGTACTTTCGATTGCCGGGCTCAAGATAATATCCTTCGGCATTTTTCTTCAAATATTTAAGCGTCCAAGAACCATCGACTTCAGCCACGACGATATCGCCGAGCTTGTGTTTATCGGTACGCTCAACCAAGACAAAATCGCCTTCAAAAATTCCAGCATCAATCATCGAGTCGCCTTTGACGCGGAGGATGTATGTTGCTTCGTGGTCGCGCACCAACCACTCGTCAAGCGTTGTGGTGTCAAAAACCGCTTCTTCTGCAGGAGAGGGGATTCCTGCTTCGATGAGTCCGAGCATCTTCACTTCGCCAAAGAGTTTTGTGGGAGTAAGTCGGCCGATATGGTCTTTTGCGACAACGCCAGCGTCGAGGAGCTTCTCAACGACCTTGTAGACAGCGTTCTTCGAACGAAAGCCAAACAACTTCATCATCTCTGAATAGGTTGGCATTCGTTTTTCACGTCCGTAGAAACGGTCGAGTTTGTCGCTGTAGTCTTGAAGCATTTTAGAAAAGTGCCATTGCGCTCATGAGACGGGTGAAGAGGGGACGACGACGTTCGCGACGAGCTTGTTTGATCAAGTCGAGATGACGGCGTGCCTCTGACTTATATGATAGCCCGCGAAGGATCTTTTCGTCGATGACCCAGTTCAATGTCTCGAGCTCTTGTTCGAGGTGCTGTTTGTATTCTTTGTATTGCATGAGAGATGTCGTTTATAAACCCCCTGTAATTGATATCTGTAGTATAGGTGAACGACCGTTCACTATGCAAGTGTAGACTGTGCATAACTCTCCGCTCGCTTCATTTTTCAAAATGCACGGCAAAATCTGGCTTAATTTTGCCTCACGCTCGCGCCGGTCGCGCTCACAAGGCATTTTGAAAAAGGAGCTCACTCCGTATGGTTAAAGACAAAACCGCCTCGTGAGTAACACGAGGCGGTTTCGAGAGTAATACTTTAAAACAAAAGGAGTGCGGCACCAATCAACGCGACGTTCTTTAAGAATGCGATTTTTT
>CAZWLQ010000032.1:0-6830 GCA_964634615.1 uncultured Candidatus Saccharibacteria bacterium
TCTACTGTTTCTGTTTGAGCGACACTTGGTTCGGTTTGTCGCTCTGCGGAGTCATCATCCCCTCCAAACACCATGAAGCCAAGGAATGCGAAAAAGAGAGCGAACACCCCCAGAGCTTTTAATGCCCTTTTATCTCGATCGGTCATAGGAACAAAAGTTAGCCTATAAGCCGATGGCGGAGAAAACACAAAACCCGCCACCAGGAGGCCTTGCGGCCTTGTAGGAGTTTCCCCCTACAACATGAGGCATGCCCTGAATGACGGGTTTTCTATGCCTCATGATTTGCGACCATGCCTTCGGATTGCTCCGAGGGTTTAGGTCTCCTTATTCAGTTGTGCTTTTATTATGACATATGGTTAACAGGAAAGAAGCCCACGACAAAAAGGATGCTGGGTGGTCAAAAGGCAACAAAAAACTTCTTGCTTTTGCTAAAGATCTCGTCAGAAGAAAGTCATTTATTGCGGATCTTGAGAGAGCGCGAAGGCAACTCAAGATTCCAGAGAATGGGCTGACTTCTCGTGAGTCCGACTTTTTAGGCACACTTCCAATTCCTTCTGGGTTTAGTGCGGGACAAAAAGTTGATCTTTCTTCCAGCACTTGTACTCTACGACAAGATACATATCGACGATAGAGATGATCTTTGTCTAGTCCAAGACATTCCACGTACCGACCCAAGTAAAAAGATGATGCTCGATAAGATTTATCCGATCTCAATTCGTATAGACCCATCTGCGTCCTTGAACGATATTCTTAGTTTTCTTCATACAAACTTCAAAAAACGTATCCAGCCGCTTCAGATGATTTATAAAAGGCGTCCCTCCAAGATCGGAAAAAAACGGACACGAAAAGATATTTCCATGGAAATAAGTGACTTTGTAGCCGATCATGAGAAACTAAAATCTTCAGAGCTTCTTAGGGAGTTTTCTATGAAGTTTGGAGCAATTAAGGATCCTGGCGAACTACAAAAAATACGATCTCTTGAGAAAAAGAGAAGAAAATAAGTGATTTCACTTATTACTTCAACAACTTTTTAATTGCAGACTATCGTGACCGGCATGGAGTCCGGCACAAAAAGTCTTCACCTTGAACAACCAGTCCAATCAACTGAGGAGCTTTTTGTTGATCGTTTGGCTGAAATCCTTCTGGAACAGCTATTGGCCGGAACTCAAGAACAATCTCGTAAGCACAGGTCGTCAGCGAGTCCTGTGGAACAAAAACCGGCTGAAGCCTAGTGGGCAGATAAGTCCCCGCTCTGAGTGCGGCCATTCTCAACGGGGGACCTCATGTGCTCATTAGGCCAACTTGGAGTTTAGTTGAGGGTGCTAAGGGATACCTCAACCAAAACTCCCCTTACGGGTACATACAGATTACCAACTAGCTCCATGAATATATGAGGGATATAGAAGGCCATTATTTTGAAGATGTTAACGAGAGGCCAAAGCGTAGAGACACCACGCATATTCGTGTCTATAAGGGAACCAAGGATGGGCTTCGACACCGAGCCCGCCAAGAAAAGATGACATTGGCGAACTACCTAGAAAAGCTGCTCGCTGACTCTTTCATGTGGGAGGTGCATAATTTATAAGGACTTTGACTCGATTCAGATCGATTCAGATTTCAACGAATCATCGGAATTGAAGTTAACAGAAGAAAGTCTTATTTATCAACGTTTTAAGCTCACTTTGATCGTTAACCATTACGATTTTACCCACCCTCCCCCTCTTTGAGTTGCCCACGATGTGAGGTGTCAAAAAGAGATAAGGTCGCATAATTGAACCTATGGAACCGCAACCCAACAAAAGAGACAGGGCACTCATTTACACTCGCGTATCGACGGAAGACCAGGCTGGTGACGACCGTCAGTCTCTAAAAACCCAACGGAGGATTTGTGAGAAGGCCGTTGAAGATGCAGGTCTTATTTTTGCCAGCAACGGGTTATATTCCGATCCCGGCAAAAGCGCAACAAACATGAACCGACCTGGCCTGCAGGACATGTTGATACGGATTCAAGAAGATAAGGCCATTTATGCAGTTTTTGTTCAGGATACAGATCGACTGGCCCGCAATGCGGCCGATCACCTCACGATTAAGGCCTTACTCAGAAAACACAATGTTGTGCTTATCTCCGTTTCACAACCAGGAATCAAAGATGATCCCGAAGGCCGAATGATGGATTTGATTGTCGCCGGCTTCAATCAGTTTCAATCCGACCTTACTTCGCGAAAGACTATCAAGAGCATGGAAGAGAAGTTCAGTAATGGGGATCTACCAACAAAAGCGCCTATCGGCTATTGCAATGAATCAGACCCAAAAGACATCAAGAAGAGAATCATAGCAACGGACTCAAAGCGCGCGCCATTGGTTTCTGAAATCTTCAATCTCTATGCTACCGGTGATTACTCCTTGGCAGAGGTTGGTGACATTGTTTACAGAAAGGGGCTTCTCACAAAGAAAGGTAAGCGTTTGGCAAAGAGCAAACTCTTTGAACTTATACGTTCTAACTTCTATTGGGGCGAGATGCACTGGAAAGGGTTGGTCAAAATAGGAAACCATTCGCCACTCACAACAAAAGAGATTTTCGATCGTTGTCAGCAAGTTATTGCATTCAACAACAGGTATGCCTGCCGTCGCAGGAAGCACGACTTCCTTCTCAGAGGATTTGTCTTCTGCAAGACATGCGGCCACCGACATACTGCCGCTCATAACGTCAAGAAAGGAAAGTCATATTACTACTGCAGCCGCGGCGCAGATACGATGACCTGCTCCGAAAGGTATATCTCCGTAGAAAGTCTTGAGACGCAAGTTGCTGCAGAGTTCTGTAAGATCCAATTCTCAGATACGCTCGTTCAGAAGATTACTGACAGAATGGAGATTCTCTACAAGAGACATCGAGAAGTCCTTGATCAAGAAAGAAAGATCCTCTCCGGTCGAAAGAGTGTTGATGAGCGACAAATCGAGAATGCTTTGCAAAAACTCTTAGCTGGAGTGATAAGCGACAAGATGTTTACTCGAATCCGTGAGCAAGCAGAGGAACGAATCGAGACCTGGGACGAAGGGCTCTACGAAATAGACAGGAAAAAGAATCTTAAAATCGATGTCATCAAAGAAACTCTGAAGCTTATACGGAACATTGGAGAAGCTTACCAAGACGCACCTCCTGGGCTTAAACGACATTATCTAGGTTTGTTCTGGGAGCGGTTCGTAACGGCTGACAAAACGATTGTGGAGCGTCAGAAGACGCCTTTGGTGCTCGCCCTAGAGGCAATGGGCTCTGTATCGTTCCAGGGGCTTATAAAGAGCCCTGTGACGATTCAAAAGCTGAGTGATTACAGCTCGGTTCAAATAGGTTCTTCTTTGGGTGCCTATCGGGAATCGAACCCGAATTGAGAGCTCCACAAGCTCCAGTGTTAACCGTTACACCATAGGCACCATGCTGTTTAAAGCGCTCTCACTCTAGCAAAAAAGTGGTGAAAAGAGAATCACCGACGCGAAATGTTGCGTATCGAGATTTTAGGGAATAGAGTGGGTTTAGAAAGGAGGCAAGCAATGAAGATTCAACTTTGCTTTGCGATACTTAAGAATTTTGGACGCTTGCTCTCCTGGTCTTTCTGGGAGAAAGCAATTACCAATCCAGACTTCCCTGCGTGGATGTTCGTGAAAATGATTGTCATCGGAGCATGCGCTGATATCCTCCGTATGATCGTGAAGCCAGGATATCCGCCGAAGATACCGTGAACCCCGAGCACTGCTCGGGGCTTTTTGTGTGCAGGACTGGACTCGGTCACGAGTTACTAATTCGCTACACTCATAAGTACTCTCGACCCCGGCTCGGCGACAAGCACTCGCTACGCTCGTCTTGTGTACCGCCTCCGCCTTTCGAGTCCACTCTGCTTGCTACAAAATAAAAGTCGCCGAACGCCAACGCGTCCGGCTTCTTTATTTTGTGCGCAGGACTGGACTCGAACCAGCAAGCCCTTGCGGGCGCTACCACCTCAAGGTAGTGCGTCTACCAATTTCGCCACCTGCGCATTATTGCCACTCGTGTAGCATGAACACCTTACAATAAAACACTAGAAAAGAGAAGACGGCTACCGATTGGAAGCCGTCTTTGTTCCCTTTCATCTCCCCTTCAGTGAGACGTGGTCTCTTGGGATTCCGCCAAGGCGCGCTTCCGCATGATGTGGCCCATCTCGGACAGGTCGAGGGTTACGCCCCGAGTCCTTAAGAGCACCCAGTCACCGCTGTACCCCGGACTCTTGAGGGTGATGATTGCTCTTGGTGGAAAGTTGTTCATCAGATCTTCCGCCTGCCGATTCCGTGGTTGTACGATCTGGACTCGGTAGGTAGGAACTCCTTCTGAAAAAAACTCTTCCACGAAGCGTGCCTGGAACTTCGTTCCGTCTTGAAAGAGAAGCACGACCAGCTCGTCTTTTTTAAAAGGCCGTGCGACCTCGTTCATCAAACACCTCCTTTGGAATTGAGAGCTATCTAAAGTCTCATAGTACCCTCTCAATACAAGGAAAGGAATACCTCGCTACTCTGCTGCAAAAACAGCGGCTTATGCCGCTGTTTCTTCCTTGATTTCTTCTGCTGGAGTTTCGATGATTTCTGGTGCCGCCTCTTCCGGTTCAATCGTTTCTGGAACTTCTGTCTCCGGAACGTCGGTGGTGAAAGCAACCGTGTGCATCTTGCGCATCTGTCGGCGGATTTCGCGCGCTGCCTTATCGCGGATGTGGTAGAGCTTGCTTCGGCGGGTCTTCACGCGACGGAGTACTTCAATTTTATCAATGAGCGGAGAGTAGAGTGGAAAAATCTTTTCAACACCATAACCACCCGACACACGACGAACCGTGAAGGTCGCACCTGGCTGTGTTCCACCCTTTCGAGCGAGCACCGTGCCTTCAAATGCTTGGAGACGGGTCTTGCCCTTTTCCTCAACTTTAATCCATACGCGGACGGTATCGCCCGAGCGCATGTCGAGTTCTTTACGAGCGGTCAGATTGACCGTTGAGATTTTGATGTTTGCTGTCGTAGCCATGAGACGCTACTGTAGCACGGCTTTTTGCCGTCGGCAAGACATCGTCTCCACGTTTGCAAAGAGCCCGCCGAGTCCCTTTCGGGGTTCGGCGGGCAGTTATTTCGGACGTCGTTCACACTCTTCCTGTGCGAAGAGAAAGGCCTCTTCGAAAGCGTCTCCCTCGGGAGTGCGGCTTTCGTAAAGATGCTTGCGACACGCTGCCGCGAGATTATCCCCGCGGGTTCCTGCTATCGCGCCGAGCAATGCTGCACGATGAATCTTGAAGTGTATCGGATGTTCTCTGAACCACGCTTCGAGTCTTTCGGGGTTGGGCACAGTGCTCCTTTCGCACGATTGAACGGCCACGATGACAATACGCTCTTTTTTAGAGGGACTCAAGTGCTCGAACAAAATCTTCCGGAAGAGGAGCTTCGATTGTGTGTTCGTTACCTTCTTGATCAACAAATGATATCTCTCGAGCGTGAAGCGCAAGTCGCTTGAAACCAAGACGTGCTGGTTCATCAGGTGCATAGAGCGAATCGCACACTACTGGATGATTGAGTGCCTTCATGTGGACACGAATTTGGTGCGTGCGACCGGTCTTCGGACGAACCTCGAGGTATGTCGCTCCCTCCCCTCGCTCGATGACGCGATACTGGGTAATCGCATCGCGGATTGCGCCACGCGCGCCGCGCTGTGCGGAGTAGCGACGGGGATCTTTTTTACTTTTGCCAATTGGACGCGTGATGACACCGCGATCATCTTTAACACTGCCGGAGACGAACGTGTTATAGACCTTTCGTATCTCGCGATTCTTAAATGCATTTTTAAGAAAGAGAAATGTCTCTTGGTCTTTTGCGAGGAGCACAACACCTGACGTGTCTTTGTCCAAACGGTGGACGACACCGGGACGCGGAAGCAATGCGCCGGTTGATGTTTCCATTGGTTCACCAACATCTTTTGCCTGCGGATAGCGCGAAACGAACCAATCCGAAAGCGTTTTTTCAGTGGCTCGTCCATCGGTATGCACGAGCATGCCGGAGGGTTTATTCACCGCAAGGATGTGGTCGTTCTCAAAAAGGATGGTGGGGTTCATAGTGTGTGGACTGATTTTTAGATATATCCCATTTCCTCAAAAAATTCTTTTCCGCCGGGAACGTGTTCAACCGCCAGAAGCTCCTTACGATCAAACCATTTTGCCTCAACAAGATCATCCCCGAGACGAATATCTATGTCATCTGCATTTTTATCGTCGATATAAACTTCAAAATAATTAAAGGTCATGTGACACAAAACCCTTTCTTCTGTTTCTTGAAGTGTTCTTTCTGCAGAACCGTTCCGCACGATATTTAGAGGAACTACCCGACACAAGCTAATATCGATACCTGTCTCTTCTTTGACTTCGCGTTCGAGTGCGCGTTCAAATGTCTCGTTCTCATCAACCCCTCCCCCAGGGATATGCCAGGCATTCGGGTAGACACCTCCATGTGTCGGATCTTTTTGACCCATCAAGAGCTTGCCATCTTTGCTAAAAATGAGAGCTGCAACAATGGTCCGCTGGGTTTCACGCATAAAGCACTGATTGTGGGCGCTAAGGGATTCGGTCAAGAACATTTTTACTCGCCGCCGCTCGTAAAAATTTCTCGACCCTGCTCACGCGACCTCGCCTGCTGACGAGGTGCCCGCGTTCGCCTTCGAATCCCCTAGCACCTCATAAACAATAGTCGCGTAATACTACGCATTCCGCTCCTTTGTTTTTGTGGGCGCTAAGGGATTCGAACCCCTGACCTTCTCTGTGTAAAAGAGTTGCTCT
>CAZWLQ010000033.1:0-6136 GCA_964634615.1 uncultured Candidatus Saccharibacteria bacterium
GATAGATGTTGTTCCGGTAATAATTCCAGACTCATTCGAAACTCTTTCTGAAAAGGCCGAGAGGGTGAGGGAGCTTGTGCCGCGGATACAAATCGACATTGCGAATGGTTCTTATGCGCCTACGAGGACGTGGCCATACACGAACGACGGGCACATCGCACGCCTCCTTTCACAGGATGAAGGACTGCCGTTCTGGGAAGACCTCTCATACGAAGTCGATATGCTTGTACGGAATCCGGAGGATGTACTCGATCAGTGGATCGACATCGGCGTTGATGCGGTAGTCATTCACATTGAAAGCACAAGCGAACACTCTCTAATTCTGCAGAAAGCCAGAGAAAGAAATGTTGAGATTGGATGGGCATTGAAACCGTCAACGCCGAACCAAACACTCTTTGACATCATTGAATCCGCAGGCATGCCAAATTTCATCCAAGTGATGGGCAGTGACACCATCGGTCACTCCGGTGTTGAGCTTGATGAAGCGGTGTACGAAAAAATTGCTGACATCCGTGCGATGTACCCCGAACTTCCGATTGCTGTTGATATCGGTGTGAATGAAGACACTGCAGCGGCACTCATTGATGCTGGAGCAACCACGTTAGTTGCGGGCTCTGCGATATTTGAAGCACCCGATGTGCGAGAAGCAATTGAGCAGCTGGAGAATCTCTAGGTCTTGACTTTTTCTTCTTTTCACTTACAATAAACCCCAGATGAGCGACCACGTAGGCGCGTGAAAACGGGTTCGTAGCACTTAGTTACAGGTTTGTTTCAGTCGAACAAACCACAACCCCAATTTTCATACGCATATGAGGATATTCCGGTCGATAGGACTTGGTATTTTTCTCCTCGTCCTTGCAACCGCGATGCCACGTGTCTTTCGTTCTCTTGAGGAAACCGTTATTGCGCTTTTCAGCACAGCGCAGATGGTTCTCAAAGAAACCGAAAATCTTGTCGCGTCGCCAGCCTCGCTCGCAGTTCCCTCGGTGCCATTTTAACCGCACCGAAACGTCAGCCCCCACTTCACCGTGGGGGCTTTCTCGTTGGTCGAGAAATGCTTTCGTTGCTACAATTCGTAGTAGCAATTCCTATGGCACACCTCTCTGATGAACAACTGAAAGCGCTCGAGCTCAAAGCGAACGATATTCGCATCTCCCTGATTGATATGCTCGAGGATGCAGGAAGCGGGCACACCGCAGGACCCTTGGACATGGCGGATATCTTCACCGCGTTTTATTTTCATATTTTGAAGCACGATCCGAAGAATCCGGCGTGGGAGGAGCGCGATCGTTTGATATTAAGCAACGGCCACATCGTTCCTATTCGCTACACAACGATGGCACACGCAGGGTACTTTCCCCTTGAAGAACTAAAAACACTCCGTAAATTCGGAAGCCGTCTCCAGGGACATCCCGAACGAGAACGATTGCCGGGACTTGAAACGACCTCGGGCCCTCTCGGCTCAGGTCTCTCACAAGCAGCTGGGTATGCGTATGGCGCACGAATGGACGGAAAGAAAGTCCGTGTGTACTGCGCGATGTCCGACGGCGAACTCCAGGCAGGGAACACATGGGAGGGTGCGATGTTTGCGGGAAACAACAACCTTTCAAACCTCACCGCGGTGATTGATCGCAACAATATTCAAATTGACGGTATGACGGAAAATGTGATGCCGCTTGAACCATTGGCCGACAAGTGGCGCGCATTCAATTGGCACGTGATTGAAGTTGATGGACACAACATCCGAGCGTTCATTGACGCTGTCGAGGAAGCAAAAGCGATTGTTGAGAAGCCGACCGTGATTATTGCACACACAATCGCAGGCAAGGGAATCAAAGAAATTGAATATGATTACCACTGGCATGGTAAGGCACCTTCAGCAACCGAAGAAAAACAATTCCTTGCAGAACTCCGCACGCTCAAAGGAAAAATAGAATCACCACACAATGATTAGAAAAGACGCACAATTGAATTCAAAACTTTTCGACAAGGACGTCGAACAGAAGCCAACGCGTGATGGATTCGGCACGGGGCTCGTGGAAGCAGGAAAGGCGGACGGTCGTGTTGTCGCACTCTGTGCCGACCTTACGGAGTCAACCCGTGTCGAATGGTTTCAAAAAGAATTCCCAGACCGATACATCGAAATCGGTGTTGCAGAACAAAACCTTGCAACGGTTGCATCAGGCCTTGCGAATTACGGTAAAATTCCGTTCATCACAAGTTACTCAACATTCTCTCCTGGTCGCAACAACGAACAGATTCGCACAACGATTGCAATCAATAATGTTCCGGTGAAAATCGTCGGGTGTCACGCAGGCATTTCTGTTGGCCCTGATGGCGCAACACACCAAGCGCTCGAGGATATCGGACTCATGCGTATGCTTCCGCGAATGGTCGTGATTGTCCCTGCGGATAGCGTTGAAGCACATAAGGCAACGGTTCAAGCTGCAAAAACAAACACACCGGTCTATATTCGCCTCGGCCGCTCGAACACGCCGATAATGACCACAAACAGCACCCCGTTCGAGATTGGCAAAGCGTATCGCGCATGGGAATCAAGCGAACCAAAAGTTGCATTGATTGCAACCGGCGCATTGCTTCACGAAGCACTTAAAGCTGCAAAAGCGCTCGATGAGGAAGGAATCGGAAGCGTTGTGGTAAATCTTCACACGGTGAAGCCGATTGATGCAGAGACAATCATCGCAGTTGCGAAACAATGCGGACGCGTCGTTACCATCGAAGAACACCAAGTCGCAGGTGGGGCAGGAAGCGCCGTTGCAGAAGTGCTTGCAGCAAATCATCCTGTTCCGATGGCGTTCATCGGTGTACATGACCAGTTCGGCCAATCAGGAACTCCAGCGGAGCTTATCAAACACTACAAAATGGATGCGGAATCGATTACGGAAGCCGCAAGAAAGCTTATAAATGGATAATTATATGAAGCGTTCAACAAAAACCATTTTCTTGCTGATTCTCTATCCATTCATTGCCGCAGCGTTTTGTCTGCTTTTTGAATTCAACAGTTTCATGTCCGTCATTGTTTTCTTGGTTGTACCTTCCGTGTATTTTTCGTTGGGCATCAAACGTTCAGTCCCTAAAATTATTGTCTTTGCCATACCGCTCTCACTTCTTCTTTTCATACCAATTGACTATATTGCACATACGACGGGTCAATGGTTTCTGATTGATACAATGTTCCCTCGAATATTTGGCATTGTTCCTATAGAAGATGTTATATGGGCCTTTTTCTCCATCTACTTTGTCATAGCGCTCTACGAGTATTTCCTAGATTCTCGGCGCAATACTCAGATATGGCATGCTCGAATGAAATATTGTTACATTGTTTGTTCTTGTATCTTCATCCTTTTTCTCTTACTTTACACATTGTATCCCTCAGCGCTCGTTATTCCTTTTTTCTACGCATGGATCGGCACAGTGGTTCTTGCGATTCCTCTCGGTCTCGAGCTTCTTAGAAGACCGCGCCTGTTTGCTCGAATGACGGTTTTGGGAGCATACTTTTTTCTCTTTTCGTTCATCTATGAGCTCGTTGGTCTAAAACTTGAGTGGTGGAACTTTCCTTCGACTCAATTCTTTGGATGGGTAGAGGTGGTTGGCCTGAGGTTTCCTCTCGAAGAATTTATTTCCTGGTTCGTGCTGTTTGCTGCATGTATAGTGGCATACTACGAGTTTCTTGATGACGATGAAAAATAAACATATGAAAAAACTTCTTAAAGGATCAATTGTTTTCTTAGTCGTTATCATCGCTGTGGGAAGTTATCTGTGGTATGTGGATGACAAGACGGGGGTTCGCACGCAGCTATCACAGGAGGAAACACAAGAACTAAAAAATTTGGTTTTTACGAATGTCAAAACATGGCTAAAGATCGACAATCCAAAGATTGACGATGTAGTAACTATTGAAGAAATAAATGCATCAAGTACAGCGGCAAAAGGGAAATGGATTGATATCAAGGGATATCCTGGAAATGATGACTACGGGGTAATTCATTCAGACTGGATTGCTTGGAGAATGGAGGGCGGTGCTTGGGAGGTGGTGCCGGGAGGATATTATCATTTTGATTGTTCTGATTTGGATAGAATACCTCCTCGTTTTGACGATTTTTTTCGCGCAGTGATCTATGGACCAACAGGAGAACGAACCTGTGCGTATCCTGGAATATAGGATGCCACGCACGAGCTATGAATCTTAAAATCGGCTTCTATAAACACTACAAAGGTCACACAATGAAGGTGCTTGGCGTTGCAAAACACTCCGAGACACTTGAAGATTTGGTCGTGTATGAGCACCTGGGTACAAACGAACTCTCTGACTTGTGGGTCAGACCACTTGCGATGTTCCTTGAAGATGTTGAAGTCGACGGGAAGAAAATGAAGCGCTTTGAATATATTGGAGAAACCGTATAAGTAGCATGAAAAGTAAGTCCAAAAACAAAAAGCCACACATACTCCGTTTTCGTGCAGTGAACAAGGATACTTTTCATGCCTTGCGGGACGGAAGAAAAAAGATTGAAACTCGAGCGGCAACTGAAAAATACCGTGCTTTCAAAAAGGGAGACGCAGTGAAATTTGTGTGTGGAAGGGAATCTTTCACTCGCACCCTCAAAAGCGTGGAATATTTTTCTTCAATCGGAGCATTGTTCAAAAAATATACGCCCCAGGAAGTTAATCCCCGCAACAAAACAGTCGCAGAGGCGCGAACAATGTACTACTCGTTTCCAGGGTATCGGGAGAAAATAAAGAAACTTGGTTTGGTCGCATGGACGTTAAAATAAAAAAGAGCCCGCCTGCTTGAAAGCCAGGGCGGGACTCATCGCTTCTTCCAACTCCACGCATCGTACTTCTTCAAGTATCCACGTGTCTCCTGTGGAATGCTTGCGCGAATGTCGTTCGAGCCACGGACTGCTTTGATTGAGCGTCCGGGTCCGCTGTTGTACGAAATCAGCACGAGGAACGGCAGATCCGGTCGTCGCAAAACGTCCTCTGCGCTAATTCCACGCTTCCGGACACTTGCGATAACGGTTGCGAGGTGGTCATCGACCACCAGCATTCCGGTCACGAGCTCGGTTACGTGTCCGTGGGGATACTGCATACACCCATCAGGGATTTGCGCGCTTGGGTAGAGACGTCGTGTTTGCTCACACGTTTCTGGCATCACCTGCATGAGACCACGTGCTCCAACAGGACTTCTCGTCGCGCCGAAACTCGTATCTCCATTACCGCCGAAGATCGTATACGCTCGGTCAAGGGGGTTGAAAGAGACACCGCCTGCTCGTGCGACAGCGACCTCATGTGCATCCGCCTGTTCCACCGAAATGATGGCAAAAGGCAGGTCGGGTAGGTAGGTTTCGATCATGGCACGGGCAGAATTACCCGGCCATGCGCGAGAAGGAACGTGTTCAAGCAGCGCAAGCGCGGCATCCACATCATCCTCGACGTGCGACCTGCCAATCCTAACGAGAGAAGGGAAGGCCGTGATGAGATCACGAGAGAAGGGGGTGTAGATGTAATTTTCCCTCGAGGGCTCACGCTCCCAATTGATCGCAACGACAATCCATCCGTTCGGTGACAGCACGGTGAAGCCGGTGTTCCACCAATTCCAAACGGTGCCATACGCCCGTGTCTCGACAGCGATCAGAAATTGACCGTCGTTCGAGGTCAGTAGTGTCGGTAGCGTTCCGTTCCGGATTGTTCGCGTGATGAGTGTCGTGCGGATTTCTCCTGTCGACGGATTCAAAAGCGCGAGCGGAATCGTGCGCCATGCGTAATCGGACCGCTTACGTGTGTACGACCCTCCGTCGGTAACCATTGTCTCGGTGTACGGTCGTATCTCTTGCGAGTGGACGACCGGGATCACCGAAACCATCTCACGAGCTTTGGCGAGATGGTTTTGAAGATAACCATCGACGCGGCTCGCAAGGAAACTTGGTACGGGTGGAGGAAGTATCTCCAGTGGAGTTGGGTTTGAAAAGAACGCCCACAAAAAGGCGCTCGCCAAAATAATCATGGAAGCTCCTTTCGTTGGGAAATTTTCTACCTACAGTATAGACCTCTAGGAAACCTTCTCAACGTTGTAATCCTTCGGTGCGTCTTTGAGATATGTTTCAAGTTTTTCGCG
>CAZWLQ010000034.1:0-2072 GCA_964634615.1 uncultured Candidatus Saccharibacteria bacterium
ACAAGAAATGCCAAGTGCGGTTAGATCCAAAGCGAGCACATATCATCAAGCAGATGTATGAGAAAGTTGCGCATGAGCAATGGAGCGGACGGAAAATCTATCGGCGGCTTCGAGAAATCGACTTCAAAACGCACCGAGGCAAGCCATTGGTACTTGCGAACATCTACCTCATCCTCCGCAATCACTTCTACTACGGCTACTTCAACTACCCCGTCGGAAGCGACCAGTGGTATACCGGCAAGCACACACCCATCATCGACAAGGAACTCTTCGACAAGGTGCAACTAGTCCTCAACGAGAACTTCATTCCAAAGACTGAGAGCAAGGAATTCGCATTTACCAAGCTCATAAGGTGCGGCCACTGTGGATCAGGCATATGCGCAGATGAGAAGTTCAAGAAACTGAAGGACGGTGGCGTGAACCGACACGTCTACTATTTCTGCACAAAAGTGCGAAACATCGACTGCACGAATCCGCCGATTAACGAGCCTACCCTCATCAACGAGTTAGTAGAGCTGATGGATCGAGTAGATATGGACGAACTGGGCGTACGGGCACGGATACAAGATGAGATTGCCCGACTGAACAAGTTCCGAGTGAGCGTGCTAGGACACAAGCAGGAGAAAACCTCGATTGATATCGATGTCAGAAACTACGCGAAGTACCTACTCAAGGAAGGAACCTTGGTGGAGAAGCGAGAGTTGTTAAGTTGTCTGCAAAGTAAACTGGTACTTAAAGAGAGGAAGATCGATTTCGTATAGAGACTCGATTTAACCACCCTAGTGCCCATGTCCGCTCTGTATTTCTCCGTTGAAGATCGTCGTATCGGCTTCGCCAGTGACATCGAGAACGCCCCACGCACCACGATCAAGGCGCGAGAGTGCATGATCGACGAGGATATACTTTCCGGGATAATCGACAGTGAACTCAACAGCAGCCGCTCCTCCGGCCGGAATAAGGGTCGTCTGGACACTCTCAGCCGGAGCGCTTACAAGATCACCCTCTCGATAGACACGATCAAAGATCTCACCGATGACATGGAAGCTCGAGATAAGATTCACACCACCATTTCCAACATACAAACGAACCTTGTCACCGACGTTAGCGGTCATGTTCTCTTGAAGCGCCCCCGTTCGTCCGTTGAAAACAACGTACTGTGGCTTCCCATCAAGCATTGCCTGTGAATCAAAAAGCTGGAGGCCTTTTCTTCCAAGCGCGCCCGAGCTATAAAACTCGCCCTGTACGATGTAAAATTCTTCGTCGACTGGGGACATCCCTTCTTTTGGCTCAACGAGGATGAGCCCATACATGCCGTGCGCCATATGCGTCGCAACATTTGGATGTGCACAGTGATAGATAAAAATACCCGGATTGAGCGCCTTGAAGGTGATGGTCTTGCTCTCCCCTGGTGCGACGATGGTCGCCGCCGCACCTCCGCCGGGACCGGTCACCGCGTGAAGATCAATCGAGTGGTGATGTATATTCGTAGGATCGTTGTGGAGCGTCAGTCGTACCGTGTCACCCTCGCGTACGCGCAAAAATGGACCGGGAATGCTGCCGTCGAAAGTCCAATAGTTGAATGTCGTTCCATCGGCCATCTCACCGATGACTTCCTTTGCTGTGAGCTCGATATCTATGATTCCTGCTTCATCATAATTGATTGTCTCTGGGATATCGTTTGGATCTCGTGCTATGTCAGCAACCCGTTCGAAATCGCCGAAACGTTTGAAGAACTGCATCATGTTCGAGAACGAGAGCGCGGGACCGGCACTCGGTCCGAACGTTGTTGAGTTGAACGGATACTCGAGTGTTGTCGGAATACCGTTTGGAACGTAAAACGCGATCGAGATACCGATGAAGACCGCAACCAGCGCAATGGTGATCTTTTGCGAGTGGAAGCGACGAAGGACAAGAAAGATGAAGACCGCGGCAGCACCATATGCTATGAGAAGCCCGAACGACTCGACAAGATACTGCCAGAGGTATGAGAGTAGTTCCATATATCTTAATAAGGAATTTTGCACTCCTCGAAGCAGTGCGCATTCCGGTTCAGCTTGTAAATACGTTTTCGA
>CAZWLQ010000034.1:2082-5947 GCA_964634615.1 uncultured Candidatus Saccharibacteria bacterium
GGCATCCACCGATTGCAAGACCTGCAGATGATGCGTGACCGTCGGTTGCTGCAGATTCATCTTTGCGGTCAGATCGCCGACCGTCATGCCGTCCTTTGCCTTGCCGAGCATACAAACAAGACTATACCGGCTTCGCTCGCCAACGACCTTGAAACAGTCGGGGCACAGCTCCTCTTCGCCAGATACCGTACGAGGCACCCACGACGGGCGCGGGTGTGTCTGCTCTTGCGAAGCACTCTTTCTTGTTTTCAAACTCCTTTTCCCCAGAACTTTTTTATTCATAGATGGATGTCTATATTAGAATGTATCGACACTTATCAATATAACAAAACAAGCATGAAAAGCGACCCCTCTGTCCATAATTCTCTCGCACGTTCCCACACGATAACCAAACGTGACGGCTCTGTCGTTTCTTTTGACGAGAACAAAATCGCTGTCGCAGTCGAAAAGGCCATGAATGCCGTCGGTGACCTTACGAAAAGCGACGCGGAGAAGATTGCGCATGAGGTGGTCGCAAAGATTGATGTGTCATACCAAGCAAATTCTTCATACGAACCATCCGTCGAGCACGTTCAGGATCTCGTCGAGCTCACGCTTATGGAGAACGACTACCATGACGTGGCAAAGGCATACATCCTCTATCGCGATCACCGAGCACAGCTACGCAAGCACGACATCTTCAAGAAGCGCATCAATCTCAAGCCCCACGAATACCCTGAGCTCTTGGAATATGTTGATGCCATCCGTCATTCCTATTGGATTCACACCGAATTCAACTTTACGAGCGATATTCAGGACTTCAAGGTGCATGTGAACGAAGCAGAACGGGGTGCAATAAAACGCGCGATGCTTGCAATTGCGCAGATTGAAGTCGCGGTGAAAACGTTTTGGGGTGACGTGTATAAAAAGATGCCGAAGCCTGAAATCGGATCTGTTGGATTTACATTCGCAGAGAGCGAAGTTCGACATCAGGATGCCTACGCTCATTTGCTCGAGATATTAGGACTCAATCACGAATTTGAAAAAGTGCGAGACATCCCAGTTATCATGAAACGAATTACCTATCTCGAGCGGTCGATTGCAAACGCACGGAGCGACGATAACCGCGAATATGCGCAAGCGATTTTGCTCTTCTCGCTTTTCATCGAACACGTATCACTCTTCTCGCAGTTCCTGATCATTATGTCGTTCAATAAGCATAAGAACCTGTTCAAGGGGATATCCAATGTCATCGAAGCAACCTCAAAAGAGGAGCAGATTCATGGGCTCTTCGGCATAGATCTCATCACCATCATCAAAAACGAACATCCCGAGTGGTTCGACGACGCATACAATGAATCAATCTTGGAATCGTGTAGAGAAGCATACGAGGCAGAAAGCGCTATCGTGGATTGGATATTCGAACAAGGAGAAATCGATTGCATGCCCATAACGACCGTAAAGGAGTTCATCAAAAATAGATTCAATAATTCGCTCGATTCCATCGGACTCCCGCGAATATTCCCCATCGACGAACAAGAGCTCGAGAAAACAGAGTGGTTTGACGACGAAGTCATTGCAACCAAACATGGCGACTTCTTCGTTAAACGTTCCATCAATTACAACAAGCGAAGCAAAAGCATCACCGAGAACGATTTATTCTAAACATTTACATATCGAAATCATGCACTGGCTCAACGAACACAGCAGAAAATTCCTCGCAAAAGGATACTTACAAACAAATCAGAGCGCCGAGGAGCGGATACGATTCATCGCTGATCGTGCAGAAGAGATTCTTGAGATGAAAGGCTTTGCCGACAAATTTTATGGCTATATGTCCAAGGGATACTATTCGCTCTCGACTCCCATATGGACTAACTTCGGTTTACAAAAAGGATTGCCCATCAGCTGTTTCGGATCATACATCGGCGACAACATGGCCCAGATACTCTACACGCAAGCTGAGGCCGGAATGATGAGCAAATTCGGCGGAGGCACATCTGGATATTTCGGGGCACTGCGTCCACGTGGCGCTCCAATTACCGACAACGGCGTCTCGTCTGGCTCGGTGCACTTCATGCGACTCTTCGAGAGCATGGTCAATGTCGTGAGCCAAGGATCAACGCGTCGAGGTCACTTCGCGCCCTATCTCCCAATCGAACATCCAGACAGCGAGGAGTTCCTCGACATCGGTACCGAGGGTAATCCGATACAAGAACTAACCCACGGTGTGACAGTGACGGACAAATGGATGGAAGAAATGATCGCAGGAGATTCGAAGAAGCGTATGCTGTGGGCAAAAGTGCTCCAACGTCGTTCCCAGATGGGATACCCCTATATATTTTTCACCGACACGGTCAACAAAAACACTGTCGACGTCTACAAAGATAAGGGACTGACAATCCACGCAAGCAATCTCTGTAGCGAGGTTCTCCTGCCTTCATCAGAAGAATGGTCATTCGTATGCGATCTCTCGTCGATGAATCTCTTGTGGTATGACGAATGGAAAGAGACTGACGCGATTGAAACACTTGTGTACTTCCTTGACGCAGTCATGACAGACTTCATCAACAAGCTCGAGAGACTACGCGACTCGGACAAAAAAGAAGAGACGATGGCGTTTCGATTCATGGAACGGTCCTATAATTTCGCCGTGGCGAACCGAGCACTTGGTGTTGGTGTGTTAGGTTGGCACTCCCTACTCCAAAGTAAGATGCTTGCTTTCGAGAGCATCGAAGCAACACGTCTCAACAAAGAGATTTTCGGTTGTATCAAAGAAAAAGCGCACATTGCATCCGCCGAACTCGCAAGAATCTTTGGCGAGCCATCAGTACTCAAAGGATATGGACGTCGCAACACCACGCTATGTGCCATCGCACCAACCACGTCGTCGGCATTTATCCTCGGACAGGTATCACAAAGCATCGAGCCAATATGGTCGAATTGCTACGTCAAAGATATCGACAAGATGAAGGTGACAATCAAGAATCCATTCTTGGAAAGACTCTTGGAAGAAAAAGGAAGAAACGACAAAGAAACGTGGCACAGCATCCGCGATAGCGATGGTTCGGTGCAACATCTCACCTTTCTCTCTCCAAGCGAGAAGGCCGTGTTCAAGACATTTGCGGAAATAGATCAATACGCGGTCATCGATCAGGCAGCGGCACGACAACCATACATAGATCAAGGACAATCGCTCAACCTTATGATTAACCCAAAGACACCGACGAAAGACGTGAATGCGCTCCATATCGAGGCGTGGCGACAAGGTATCAAAACGCTCTACTACCAACACAGCATGAACGCCGCACAAACCCTCAACAGGAAGAAATTGTGCGTCAGTTGTGAAGCATAATCTTTACTTATAACCCTAAACAAACCACATGGAACTTTCACCACAAGTAGGTACAGCGCTCCTCGAAGCAAAAAGTAAGGCTCTCGCGACGATGGGTAAGCACGGACTCAATGTTGTGCCGGTATCGACCGTCCGCATCGTCAACAACGAGATCCTTCTGATGAATTACTTCATGAAAAAGACTATTGAGAATATTTTGGAGCAACCACGAGTTGCGCTTACATTCTGGAGCGGACTTGAAGGGTACCAGATAAAGGGTTCCGTAGAGTACCAAGACAACGGAGATACTTTCGAAGAAGCGAAAAAATGGGTCAATGAAAATGTCGCCGATCGGACGCTCATCGGATTGTTGATACTGACACCCGAAGAAACCCACAACGTATCGCCCGGTGCAAGTAAATAACCAACTCGTCGACGGGTGACTAAGTAAATGTTTTAAGACTGGGGTGTCCTAGACACCTGACTTAGCATAAGAGTGCTGTGTCTCCTGAACAAAATCCGAACTTTTTTCCAACAAAATCCTGATTCAGA
>CAZWLQ010000035.1:0-5700 GCA_964634615.1 uncultured Candidatus Saccharibacteria bacterium
ATTTCTGATTTGAAATCTGGTGAAACGAGGAGTGTTACGAGTGGTACGGTCTATTCAAACGGTATCCACCCCACCCGCGACCTCCCGATTTTCCAAACGCTGATGGACACACTCGGACGTGAACCACTATCAACCCGCGTGTCGTGTCCGTGGGGTGGGGGATATGGTGGTGCAATGGGGCCTGCACAGTTCATTCCATCAACATGGAGTGGCTACATTGATCGACTCGAGGGCATTCTCGGCGAGTATCCCGATCCATGGAATCCACGCCACGCATTCATCGCATCAGCGGTTTTCTTAGCGGATCTGGGTGCCGGTGCGGGCGGATATAGTGCAGAGCACGAGGCAGCAGCGCGTTACTATGCGGGAGGCAACTGGCAAACGGCAGGTCAGGGCTATGCAAACAGCGTTCTTGGCCACGCGCAGATGATCCAAACAACAATGATTGATCCGATCGAGGATGCGGAGGATTAAGATGGTGAGGTGTGTGCGACTATTCACATAGATTCTTTCAAGTACGTCTACACTCCATTATCATTAAGGAGCGGCTGAGAACTACTTAAAAAATATGCAAAAATTTCATAAAATTCTCCTTTCAGTCGTTGTCCCAACGTGTATTGCAATTTTTGCAGTCGCGTTCTCTGTGGTCGGTTCGACGACCATCGGAACTGATATCATCACAGGAGGCAATCTGACCGTCACAGGAACATCGACATTTACTGACCAAGCAACATTCGAAGACAACTGCATCGCAGTTGATGGTGTCAAATATTGTGGCGCGCAAACTAACTTTCCGTATACGTGTCCAGGAGGGGGAGACTACGGACAGTATTTCGATATCGATGATGGCGAATTCTGTTATTGTAACGGGACCGCATGGGCTCCGATTGATGCGGCAAGTTTGGCGGAATGTTCAGGTGGAGAGGAAGTGTAATACACGTTCGAATGTCTATATATAAAAAGTGTCTTCTCGCAGGACTTTGTTTGGGGGCAGCATGGTTGCCGAGTGCTGTGTTCGCCGCCTTCGATGACTTGACCCTCGAAACATCAGCAATCCTTGATGTCGGCGGGTATGAAATAACTGTCTATGGATCAAGTGCGACACTTGAGACGCTGGTTGTGAACGAGAACACGTTTGTCGTCACGCTCGAAGATGGCTCGTCAATTGTTGTTGCATCTGCTGATCGAGTTGATTTCGTGAATGATGCGCCGGAAGCGCTCATTTCTTCGGAAGTGTGTTCTGAAACCGAGTCGCGAATAGGATTCACCAACACAGCCAACGGGGAAACAGAAATCACGGTCACGCCATCAGGGACGTGTACGGCCGTCGAAGAAGAAGAAGAAGAAGAAGCGGAAGAAGAGGAAGACGATAACGACGGAGGAAGTATCGGTTCGCACAATAAACCGATTGCACGTCCGATTTCTGCTGCGCACGACGAACTATCAGACACTTCCGATTTGATCGAACAGCTCAAAGCAGCTCTCAAAACACTGATTGCTCTGGGTGGCGCTGTCCCTCCAGGACTCGAACAATACCTCGACGACTCGTCTACCGATTCCGCCTACACCCGCAACCTCACCATCGGTGACATCGGGGACGATGTGCGAGCGCTCCAACTTTTCCTCATTAGTCAAAACAAAGGGCCAGCAGCACAGGCATTGGCCTCAAACGGAGTAACGGGATACTTCGGACCGCTCACCCAAGCAGCACTTGCTGAATTTCAAGCGGCGGTCGGCATAACCCCAGCGATTGGATTCTTTGGGCCGGTGACAAGGGAATATGTGAATGCTCTGTAATTTTTTCACCACAACCACCCTAGAAATTTGGGGTGGTTTTGTGTATACTTAGAGTATTGTTATTTGTAGGGACGAATCTCATGACTCATACCAAAAAACTTTCACTCGTCACATCAATTGCGCTTCTTGTCCTCATTCCCGGCGCGCTTTTTGCTGCGACAGCATTCCTTGAAACTCCCAATCCGGATAAGAACAAGGTTGTTTTTGATGATCATCCGATCGCGTTTGTTGCAAACGACGACACGATTTACCTCGGTGGTTCGTTCACCTCGGTATCACAATATGTTGGTGAAGGAGTCCCACTTTCAACAGCAACAGGTTTGCCAGTTGATGACTTTGCGGTGTTCGAAACAGAGGGAGGGGGAGGTGACGACTCAACGGTGTATGCGGCTGTTCCTGACGGCAGTGGTGGGTGGTATGTGGGTGGTTCGTTCACGCACGTCAATGACACCGCGTGGCCACGGCTTGCGCACGTGACCGCAGACGGTGAGCTCGATACCGACTTTGACCCAGACGTGAACGGTTCAGTGTTCGCACTCGCACTTTCTTCCGATAATCAAACACTGTACGCAGGTGGAGATTTTATTCAGGTGAATGGAGACGTGGCGCGGAGCAAGATTGCTGCATTTGATGCGCCAGACGGCACTGTGATCCCAGGATTTGATCCCGATATCGATTCGAATGTTACTGCCCTCGCACTCTCATCAGATGGCGAAACACTCTACGCCGGCGGTAGCTTTGAAGAGGTGAATGGCGGTACCTTGAGAAACGCTGTCGCTGCCTTTTCAACAGCAAACGGTGTTGCTACAGCCTTCAACCCCAACGTCAATGGTTCCGTGCTCGCAATAGAACTTTCGTCTGATGAATCAACGGTGTATATCGGTGGCGTATTCAGTTGTATCGGCACATTTGATGAAGAGTGTCTTGGTTCGGAGCGTGCGTTTATCGCCGGCATCGATACAACGTCGAGTCTTGCAACAGCGTTTGACCCAAACCCTGATGCTCGGGTTGAGACACTCGATCTTTCGGCCGATGATGCAACGCTCTTTGCGGGTGGTTTGTTTGGGACGGTGAACGGTGCAACGACACGAAACTATCTTGCTGCTTTTTCAACCGCAGACGGTATTGCAACAAGTTTCGATCCTGCACTCGATGCTCGAGTGAATAGCATTGTGCTCGCCGACGATGGCGAGAGTATCTATGCTGGAGGCGAGCTCACCAGCGTTAACGATGGTGGTGCAACACGACAGTATATTGGCGAGTTTGCTGTCGATGACGGCACGGTGACGGCTTTCAATCCAACGCTTGGTGCTGAGGTGTTTACCCTTGCGCTCGCTGACAGTACGCTTTTTGCGGGTGGTGAAGTCGGTACTGCGAACATACGAGCACGAAACGGTATTGCAGCAATCGATCGTTCGACGTATGAGCTCACCGACTTTAATCCGAATGTAAACTCATCAGTTTACGCACTCGCACTCTCGTCTGATAGTGGGACTCTCTATGCTGGAGGAACGTTTACTGACGTGAACAATGGCACTACACGAAACAGACTTGCTGCGTTCTCGACAACAGACGGCATTGCGACTGCGTTTGACCCCAATCTCTCGAGAGAAGTATTGGCGGTAGAGCTTTCGGCAGACGACAGCACGCTCTACGCGGGAGGAACATTCGACCAAGTGAACAATGGCACGGCCGACCGTGCGCTTCTCGCATCGTTTAACACAAGTGACGGATCGGTTACTGATTTTGATGCAACGCCAGCGTTGAGTGGTGAGATCCACTCGATCGATCTTACCGATGATGAATCAGAGATTTATGTCGGTGGCGAATTGGATCATGTCGGCGACTCAACATACAAAGGCGGCGTCGCATCGTACCTTACAAGCTCTGGTGAAATGACTGGTTTTAATGTCGGTGCGTTCGGCGGTGTTAAAGACGTGCTTCTCTCTGGCGACGGCGGAACGCTGTATGTTGCCGGAAGTATAACAAAAGGGGTTGGTGGGTTTTCAGGAGAAGGCATCGCGTTCGACCTTTTGGGCGACCCTATCGAGCCGAATGCACACGTATTTACCGCTGGAGGCGACGGGACGATTTATACATCGATTTCCGATGGCGCAGGCGGATGGTATATCGGTGGTGATTTCACGCACGTCAATCAAACCGCATGGCCGTGGCTCGCGCACATCACTGCAGATGGCGAGCTTGACACCGATTTCGATACTGACCTCAACAGCACAGCGACCTCACTTGCGCTTTCTGATGACGGAGAGACACTCTACGTTGGAGGAGGATTCACACAAGTTAACGGTGCTACACCTCGCGGACAAGTCGCGGCATTTGATACCACCGATGGGAGCGCAACGGTATTCGATCCAGACCTCGACGGTACCGTGCGAAGCATCGTTCTCTCTCCAAACGAGGCAACGCTCTATGTGGGAGGCGACTTTGATACCGCAAATAACGGTTCGGCGGATCGCACGCGACTTGCGGCGTTTAGCACTGCAGCGACCGGTACGGTAACCGCATTCGACCCAGAGATTTCTGCTCCCGCTGGTGGCGTCACCGCGCTCGATATTTCATCGGATGGTTCAACACTCTATGTTGGAGGAACGTTTATTGGAGGTGCTCTCGGTGGGCCGAATGCTGATGTTGCACGCAACAATGCGTTTGGTGTCACTGTTGCGGATAGTGTGTTCACCGGTTTCGACCCTGATCTCAACGCCGGCGTCGAGGCAATCAAGGTCGTTGACGATACCGTCTATATCGGTGGCGGTTTTAGTGAAGTGAACGGGGGAACGGTGAGAAATGCACTTGCTGCGTTTGATGCCGATGATGGTGCTGTGACCGCGTTCAGTCCGGAAGTGAGTGGGACAGAGTCTCAGATTGTCTACACCATCGCACTTTCAGCTGATGGTGAGACGCTCTATGTGGGTGGAGATTTCACATCTGCTGGAGGAGAGACACGTTCCAATTTTGCAGCATTCGATATTGGCACAGGTAATCTCACTGCGTTCCATCCCGATTTCAATCGTCCGGTGTATACAATCTCTACCGACAGCAGTGAGAGCACGTATATCGGCGGATCCTTCCAAGGATATGGCACGCTGTCTCGCAATGGTATCTTTGCTGTTAATCTTTCTGACGACTCAATTACCGATTTTGACCCAGATATGGGGGAGAGCACCGTCAATGATATTAAACTGTCCTCTGACGATACCGTGCTCTACGCCGCAGGAACGTTCACTACAATTGGTGGTGGCGCGCAGGCCGGCATCGGAAGCATCAACACTGATGACGGCACCATCGGCACGTTCTCGCCGGACGCGGGGGATATCACAGGAAGGGCAATCGGTCTTCCCGCAAATGAAACAGAGCTCTACTTCAGCGGTGATTTCACAAGTGCCGAAAGCGCATACGATCTTGGGTATTTCATTTTGTTCGACGACGGGAGCGCGATTGGTGGAGACGATGAAGAGGAACCAGCACCAGAAGAGGAAGACAACGACAGTGGTGGAAGCAGTGGTTCGCACAACAAGCCGATTGCTAGAAGTTCAGGAGGATTTAACCTCTTTGCGTTAATCGCACAATTGAAACAGCTCCTTCTTGAGCTCGTTCTGTCCGGTGGCACGATTCCGGCAGGTGCAGAGAAATATCTCGAAGATGCATCAGATAGCTCAAATGGTTCATCCGACTTCATCTACACCCGCAACCTCACCATCGGTGACATCGGGGACGATGTGCGAGCACTGCAACTTTTCCTCATTAGTCAAAACAAAGGCCCAGCAGCACAGGCATTGGCCTCAAACAGTGCAACAGGATACTTTGGCCCACTTACACAAGCAGCACTCGCAGAATTCCAAGCGGCGGTCGGTATCGTTCCTGCGATTGGATTCTTTGGACCGG
>CAZWLQ010000036.1:0-5608 GCA_964634615.1 uncultured Candidatus Saccharibacteria bacterium
GCAACAACTAGTGCGTCGTGGTCACCCCCGCCCGCCGCAACGCGGCGGCGAGAGGGTTGGCCGACCGACGGAACCGGCGGTCGGCTTGCTCGCGCGAACGCGCGAGTCGCCACGCACGCGCGTCGTCGCGCGTGTTGATGATCTTGGCGCCCGCGGGCGCCGTCGTCGAGCTCGAAACCATCGTCGAAGTCTTCATCGAAGTATCCTCCCCCGCGTTATGCGGGAAAAACCTTGGGCGCATCATTGCACCCGACAAGAATCATCACGCACGTTCAAAAAGCGATATGGTGAGAACCGCATGAAGACTCTTGTCGGGCCGCGAACATCCTTACGAATATTCACGACCACGAATAGTTACTATTCAGTTATCAAAGGTCATCTCTCCTCCGTGGTTCGACTCTCTCTCTCGAACCCTTGGGCCTTCCACCCAACCAAACGAAGCTCTCTCCTCGTTGTTTCGGTAGCAGAGACATTTCTGGATACAAGGGGTGGTTATTCCCTTTCATCCAGCAGATCTCTCTACTATTCGCGTTCATTCGCGATGTTATTCGCGTCTGCTCGCGTCTTTATGTGAGAACTGGTGATGTGTGCGGCTTTGTGCCGTAGTTCATTGGCTGGGGGCTGGTTTGCATACAGCGCCATACAAATGAACAACACATCGTGCAAACGAGACATTCAATGGATTACTACCCACCACTCTCTCCTCTTTCTTGGCTTACAGGCCCAAGTGCCGTCCCGCGAGGTTTCCCTTACGGTTCAGAAAAGTGAGGGTCAATCCATCAACTGCCTCTTTCAAAGAACCTTAGCTTCTGCGAACAGTATAGCAGACCTATTAGAAATGTCAAGTACTTAGGACAGAACATTTGACATTAATACAACAAAATGTGACAAATTATAAAGAATATTGACTTATAAACATATATTTGTCATACTGCTGTGACAGTTTAATGGATTTAATGCATCCGGTACATAAACCCTATGAATCAAGAACTTTTTGAGTCAATTGGCCTCTCCTCCGAAGAAGGGGCTGTCTATACCACCCTTCTCTCCACAGGACCTTCGGCCGCACGAAAGATAACCACCGCTTCTGGCATGAAGCGCGGTATGGTCTACAAAGCTCTTGCTCGGCTTGAAACCCTCAAGCTTGTTGAAAAGCGAGACCCGCCATCGGGCGTCGCGATTTTCTATCCTGCACATCCTGGGACGCTTAGAGAAACACTCGCAAAGAAGCAAGAGTCGCTCGCGGTGCTCAAGGAGAGTCTTGAAGCGGCGATTGGCCCTCTCACAAGTGCATACAACCTTGCGTCCGGCAGACCGAATATTCGCTTCTTTGAAGGAGAAAAAGGAATGGAAGAGGTGCTCGATGACTCGCTCTATGCGAAAGAAGAAATTCGAACATATGCGGATCTCGGATCGATTATGCGATTTCTTCCGACGATCAATGAAGCGTATGTCGCGAAGCGAGAAAAACTTGGCATCAAAAAACGAGGAATCGTCTACGACACACCAGAAAATCGGAACATCATCGAGGGGTATCACCGCGCGGTCACCGATACGAGGTTCATCCCGTGGAATGAAAAACCAACAGAAACAGTCATTCAGATTTATGACGGAAAAGTTTCGTATCTCACACTCAAGCCCGAATCGATGATCGGTATCATCATTGAAGATCCGCACGTCTATGCGACACACAAAGCACTCTTTGATTTCACGTGGGGCGCGCTCGAAAAAACAAACTAAGCGCGGCGTTCAAAGGCGGCGTACGTACCAGAAGATTCTTTGAGATAGCGTGTCATGATGAATCCTTCATCAAGGAGCGAGAATGGGATCTCGCGTGGGTCAGACACACGCACGACGTGAACGGATTCTTTTGGATTAAGAGCGGTTGGTACTATTGCTCGGCTCATGAGTGTTTCTCGCGAGAGATGTTTACCTTCGGTCTCAAGATTTGCATTGTATTCGATAGCAAGACTCGGGTTTCCTTCGAATAAGAAATATCTGTTTGCGACAAATCCCATTTCAACATAGTGCATGGACATTGGCGCGAATGCATCACATTCAGCAACGACTTGTTTTTCTTCACTCTCTTTTTTTACGGTCTCATCGAGGAATGTTTGTCCAAGAGCGTGTTTTTGATAGGTAGGATCCACATTGAACGCACCAAGATGTGTTGTGTCTGGAGCATAGGCATGTTCGACAAAGCGGTCGAATGCGATGATTTTTCCGTTGCGACGGAGGAGATAAAAACGCGTATCGGTCTCGCTTAAGTCATGTGTGCGTTCGTCCTCGATGCCAGCATCGAAGGTTTGGAGTAGTGCATCACGAAGTACTGGTTTGTCAGCGTAGTTTTTTTCGTACATTCTACGCATTGCGTCGATATCGTCCTGCGAGAGATTCTTACTGTGCACACTCTCAAAGGAAAGCTCTCGTATCTCCGCAAGCGACATTCGCTCCCCTTGCAGTGCAAGCGTTTTGAAGGTTGCAAGGAAAAGGTCGACATCGGCTTCCATCTCGTTCAGTTGGATTGAGAGCGTATCAACGACCTCGTCGATAGGTGCTTCGGGTTTTGAGATGTCATCCGCGACGCGTCGCAATAGAGTATTCGCCTTTGTGGTGAGCGTTTCGGCAATAGTGTTCGCAGCTCCTTTCTCGCCCCTCTTTCCAAATGTTTCGACAACATAGCGCTCCGCTGCTGTTGCCGCATCTATCAATTCTCCGTATTTTTTGAACACAGAACGAGCCGTCTGTTCAGGAAGCTTCTCGCCAATTGCAAGGATTGATTCACCAAAACCTCTGTCGTGCTCGAGTGCGAGGAAGGTGCGAAGGCCCGGCGTACCGTATCGCAGAGCGAACCCTCGAACTGCTGTGACGTCGGCGACTCGTTTTTCTTTAAAGAACGACAGGAGATTAAATTGTTCGGGGAGTGAAAGATCAGAAAGGTTTCCCCCAGTACTTGGTCCAAGCCCCTCATCAACATAACTTGAGCTGTAATTCAAATGGAAAGAAGCGATCTCTCTCATGGGTCCATGAACCATGCTTGCGAAGTCGGCGAGTGAAGTCTTTACCTCTGTCGGTTCGATTTTTGTTGCGGTCAGATCCTCGATTGTTAGTGGTCGGAAAAAATCTCGCCGGAGTTTGTCCAACAACACCCCCTTTTCCTTTTTTTCTTGCTCATACAACGTTGCGCTACTTTCTGTGAATGGAGCGCCAACAATATTTCCATTGAGCTCGTAGTTATGGATATTGTAGTCAAGCTCGTGTATCTTCTCGGACAAGTCTTTTAAAACAGCCGTATCAATATCGTCCCTTGATATGAACAGTTCTCCCTCCGGTGTATAAAGTCCCTGTTGTTCACCGCTTATCGCAAAAGGAGTGAAACGTTCTTCGTAGATTCCCTCGTCCTCTACATATGCTGCGAGAGATTCTAGGCGGGCAAATAAAAAGAAAGAACCAGTTTTAGCCACCACCTCCCGCTTCTTGAGAATTGCATTGAGAACGTCATACGTCGCTTCGTCCCCACCTTCTTTTGCAAGAGCGTTTATTTTCTCTGCGAGTTCGTCAAGTCGTTTTGCAACGTCTCCACTCCATTCGTTCTCGTCGATAGCCTCTACATCTTTGACGACAAGGTCTGAATGAGCAATGATTCTGTCAACTTCTTTTGGATCATCAATAATATGTCGAAGCCAAAAGAAAGAATCAGATATTGAGTCAGCGCTTTTTGGGGCAGCACTATCTTCTTGTGGAGGATGTTCGGGTCTCATACACGGCAATCCTACCACAAGCTACTAGGTAAGGGTTACTCTCCGAACTGTGGGGTGGCGAGGATTTCTAAAACAATCGACACGGTTTCACGGCGCGACGCGAAGAGAAGAAGGTTGTTTTTGAGGAATGCATAGAGCAAAAGGATTTCTCCGTCATCGCGGATAAGCGCTCGAGCGTCCACGTTTTTGATGACAATATCTTTCCACATGTTTGTGTGAAGAGTCGGTAGTGGCTCAACCTCTGGTGGCGTCGTTGTCGCGACGGGCGACGTCGTTGCGGGCGTTGTTGTTGACGGAAGTGCCGCGGACGAGGTTCCTGTTGGTACGGTTGATGTGGTTGAACTTGTCGATGCTGTTAGTGTTTCTGTGTCCGGTACTTCGGGAAGAGAAATGGGGGCCGGTGCGAGCGGTGTGCGAACGATGAAGGAGAGATCGTCTTCCATATCCGGTTCCCACTCAAGGAGTCCTGCGAATGCATTTTCATATGACGTGTGCGTCGTGAGAAGGAGTGGTTCGTTCCCAATTGCACCAAACATCATGTTGGGTCCGAGTGTGCGCACGAGGCGTCCGGGTGCGCGCGAACCGATGAGTTCAAAAAATGCATCAAGCGGAAGAATTGCTGTTTCTGTTGTTGTTCCGACGATTTGCTCGGTGAAGAGAAGTGCGCGAACGTCGAGCGAACCAACGGCCCCTTCAGCAACAAACGAATCGATTTTCTGAAGGAGCGTGGCGCGGGTGGTTGTGCTTGTATCAAACATCGAAATCGTTTCCGCAGGAAGAAGTGTCTCTGGCATAACTTCGTCTTGAAGAAACGGAACTGATGAGCCAGCCATAAAATAAATTGCGGCGACAAGTGCCGCGAGTCCGCCGAGCACGAGCACAATGCTTCCGACTGTGAGTGCTATGCGTTTTCCCCGCCCGCTCTCTTCTTCGCTGTCTTCAACCACCGAGCGACCCTTCTCCTTTTGTGCGAGCGCAATGCCTGCAATTGAGAGCTGATTTTTATTCACAGTGTGTGCGATGTCAGACTGCAGTGTTCGGATCGCACTTTGTTTTTGTGGAAGCGTTTCGCTTGATAGCGATGGTGCGGGGGTTTCTGGATTCGCGACCCGCTCTACGGGCATCTGTTTCATCTCCGGAATTGTTTGCAGTGGAATCTCACGAAGCGGCTTTGTGATGGGCGTTTTTTTCGCTTCCGCTTCAGTTGGCATCACACTAATCACCGGAGCAGAAGGAGTTTCGGCGGAAGGCGTTGGAGTAGTCGGAACCTCAAGAGTTTGTGGCTCGACGACAGGAGGAATTGCAACGGGTGGTGTTTCAACGGCGGGTAGTTTCGCAACCGGTGTTGAGACAGGAACAATAGGCACAAATCCCTCCGGCACAATCTCTTTTTGCGTCACCACTTTTCCTTCATCGCCTCCAAGCACATCACGAATAGGCGCACTTGGAGTAGCCGCTTCAGGGACAGATGAATCATCCGGCATCGCGAAGGGATTGTTTGTTGAATCAACCATTCCCTAGAGTATAAATCCGAAACGACTATTTCGGAACTAAAACTCCCAACATATTCTGTTGGGAGTTCAGCGTTCTAGTGTCTCGGGCCGTCATGGCGAGGTCCTCGGTGGAAGCCACCACGATCAGGACCTTCTCTGCGCGGCGGATACGTCCCCGGCGCTGGTTCAGGTGCGGCGACCAGTCCCTTTCTTGTTGCAAACTCTGGGTCAGCAAGTTTGATTGAAAGGTTGATGCGGTGCATCTCGTCAATTTCTTTGATGACAACCTTCACCTTCTCCCCTTCTGCGAGCGCGGTTCGAACGTCATTAATACGAAACGGTGCGATTTCTGAC
>CAZWLQ010000037.1:0-4090 GCA_964634615.1 uncultured Candidatus Saccharibacteria bacterium
GTTATGTTTGGCCAGGATAAAAAAGGTGCCGCGGGACTGCGCGGCACCATGAGAACAACAAGAGCACCATCAACCGAATATCTTCCCCCACCCTCTCGGACCTTCAGCAAACTTCTCCGAAAGAGCGTATAGAAGGGCGAGGAGCCCCGAATCGAAGCGAGCACCCACGACATTCCGCATCATGCACGTCATGGCGCCCGACTCGAGCTCTGATCCGAGCAGATCTCGCGTTGATTGCCCGGGGAAAAACTCGTGCGCCATGCTGTCAACGAGAAGCACGAACTTAATCATCAAGGGCAACGCAAGGGATCCTGGGATCTTATGCTCAACCAAAATCCCCGCGACACCTTGCATCCACTCTGCAAACCCGCCATCAAGGGAACCCTCAAGATACTCCTCCATCGACGGGAGCAACTCCTCCCGATACCTCCGAGGAATTTTAGCGAAGCGGATGAGCGCATCCGTCGCCATGGAGGCGTTCTGGAAGAAGATGGCGAAGAAGAGCCTGTTCGCCGACCGAATTGTCGCCTCGTCGTACTGGCCCATCAGTCCGAAATCAATGAGACCAACATCGCCGTGTGGCAAGAGCATCGTGTTGGCTGGGTGTGGGTCTCCATGGAACGGCGCACCGTGTCCGTGGAACAACGGTCGGAGCGAACCAACGAAAAACGTCAGAAGCGACTTCTGCGGTTCATACGCCTCGAGGTTGTCGGGTCGCTCCCCACGCATCCACGCACTCACCGTGAGCCCTTCGAGCTTCTCCATCACAAGCACTCGCTTGGTGGAAAAATCCGGATAGGTCAACGGCACGACCATACGGCCGAGGTCGGCGCGTATCTTTCCACCCGAAAACGTTGATGCGAGGTGAAAACGGAACTGCTCCATGTTGCGGAGCTCGACTGTGAAGTCAATCTCCTGCCGCATCCAGTCCCGCATCTCGAGAATCATCTTCGATACCTCGAGTCGCTTCAAACTCCGAATGAAGAATTCCGCGACACGAGCAAGGCGGTAGAGAATCACCAAGTCCGTCTCCACCCTGTCGCCGATACCTGGACGAAGCACCTTCACGACGACACTCTTGCCACGGAGTGTCGCGGCGTAGGCCTGCGAAATTGAAGCGCTCGCAAGCACCCGCATATCACGGAGCTCGTCTGCCTTCGCACCAAGCTCTTCGCGGACGATTGCAAGCATCGTCGCGTCAGGCAAGGGGTTCACGTTGTCGAGGAGCGTCCGCAACTCGCGGAGATCACTCTCAGGGAGAACATCGTACCGGCCAGAAAGTAACTGACCGAATTTCACGAAGGTCACCCCGAGTTCTTGAAACGCGCTCCGTAAAGCACGTCCGAGGCTTGCTCTGCGACATCGCAGGGCCACGCGAGTCAGAAAAACCCATGCAATTCGTAGCGCTCGCAGCGTACGCATATCGCCTTCTCCTTTGGAGGTTTCTGGGAATGTGCAAATCCGTGGTCACTATGTCACAGAAATGCGCCCGGAGAAAGTTCTTACTGTCATCCGACGACGGGCGTCGCTTCCCCGCTACGGTTCCGAACCGAGACTGTAGTCAAAAACTATACCTGGTCTTGGACAGAAAGCTTTTTGCGCAAGACATATTCTTTAACGAGAATAACTCCTATCCACGTGCCGAATATAATAAGAACCCACTTCAGCCCGGTAATCTTGAGCGCTGCTTCGCCCAGTGTATACACAAGCGTTCCCCAGAAGGTATTCCACACAATAATCCCTGCTGCCGAGTACAGGGAAAACTTTTTAAAAGAAACGTTAAGGATTCCGGCTGCGGTTGCTGTGATTGACGCAAAGTTTGGGTCCCAATAACTAAGAAAAACCGCACTTAATCCGTGCTTCATGATTTTTTCTTTGGACGCATCAATGGAACCGGCCAGACCAAACTTTCCGAGGAGCTTATACCACCCATACTTACCTACCAGGTAGTTTAGGGAGTATCCGATAAAAAATGATAGGCAGACAACCAACACTACCTCTATGGCTCGCGGGATGTCTTTACCTGCGGTGATGACGCCAAGAAAAATAATAACTCCTCCTGGAAAATATTGTCCGAGTAATAAAAACCCTTCGACGAGCGCACTGATAAAAACAACCCAGAGCCCGTAGCGTGAGAACCACTCTCTAACGATGATGAGAAGCTCTCCTTCTGGGGGCAAATCAAGAAGCCCCCAGACAAGACGAATGAACAAATATACCGCTACTAAAATAAGCGGAATTGAGAGTAGCTGTAATAGTTCCTTGGCTTTTTGTCTCATCGTGGTTGTTCTTTTCTGGTTGGGTTGGGATTCACCTTGATGAAGCGAGTTTATTGATTATAACCGACCGGAACGCTGTTACTATGTCGTCTTTTAGTAGCGGGTAATAATCCCCGTCGCTTGCAGTTGTGTCCAAGAGAGTGGCGCCGTTACCATAGAGAACAACTTTTATATTCTTTTCAAGAGTAAGTATGGCAACGTATCCTTTGAGAATCACTGTCTCGTACTCGTGGGTAATTTGTTTGGGAATGAAATTCTTTCCTTTTAGATGCAACTTGGGGTTGCACGAATTGAACATCGATGCCATGAGTCCCATCAAAATCCTGTTGCGAAGATTATTACTTTTACTTCCGACATCACTCTGCGATGGGCCACCCGAAAACTCGTACAAAAACCCCTCATACCCTCCAACCGTTATCGGCATAGTTGAGGTAATACTTTCAACTGGCATTTTTATAAATGGTCGAGCGTCACCGAAGTCTCCTAGCCAGTTTTTTTGATCAGCAACGGCCAAGTTGAAGTGATCCTGGATTGAGAACTCTCTATTTTCTTTAAACTTCACGAGATACGCACCGAGCCATGATTGGTACTGCTTTTCACTCCGAAGAAATCGCGAAGAAATATCGTCTTGCCCAAGCGACCCAAGGGTAAAATAATCAACACCTTGCGCTTTAATACCGTACTTTGCCCAGGACTTTCCGATATCAAATGTCATCCACCCGTTGATCCATGTGCTGGGAATATTTGAGAATGTCACCTTGTAGCCAACCTCTCGCTCAAGCCGACGCATATGGAAGGCGTACAGAAAAGCAAATAGTTTCAGGATGGTGTTCATAAATTACGTGTTGACTATCTGCGAGGTCGATCTAACCGATAGACAGAGTGTCCCTGATCATTCGTTTGAGAAAGGACAAACCCCGCTTTCTGAAGCACCCGCTCACTACCTACATTGCTCGGATTTGTAACCGCAATAACGGCTGAATACGAGTCCGGAATGAGGCCAAGAACATTCTTTACCGCCTCTGTAGCATATCCTCTTCCCGAGTAATCTTTTGCAATGAGGTAGCCAATCTCGCCCACATCAGGAGAATCTGTCGGTTTAATGCTGACAGAACCGATCAATGCATCTCCCTCAAAGATTCCCCATCGTTTCTTTTTACTTTGAGCGAGAGCTCCCACCACACTCTCCACCGTAGGATATTTGTCAGGAGACATATTATCGAAATTAGAAAAGTACTCTCGATTGTTTTGAATAAGATCAAAGTACGCGGCAGCATCTTCCACAGAAAGCTCACGCATGGTGAAGGACGGTGCAGCTTCTCTCTTAAGTTCAGACTCCATATGTATTGGTTAACTACCTGGGACGATGTTGGAACTAGTATACGCCACTTATATTTCTTCCCTAAGCATCTTTCGTAGAGGAAATGTGAGTAGAAATCGAGGTAACCAACGTCCGATGGTGTTTCGGCAAAAGACGAAGGCTCGGTTTGTGAAATTAGCAGCAAGCTCTATTAAACTGGAAAACCTTCTTACTCTCCGAACGCGTTTATCTCTTCTCTTTTCATATCTCATAAGCGCCTGAGTAACATCGTCGGACTCTTTTAGTTCTTCTGACAATACCCACGCATCTTCAAGCGCAAGAGAAGCCCCCCATCCAATGATAGGAGCGAATGCGTGACGAGCATCACCAAGGAGCGTAACTCTCCCCTTCCTCCATGGCCCCATTTTTACGTAACGCAATTCATCAAAAAAATCATTAGTTGCGTTTTTTAGCACTTCTTCAAAGTTTTTTTCGGTCCATCCTCGACTCA
>CAZWLQ010000038.1:0-2787 GCA_964634615.1 uncultured Candidatus Saccharibacteria bacterium
CGAGCGAGATAAAGTTCATACTTGATTTTCGTTTTGTCGCACGCTGTGCCTCCGGCAACACATAGATCTTGAGTTGATATGCCTTACCACGATCGGTGAAAAACAAGAGGTCGCTGTGTGTTGATGCAGTCAAAAAGGTCGTTACGAAATCTTCTTCTTTTGTATCGAGATCGATAACGCCGACACCACCACGCTTCTGTGCCTTGTACTCCGTTGGGTTGGTTCGCTTAATGTAACCACCGGCAGTGTAGACCAAAACATTTTCTTCATCAGCAACCAGGTCCTCGACAGAAAGCACCTTTACACCTCCCTTAATGAGTTTTGTTTTTCTGTCATCGCCGTACCTTTCGGCAATATCAAGGAGTTCCGTTTTGATGACGCCACGCATCTTCTTTTCATTCTTGAGGAGTGCTTCACACTCTTCGATAAACGCCTGGACCTCTTTCAGTTCATCTTCAATCTTTTGGCGTTCGAGACCCGCGAGCTTCTGCAATCGCATGTCGAGGATGGCGTTTGCCTGCAACTCAGAGAACTTGAATTTCTTCATTAAGTTATCTCTCGCCTCGTTGGTATCCTTTGATTTCTTGATGAGCGCGATTACCTCATCGATATGATCGAGCGCCTTGGTCAAACCGATCAAAATGTGCTCGCGTGCACGTGCCTCTCGCAAATCGAATTCGGTGCGTCGGCGCACAACGACCAAGCGGTGCTTGATGAATTCTTCAAGAATCGTTTTAAGTGGCAGGGTGTATGGAACACCGTCAACAAGACACACCGTATTCATGTGGAAGGTGTCCTCGAGTTGTGTGTGCTTGTAGAGATAGTTGAGAATCTTTTGCGGGTGTGCGCCAGTCTTCAGCTCAATCACCACGCGAATATCTTTTGTGGATTCATCACGGATATCGCGAATACCATCAATCTTTTTCTCACGCACCAAATCAGCAATTTTAATGATGAGTTCCGCTTTATTGACGCGATATGGAAGTGACGTAACAACAATCTGAAATTGTCCCTTCTTTCCCTCAAGAACATCCGCCTCACCGCGGGTCACAATGCCACCCTTGCCTGTTGCATAGGCATGCGCAATGTCTTTTGCGCCAAAAATCACTCCTCCTGTCGGGAAGTCGGGACCCTGCACGAACGACATCAACTCGTCGTGCGTTACGTCAGGATTATCGATTAAGGCAGCTGTTGCACCAACAACCTCTCGCAAGTTGTGCGGGGGAATGTTGGTTGCCATACCAACCGCAATACCAAGTCCGCCGTTCAATAGAAGATTCGGAACCGCAGCCGGCAGAACGGTTGGTTCTTTTCGAGTTGAATCATAGTTTGAGCGCCATTCAACAGTTTCTTTTTCAAGATCACGGAGCAATTCTCCCGAGAGCTTCGACATACGTGCTTCGGTGTATCGCATCGCAGCTGGAGGATCGCCATCGATTGAACCGAAGTTTCCTTGGCCGAGAACGAGTGGGTAGCGGAATGAAAACTCTTGTGCCATGTTCACCATCGCATCATAAACAGACACGTCGCCGTGCGGGTGATACTTACCGAGCACTTCACCGACAACTGCAGCCGACTTGCGAGCCTTCGTCGACGCGGTTAGTTTCATGCCGTACATCGCGTAGAGGATGCGTCGGTGCACCGGTTTCAACCCGTCACGAACATCTGGCAAAGCGCGTGCAGTGATGACCGACATCGCGTAGTCGAGGTACGACTCCTTCATTTCTGTGACGACGTTTCGTGCCACAATGCCACCTGCTGGTCGCTCTATCGGTGTTATATCATCGGTCTTTTTTGCCATAGTGGTGTTTATCAGTATACAGGAAAAGTCACCCGTTTTGAAGCTTTTTAATCACTAAGGGCACCGATAAACGACCCTGCTCCTGACTTCAATTGCTTCCACACACTTGTTGTTGGCGAGTCTTGGGTTTTGACAGGTTTTGCGGCCACAGCATCTCGACGAACAATAAGTACTGAAGCAAGCCACATGAGCACGATGGTAATCGTTATGAACACTGCGGCAAGAAAAGCAATTCGCCTGCGATCTTTTTCAGGACGTTGACGAAGACGAGCAAGCAATACGAACATGACGAGTGGTGTTACGCGCTTTGAGGGGCAAGTACAATGACCTCCCCTTCTTTTTCGAGTATCTCTTTCTTTTTTATGGTCAGTTTTTCGATGGGGGTTGCTGTGGCTCCTTCTTCCTTCAAAAATGCCCCGAGCGTTTCTTTCGTGTAATGCATAGGAATCGTTATTCTCGGTTCAAGTGACACAACAAGCTTGTGGGCCTCCTTTGCATCAAGGACGCCGTCGCCTCCAACAGGGATAAAAAGTATATCAATGTCGGGAAGTGCTTCGAGCACTTCAGGCGCAAGAACTCCCGATCCGAGTGCTCCTAAGAAACAAAGTTGCGAATCCTCAAGGGTGATGAGGTAGATAGTGGTAAGTGCCTCTCTCCCATCAAGGAGCGTTTTTGCAGAAAATCCTCTGATGAAAATACCACCAACCTCGTACTCTCCTGGGCCTTGAATCACGAATGGTGTTTTCTCTCCTCGCGAGACACTCTCAACGCCATTTAAATCTTCATGATTGGTTGACACAAGAACAATATCGGCCCCAAAACTTGTGGCGGGTTGTTTTGATCGTTTTGAAACGGGATTTACGGCAATCGTGAGATCGCCCTGCTGTACCTTGAAGGATTCAACTGCGTTATAGGTGATGATCATATGTCTAGTATACCGAGGCGATTGTCCGCCTGCTAGGTTGCCTAATCCAAATAGCGTCGTT
>CAZWLQ010000039.1:0-2731 GCA_964634615.1 uncultured Candidatus Saccharibacteria bacterium
CGAGAGTTTCTGCTACCTGCGCGACCTTATTCACAAACGCCATTGCTTCAACAAAGCCCTTGAACTCGAACGTACGGAGAATGGAATCCTCCTTGAGGTTCCATAGAGGCGTTTGTATGTGCTCTGTGAGGGTCTCGTCGTGATGCATATGATTATGTATCCAATTTTTTATACAAAGACCCGAGTGTGGTGAGTACAGCAACGCCAACAATCAACATAATCGCTGGATGGTCTTTAAATAGAGTAATATCTTCAAGTATTCCCTTAGCACCCTCGCTCACTGCAACGATGCCAAAGAGCGCAAGCAATGCGAAGGAGAGCGGGTAGCGACGAATCATCGACTGACTTCGCGTGCTCATTTGTGCGTTCATCTGTTCAGCAAGGGTTTCTATTCGCCGAAGTAAATCCAATTGGTCGCGGGCGTTGTTTGGTTCCATACTTGAAATTAAGATCTACTAATTCAAACGCTTCCACGCTCCCTCAGAGACAACATCGACGGCACCCTCGACAACCCGTACCGCTGTTTGATCGTCGATGACATACAACGGGGTGGTTATATTTTCTGCGACTTCATCGATGAGCATCGTGACACTCGGAAAGAATGGGGAGTTCATATGTGGCACAACAAGAAATTCAACGAGCCCAAGACCGTCTTCCTCATCGTCAGCAACAATGGGCTCTTCGTATAATCGCTGCATCTCTTTTTCATAAAGATTTGGAGCCACTATCATACTACCAGCGCTAATACCAACGTACACACGAGTTTTGAGCAACTCGGGCAGAAGTTCAGCGAGTCCAGATTCTTTCATTTGTTTTATGAGGTACGACGTGTTTCCGCCACCAACCATAATAACGTCTGCATTTTGCAAACGAGGGCCCCACACATTCATAGGAACAGCAGCGATATCTACAATGTCCACCTCACCAACACCAAGCTCTTTACATTTAGCCAAGTCGCTGATGAGCCACCATTTGTCTCCTGCTTCAATATTTGCAGCAGTGGGTATAAAAACGAGTTTGGCATCTTTAAAATCTTTACCTAGTAACTCTCGCAAGGCATTGACCATTGCTTGATTCTCAAGACCACCGGAGGTAAGAAGGAGTTTCATTTTGATAGTTTACTGCGCTATTGAAATCTCTATTAACCCTCTAACAGAAAATCAGAAAACGGAATCCCTTTCTGATACTGTTCGATAGCAGACCGAACAGAAGGAACCATGTGTTCAGGAAGATCGTGTAGCGAAAACCATCGCATATCATCACACTTATCTTTCTCCATTATTGCTGGCTCACCTGACCACCGCTTGGTCACAAAAAAGAAATCTATATACTGCACAGGTTTTCTGTGCATAACATGAGCAAGCTCGACGTCTTCTACTCGAAGCTCCACGCCCGTTTCTTCTTGTACTTCACGCACTAAAGTATCCATAACGCCTTCTCCTTCCTCAAGATGCCCCGCAGGCACGCTATAGTCACCATCACGCCAGCCGGTGTTGAATCGACGGGAAAGAAGAATTGTGTCTTCCTTGATTAAAAAGCAATACGCAGCAACCCTAAGCTTCAAGCGTTCCATGGGGTAATGGTACCATTTCTAGCTTTGAGTGTATTGGTTGGCGACCCGGCCTGCCTCTTACCTGCCGGAGGCATGGCCGACAGGGACGATAGTGGAACTTACATGAATCATTCTTTCCTTAGCTTAAATACGTCGAAAAGTATAGGAGAAACTCTTTGATATGCGGTGCACAAAAATACCTTAGGTCAGTGAAATTTTTTTTGTATCTTCACTCGGTTCTATTCCCGAGTCTAGATCCTGCGGAGCAAAATCAGTTTTTGTTGACTGTCTGCGAGCTATTCCATACAATCACCGTATGCCTAAACCAGAAATGGCCTCCTTTGGGAAAGGCAATGAATCGATAGAAAAGAAAATTTTTGTCGAAAAGCCCCCAACGGAATCGCTCCTTTATATAAACGAGAGCGATTCCCCGTGGCCCTCTCGCATACGCGAGAATACCGAGCTTCAAGAACAGGCCACGGACCGCCGAGAGCTCTTGAAACAAATCAATGCCGTCTTTTCGAGCGTTCCCCAAATTGAAATGGATGTCTCAAGTGCGGTTGATGCTGGATTGCTTGAGCCGGATGTATTAGCAGAAACGTACGAACGTTTTGTTGCGATGCTTGAATCCGACCCTGAGAGTGCGCGCATTTTGTTGTACTTTCCTTTTGAGATGCTTCCACCAGCATCTTGGCACCCCGAATCATCTCGACTTCAGGAAGCAGCTGCCAATTTCATCAAATCTTATTTGCATCATTGGCATTCCCTTTTAGGAATCTATGACGTGCGGGCTAATTTTGTTGATGGAGATATCCCCGAACAAGAACTTCGTACAGGACCGCTTCCCCGCGTCAGCAAAGCAGCTCACCTTATACCAAAACTTGTAGAAAAAGGAATTATCTCTCGAGAAGAAGTCGAGAAAATTAAAGAGAGTGATACCAACCCTATTTTGCACGAGAGCATTGATGATGCGCTCGCAGTACTTGCCGACATGGAGATCGACCCAACGAAAAAGAGCGAGTCTCTGTTGGAAGAGTCTGCGATATCTCTTGATTCATTGGTTGAATCATTTGCACACGATTTAGATCAGTTACACAGAGCAAACAAGTCGCCAGAAAAATCCGCCTTACCAGAAGCACGACGTGTGTGGCAACAAGAACAATCTGAACAATCGGTACT
>CAZWLQ010000040.1:0-373 GCA_964634615.1 uncultured Candidatus Saccharibacteria bacterium
TGACGCATTTAATAAAATATGATATCTAAATGACGGAAGCTCCATCACAACGTCAATCAGGTGTTCTCCCAAAGAATACCTACCTTCTCTCACGAAAGGAGAGACAGCATGAGTGACCCAGTCACCACCACCCCCGAAACCGAAGCGACGGTCAGCGAACCCACCTCCTCCATGCCCACCGGCTGGCAGGAACGGGTCGGCACCTTCGCTCTCGCGGTCGGGAAGACCGTCGAGCAGGTGTCGGAGGCCCTCAAGGGGGTCATCGGCGAGCCCAGCGAGGACGCTCTCAGCATCCTCGCGAACTCCGAAGCCGCGCCGGACTCCGACATCAAGGAGGCTCTGCGCTCCCTCGGCATCCCGAGCGGGAAGATCA
>CAZWLQ010000040.1:383-2434 GCA_964634615.1 uncultured Candidatus Saccharibacteria bacterium
AACATGCATCTCGCCAAGCTGCGCGGCCCCAAGGTGGAGGTCGCGGCGACCGCGGGAAGCAGCGTCACGTCCTTCTCGATTCTGCCGGCCGTCCCCGACGAGACCTCGTTCATCGAAGCCCTCAAGGTCGGCGGCGTCCTGAAGGTTGGCGTCACGGAAGTGCTCGCTGCGGTGAAGGCGGCTCTCGCCACCCGCGTCGATCTCTTCAACATCCCGGAGAAGCTCCTCGCCAGGATGGAGGCCTTCGCTGAGTCGCAGGAAGAGCCGTGGGGCGAACAGTACTTCAAGATGCAGCGACTGCTGACCGAGAAGAAGTACGGCGAGGTTCTCTCGGTGCTCGGCGTCCCCGGCAGTTTCATGTCGGAACGTCGCAAGAACGAGTTCCTCACCCGTCTCGATGGCAAGCTCTGGGGCGCTCTCGCGAGCTTCCAGGGTCAGCTCTCGGCCTGGCAGCAGGCCTGGGTCGGTAGTGCCACCAACCCCGGTGCGCTCATGCTCGTCATGGCCTCCGGTCAGGGCGGTGCGCCGATGCCTCCCGGCCTCATGGCTCCTCCCGACACGGCGCCCGTTCGCACTTCCGGTGAGGAGGTCGTGAACGTGATCAACCGTGTCTTCGCGGGTCCCGGAATTCCCGTGTCCCGCGCGCTCGCCTACGATGCGACGCGCATCATGAACATCCTCGAGGATCCCTCGTTGCCGTCGCAAGTCGGTGCCAGCACGCGGGAGCAGATGCTCAAGGATCTCGGCGTCGCGGTTGGTCCCGAGATCGTCCGCACCGAGCGGACGATCACGCAGTACGCTCTGGCCATCATGAGTCTTCCCAAGGTCACGGCGGAAAGCGAGCTTGCCTACTTGGCCGCGCTCATCCAGCTCGGCGCCACGATTCCGTGGGACAAGCTCGAGATGACCCGCAGCGACGTTCCGACCGGCATCGGTCGGCCCGGCAAGAAGCCCTGGTAGTCGAGACATTCGTTCGTCCCTCAAGGGCGACCACACCGGTGGTCGCCCTTTTTTCATTTTAAAGATGCGGTAGACGCAAGTTTTGGAAGAAACACTCTACTCAGAAATAGTTTTGTTGCGAGACGACGGTATCCTGAATCCCAAAAAGCACTTGAACCATCAATGCGATCTGCGTGTTCGCTCTGCATTCCGCTATGAACGGGGTAGTGACGAGCGTACCCTTTATGCATCAATCGATACTGAAGTGCTTCGCGCTCCATTTCTTCCAACCAGATCGAGCGAGCGCCCTCTCCGCCTCTTTCTTTTGTGTGTAGGTACTGGGGAAGGAGTCGTTCGTGGAGCATCTTTATGGTTTCTTCTTTTCCACACCATGCGGCTCCAAAAAGTATGTGCAACCATGTGCTATCGGCAGTCGTCATGTCCGGATTCGGCATATCAATTACTGAAAGGCCAGACTCCGTTTCTTCAAGCCAAAATTCAACAGGTTTTCCTTTGATGTGATGATCAGCAAATCGCTCGGCAAGTAATTCACGAAGCTCCGTCTGCTTGTTGTGGGGTGTGTTTGGTTTAACAAATACAGCAATATCGAGATCTGCGTCGTCCGTGCTGTATCCCTTAAGACGGGAACCAAAGATGGTCACCACGGGATAAATGAAAGAGCCTAAGGCGGGATCCGACTCAATAGCTTGTACGTGGGGAATGAGATCGCGCACTTCTTTCTGAACAACCCTCTCGTTTCCGGCGAAACGCGCATCAAGAGAAGGATGCTCAGTACCGCGTTTTTTTAAAACGTTTTCATCAGCGGCCCCCACGGCAATCAAATGAGACCAAGCCGATGTGAGTGCGTCGTGTACGCCTAAAGCGTTGTTGTCGCTCATGTTTTCTAAAACCGCAGCATAGTCTCTTCCCAAGGTTTTTGCGGCAGAGACGTTCTTTCTTGCGGTGGTTTCAACAGCCAATCGAATGGCATTGATGGTAAGAAGAGCAAACTCGTCGGGTGCGTTATGCGTTTCAATATAATCACTTAACGTGCTCGAGCTCATTGATCCGTCGGTGATTTTTCGAGACAGTATCGACGCGTACTTGTTTAG
>CAZWLQ010000041.1:0-2334 GCA_964634615.1 uncultured Candidatus Saccharibacteria bacterium
CGCCTTCGTCTCGCCATAGCTAGACTTCGGCGCGGCGTGGGCCCGACGAAGTCTAGTGAAGGCGGATGCGTCTCACAATACTTCATTTTTGGCTTTGGTTCAACATGTTGTGGTAGACTTCAAAACACTATGGCCGCAGGCGCATTCATCGTCGTTGGACCTTCGGGGAGCGGAAAAGGAAGCTTGATTCGCCGACTAAGGCAAGAACATCCTGAAATGCATCTTGCGGTTTCGTGGACAACACGCGCCGCGCGCGACGAAGACAATGGTGCGTATCTCTACAAAACCCGAGAAGAATTTGAAGCGGCTATCGCTCGGGGAGAGTTCTTAGAATACGATGAACACTATGGCGACTACTACGGGACTCCCCGATCTGAGTTACGTCCCGGAACAACGACAATTATCGAAGTAGATATACATGGTGCGGAGCAGATTCGAAAAGAAATGCCCGCGATTCCTGTTATTTTTTTAACCCCTCCGTCACTCGAAGAGCTTGAGCGGAGGATTCGAGGCAGAGAAGCCAACCTTCCGGAAGAAAAAGTGCAGCGCCGACTTGAACGAGCCCGCATGGAACTTGAAATCGGGCCACGAATAGCAACTGTTGTGATCAAGAACGAAACCGGCCCCGAAGGGTTTGAACGAGCGTACCGGGAATTTGAAAACGCTATTCGCTCCTTTGTGTAGTTTTCTGAATTCTATTTAAAAACATCTTCCAGGTGTGAGATTGCTTCTTCTGCGTGCGCAAGGATACCGGATGCACGGACTCGTTCATTGTTAATCTGAGCCAGAAAATCTCTATTGATACGATTCTTCTCATCCATACTCTCCCCGGTTGCCTCTTCTATCTGTTTTTTAGTGTATATTCCTGCACGGAAAATGTTGTATGCGGTATTGCTGATGATATCGGCGACTTTGAGAAGCTGGCTGTCCCATTCTTTAGTGAGAATTGATTCTCGAGAATGCTTTTTTGACTCTAGTGTATCGTCTGCGGATTTAATGCTGACGTCATCAACAATCCGTGCCACATTCTCGCCGAACTTCGAAGCAAGTATGTCTCTGGTTATTTTTTCCGAGGGCTCGCTGTCTTCGATGGTGTCATGGAGGATTGCTGCAATGAGAAGGTCCTCGGCTTCTGGAAGGTCCACATAGTCGTGCACAATACTTGCCACATGCATCGGATGCACGATAAAAGGGTTATTCGAAAGAAGTCGTTGTTTGCCACGATGGACATCGCCTGCAAACTCAATCGCTTCGACCATTCTTGTGGTATATACACTATTCATGTGCCCTCGGGAGGAATCGAACCTCCATCAGAAGCTTAGAAGTCTCCTGTTTTATCCATTAAACTACAAGGGCTTTCTACCGAAGAAACCAAATTGGGCGTGTGTGCGCCTTCTGTGGCAATTCGCACACCTCACTTTACACTTCTTTATCTCATTTAGTACAGAGGCCCAAGAATAGTGGCCACTAAGCATTTTTGAGACAGACTTGAATTTCTTCGTTGGATCGTCGTGATCGAAGTCAAGAACCACTGGATCTTTTTCACCACAATCAACACACGAACACGCCGATAGGTAGTTTGAGAGATCGTTACGAACTTTTAGGCGATGGCGTTTCTGTGCAACATATTGATCTCCCCGACGTTTATAGGGCATGAGTAAATTTTACTCTGCTCTCTATCTACGAACACCTCTCTTAAAGAAAGATTTTATGATTTCTTTATATCTACAGCGAAGGGTCGCTTGTTGCAGTGTAACTTGCTCTTGTGCTGGTGAAGTGGCGCACACGTGCTTCAAAGTCAGCGACGGTTTCAGCGAGCATCTCACGACTAAGACTTTCCACTTCAACTGCGCTTTCCGGCGAAGCGACGTCTGCCTTTGATGCGCCAATAAAGAGTGTGATTGAGTACGCAATGATACTTGCGGTTAATGCAAAGACAACAATGAGCGCTATGAGCCATGACATCTCAATCGACATGTGCGGTAGTTTGAAGCTGAATTTGAAGGATTTCATGACGCGTTAGTGATTACGAAGTGAAAGATGTAACTCTCCGCGGAATGACCATAGCGGCGCACCGCCCTTCTTTTCTGGTTCGCTCATAAGAAGCGAGACGCTTTCAACGTGCGACACAAACGGGAAGGTATCGAGAAGCGCAAGAAGGTGCGACATCGCTCTCCACGTTCCTCGTGCGCCAATCTTCATCACCATCGTTCCTTCGCCGGTCTCTGCATTTTCATCAACCAGAGAAACGCCACTGATTCCAACCGGCACACCAACAACAAAAACAACCCCACCAACATTGAAATTAGGTGAGCCTCTTCCTGCTAATCTTTT
>CAZWLQ010000042.1:0-1811 GCA_964634615.1 uncultured Candidatus Saccharibacteria bacterium
AGCAATTTGGGCATATACTTCTGCTTCGGTAGTAGATTGCTTCTCGGCATAGCCAGGATTTCGGCCACTCACAAGAATTTTTTCTGCCAGTCCTTGTTGATAGAGTTCAACTGCTTTTTCAACTCGTAACGGAGTCTTCGCGCCAAACACAAAAATAAGATCAGCTTCTTCTGGAGCGTCTTCTTCGGCAAGATAATCATACGCGGCATTGCACATCTCTATATCCTCGGGAGATGGTTCTTGGCCTAAGAGTTTCTCTTTCAATTGTTCGACTAACAATTTTCCTTTCTCAAACAAGTCCTGTTGTGCAACATCTTCTTTTGTATAGTCTAAAAGAACAATGTTGGCTGTAATTCCAAAATGCTCTGCTAATTTTACAAGCGGAGAGAAATCCATATAGTGAGATTCCTCTTTTCCCTTTGGTATATCTCTTTTTATCTCCGCTTCAAGGATATTCTGCAATTCTGCAGAATTAGGTAATTGACTGAAATTATCTCTTTTCATAAATGTTTGTTCCGGGGCAGGGACTCGGTCACGAGTTACTAAGTATTTTCTCGCGTCTGCTCGAAAATCCTAAGTACTCTCGACCCCGCCTCGGCGCTTGAACCAGTGGCGCGCCTGCGGCTTTCTCGTCCCTACCACAAACTAAATGTAGATTTGTGATGGGATGAGTCCATCCCAAATGTACATTGTTCCGGGGCAGGGACTCGAACCCCGATACTCAGGACCAAAACCTGATGTCCTACCATTAGACGACCCCGGAATGCGTATCACGGACACTATACCCCGCCCCAGTGATTCTTTCCACAGTTACACATCGATCTCAACAACCTTCTTCCGGGTGGTATGCCCCGAAACGATACGAATCCTTGTTTGTGGAACTTTGAGATATTTTGAAAGTTTTCGAATGACTTCATCGTTTGCTTTTCCTTTTTCAGGAAGCGTGTTGATACCAACAACAAGAATGCCATCCTCTTCACGGACAAAGTTGCTCTTTAATTTTATCTGTACACTTCGCTTCATTCTGCGGTCGTAATCGTCTCCATGAGCGCGAGTTCGAGCGGGAGCCCAGGAACCGCGGATCGATCAAGCAACGCGTACGCATCAATGAATCGCGAAAGAAGCGCCGCATTCAATTTTGAACCTTTTTCTTCTGCCGCTTCTTCAAGAAAGGCAATATCATCCGGTGTATATTCGAGCAGAAGTGTTTCTTTAATGCTTGGTGAAAAACGAAGCAGCAACACCGCACGGAGTTTCTCCATCAGGAGTCGGCCAAACACCTTCATATCGATGCCGGACTCGCGCGCTGATGCAATTGCAGAAAGTGCGATATCCGCATTGTTTGTACGAATCGCTGCGATGATGTCATTCACACGCTCTTTCGCGGGAGCGCCCATCACACGCGCAACACTTTCTCCACTAATCAATTTTTCTTCCGCAACCGTAAGCACTTTTTGGAGTACACCATGCGCATCGCGGAATGAGCCGTCAGCTAAAAGTGCAATCAGATCAGCAGCATCCGGCGAGAGTTCACTTCCCTCTTCTTTTGCGGTTGCAACCATGTGTTCGCGAAGCAGCGCGCGTGTCGGCGTTTTAAATATATGCACTTCGCATCGAGAGATGATGGTCTCGGGAAGTTTTTCGAGCTCGGTTGTCGCAAGAATAAAAATCACGTGTGCCGGTGGTTCTTCAAGAGTTTTCAGAAGTGCGTTGAATGCCTCTTTGGTTAGCATGTGCACCTCGTCAATGATGTACATCTTGTAGGGTGATGCAAATGGCATCGTGTGCACGCCTTCTTTGAGCGCACGAAC